>JANNSS010000189.1:0-22226 GCA_031402955.1 Saprospiraceae bacterium
GCCTTAGGTTTACGTTTAAACCAGTATCTATCTGTCTGCATCAAATGCAATATGGTCTTATAACATTCTAAAATTACACAGAGTTTAGTAATATTTACATTTAAGGTACAAAATCTTTTAATAAACTGTTAACCTGTTTGAAAACGCCTATTTACTATGTCCAAAGCCAAAACAAGATATATCTGTTCCAATTGTGGTGCCACGGCTTCCGGCTGGATGGGCAAATGCCCCGAATGCCATTCATGGGACACTATGACAGAGGAGGTTATATCCGGTAAGAGTGGATCAAGTGCTTCAAAAGCAATGGCTGGAGATAAACCCATTCCCACCCTGCTCTCTGAGATCAGCATGGAAACGGATATGCGGGTACAAGTAGGAGATCCTGAACTTGAAAGGGTTCTTGGTGGTGGAGTGGTGCCTGGCTCAGTCATTCTCATGGCAGGCGAGCCAGGAGCAGGGAAATCTACATTGTTGCTTCAAATGGCGGCCAATCCGGGCCTCAGGATGTTATATATCTCCGGAGAAGAAAGCGCCACACAAATTAAAATGAGGGCTCATCGTCTGGGCATCAAAGGAGAGCATTGTCATATCCTCGCAGAGACAGATCTCAACAGGGTCATTGATGCCATCATGGAGATTCTGGCAGGTATTGTCATCATTGATTCCATTCAGACGATTTACTCTCCTGACCTTGAATCCGTTCCCGGCTCAGTAAGCCAGATCAGGGAATGTAGTTACCGTCTTCAGCAACTCAGCAAACAGACCGGTATCACCATTATCCTGGTAGGGCATATTACCAAGGAAGGAGATATAGCGGGCCCGAAGTTGATGGAGCACATTGTAGATGTTGTATTACATCTTGAAGGAGACAGGCAATACAATTTCAGGTTGCTACGCTGCGTGAAAAATCGTTTTGGCTCAACACGTGAGATCGGCATCTATGAAATGAAAGGGATGGGTCTGGTGCCGGTCGAAAATCCATCCGAATGGCTGATACCTGCGGACCACAATCACCGCGCATCAGGTTCATGTATTTCCCTGGTGTGTGAAGGGTTCAGGCCTTTTCTGATTGAGACCCAGGCACTGGTTAGTACAGCTGTGTATGGCACAGCCCAACGTTCCACTTCAGGGTATGATGTCAGGCGATTACACCTTATGCTTGCAGTGCTGGAAAAGCGATGCGGGTTTTTCTTTGGCAACCAGGATGTATTCCTCAATGTAGCCGGCGGACTCAAAGTGACAGAACCAGCCATTGATCTGGCGCTGGCTGTAGCACTAGTCTCCTCCCTGCAGGATATTCCAGTGCCCAGGGATATTTGTTTTGCTGGCGAAGTAGGCTTGTCAGGCGAGATCCGTCCAGTACAGCAATTAGATAAGCGCATAGCAGAAGCAACCAGGCTGGGATATAAGAAAATCTACATTCCAGCATCCGGCCAACTTGATATTCCAAAATCCAATACAACTGTTGTCCAGGTAAAGTTGTTGAGAGAACTGTTTGAAGTGGTTTTTGGTTGATGTGAGTTGTGAGTTTTGAATTGTGAGTGGTGAGATGTGAGTGTGCCTCTCGAGCCTTTCACGTTCTCACGTTCTCACTCTCTGACATCTCACGTTCTCACGCTCTCACGTTGTCACCCCCTTACACAGGCATATGAAAATAATCTTCTTCGATGGTAACTGTCCGATGTGTCACTCCTGGGTGAAGCGAATCCTCCGTGCCGATAAGAAAAAAGAAATCAGGTTTTCACCACTTGAAGGCAAACTGGCTGGGGAAATATTAACTCCATTACTACCTGCTTATATGCAAGAGAATACAATCGTGTTTTTTGATCAAGGGGAGTTATTTATTCGAAGTGATGCTGCCTTGAGGATTGCTCAACAACTCGGCTTCCCATTTAATTTGGGTCTCGCAGGATACCTTATACCTAAAAAATGCCGGGATGGAATCTATCGATATATCGCCAAAAGGAGATACACGTATGGAGAAAGATATGATGTCTGCCCTATGCCGCCGCCGGAGTGGAGAGATAGGTTTGTGTGAGAGAGTGAGAGAGTGAGAACGTGAGACGTGAGATGTGAGACATGAGACATGAGACATGAGACATGAGACGTGAGACGTTTTTGGGAGATGCAAGTTATGTTGTAGATGAAGTATGAACAAGGAACCTGCTCTCTATTTCGCTACAGGTACCCTTGTACAATTTGTGATCCTTTAGGCTATAAAGGGCATAAAACCAATGCTCCTGGATTGACATTGATTCGAATGTTTTCAACTTTAAAGTGTAGCGTGAGGCGGGATTGAACCGCCGACCTCCCGTACGGGTGCTCTAACCAAGTGAGCATAATTTTCCTGAGGAAGTTATTGTGCCCAACTGCCTAAGGACTTCTCTCAAATGAGTACCTCCCTCAATAGTTTTGACATAACGTTCATATGCCAGGGCCTCAGATTTCGAATCAAATTTTCTTGTGTAGATGAGGATTAAGGGTCTTCGATGTTTTGTCGATTTGACACCTCCTGAAGTATGAACAAGGAACCTGCTCTCTATTTCGCTACAGGTGCCCTTGTACAATTTGTGATCCTTTAGGCTATAAAGGACATAAAACCAATGCTCCTGGATTGACATTGATTCGAATGTTTTCAACTTTAAAGTGTAGCGTGAGGCGGGATTGAACCGCCGACCTTGCGATTATGAATCGCACGCTCTAACCATCTGAGCTACCACGCCATTATTTTTTTCAAGCTTCGGGATTGATCCGCCGACCTCCCGTACGGGCGCTCTAACCATCTGAGCTACCACGCCATTTTATCAAAAGGCGGAAATTTTCCGCTTTCCCTCTATTAAGTCCCTGACTTTACAGCCAACCACCCAAAAAAGGAGTGCAAATATAAAAGTTTCTCTCCTAAAACCTCCGATTCAATGTATTTTCTCCTTTAAACACCTCATCTCCTGTTTTCAGCTTCCTATTTTTCATACTTCGACTCCGCTCAGCACACCGCTTTTCACTCTTCACTCTTCACTTTTCATTTTTCACTTAATCAACCTCCGGTTCTGTTCAGCCCGATCCTGGCCTTCTGGTGCAAGCTGGAGCTATAGGTCTCCGGGGTGATATCCAGGCACATCAGGTAATACTTCCTGGCGGTTTCAATCGCACCCATAGATTCATGAATGACCCCACATTGCAGTGCGGCGCTGCAGGCGAAATAAAATTTTTCGAATTGCCCGGTGCTGATGGTCAGCATGAGATAATGTAATGCCTCCGCATACATCTTCTGTGCCTGCAGAATCCTGCCCTTGCGATAGAGGTATTCCAGGCGATGTGCATGCTGGTTCATAGTGTCATATAGGGATTGCGACAACTGGCTAAGTGCTTTGTCATAATAACCGCCATCATAGTACAATCTACTTCTTAGTAACACCGGATGTGGAGTTGCATGCGTCTCTGCTTCAATCATGGCTTGCTGATCTTCATCAGTCGTATTTGCTCCTTTGATTAGGATCTGTTGCATGTGATTAAAGTATCCACTGCGATCTCCCTTGAGCAATGCAAACCACGCAAGTTTCTGATGGGCCTCTTTGATGAAATGTTTGCCTTTATGCTGAGCAAGAAATTTTTTAAGGGGTATATCTGCATCCGCATCCCCGCGAAACAACTTGCACTCTCCAAGCATAAAATCAAGAAAGGGAATAGAAACTGCACCGGGAGCACCTACAGCTTTACTCAGGATCGTGATCGCACCGTCATTGTTGCCATCTGCGATCATCAGGTTGGCCATGAGGTATTGTACTGTTTTGGTTTCTGGTGTTTTGCCCAAATGGGTGTTGAGCAGTTGCAATGCTTTAGCCGGCTTGTTATTCAATCTGCCTTCAGCCAAGGCAGTGTAGAGCAGTGTCTCTCTATGATACATATTGTTTTCAGGAGTTGTAGTCTTTAGGATGGAATACAATTCACCGAGCCCTTCTTCAATAGTGCCATTCAGGCTCGTAACGATGGAGATAAGCCACCGGTATTGATCAGGCACTGCGCCAAAGGCAACTTTCAGCGAAGCATATAACCTGAGGTTTGCCACATCGTCCGGATAAAGCTTCTGGTTTTTTCGCAGCAGTTTAAATGATTTGTTGATGTCTGTTGCAGCAGCGACAAACTGTCCTTGCTGCAGATGGAGTGCACACTGATGAAGTCCAATTTGTGCCTGTGCCATCAGCGAAAGCGGATTCGATTCCGGGACGGATTCGATCCTTTCCAACCGGATGACGGATGCAGAAAGGAATGCAGGTATCTTTCGCACATCTTCCTGTACAAAGATGCGCAGGAACTCGCCATAGTCTTCCAGATAAGGCCAGATGTGATTTTCAGGATGGGTGATGGATTGAAGCCGGATGATGGTGATGGCTTCATCAATGCGGAGGTCAGTGATCAGGGCGTAAGCATTTTTTGCTTCCGGCGTCCAGTACATCTCTGTGGCGGCAACAGTACCTGCCCAAAAAAAAATCCAGGCACAAATAAAAGTCTTCATTTGTACCCGGATGATTTTATTCACGAATTCAATTCGAGGAGATTATACTTCTACTGTATAGCCGGCGATCTCGCTGTCGACCAGTATTCGTCCGCAGTGTTCACAAGCGATGATTTTTTTGCGTTGTGATACTTCGAGTTGAATCTGTGGTGGGATCTGGTTGAAACAACCGCCGCAAGCATCCCGCTCAATCGCTACGAGCGCGAGCCCGTTACGATAATTGTTGCGGATACGATGGTACGCTTTGAGGAGACGCTCATCAATCAGGCCTTCAGCTGTAGAAGCATTTTTGCGAAGTGCTTTTTCTTCTTTCTCTGTCTTGGCAATGATAGATTTGAGTTCATCCTTCTTGACATCGAGGTTGGTCTTTTTAGCTTTCAGCTTTTCCTTGGCCTCTTTGATCACAGTGTTTTTGGCAGATACTTTGTCGTTGATTTCACGGGCCTTTTTCTCAGCCAGCTGGATCTCGAGTTTCTGCATTTCAAGCTCTTTGGAGAGGGCGTCAAACTCACGGTTGTTTTTGACATCATCCAGCTGCTTGGTGTATTTCTTGATGAGGGCTTCCCCTTCGCTGATCTTGGTGGTAAACTTCAGCCCTTCCTTCTCAATATCCTTGACGGTATCATTGAGGTTTTTGAGCCTGGTTTCCAGACCGGTGATTTCGTCTTCAAGGTCACTGACCTCAATCGGAAGCTCACCTTTGAGGACTTCGATTTCGTCTATTTTAGTATCTATCTTCTGGAGAGAGAAGAGCTGTCTCAGCTTTTCTTCAATACTGATTTCGGTTGTTTTAGCCATAAGTTTGTATGAAAATCAGGTAAAATAATGGACGGGATTCGTATTGATTCCCGTGCAATGGGCGACAAAAGTACTAAAATTCCCTGAAATAAGCTCCTGCAGCAGGTTGATTGTATATTGTTCGCTCTCATAATGCCCTATATCACAGACGAGGAGACCGTCCTGGGCATCAAAGAAGTTGTGATATTTGAAATCAGCCGTCACCAGAGCATGGACCCCGGCCTTAAGGGCGTCTTCAAGCAGGAAGCTCCCGGAGCCACCACAGATGGCAACTTTCTGTATTGGCTTGTGCGTCAAAGCAGTATGCCTGATCACGGTAGCTTTCATCAGATCTTTCAGGAGGTGTAGAAACTGGTTTTCCGTCAATGGGTTCGAAAAATATCCAACGATACCTGCACCCAGCGTAGGATCCAGGCTATTTTGCAACGGCCTCAGGATGCTATCGATATCAAGCCCTATTTTTCGTGCTATCCGCTCATTGACCCCATGCTTTAGTGTATTATCCAGATTCGTATGGGCAGCATACAGGATCAGGTCATGTTTGATGGCTTTCCGGATGATTCGCTCCGTCGGGTTTGCCCCGGTAATGCGCTTGACCCCATAGAATATCGCAGGATGATGGGCAATGATAAGGTTGCATCCCTTTGTTATGGCCTCGTCCAACACAGCTTCGGTGCAATCCAGGCACACGATAGCCCCGGTAACTTCCTGGTCGGTGGAACCAATCAGTAAGCCACTATTGTCATATTTCTCCTGCAGGTGGAGTGGGGCGACAGATTCGAGGAAGTCAAATACCTCACCGGTACGGGTTTTCATGATTCTTCGTTTTTACGTCTATGCAATGAAAGGATCTTGCTTTCGAGGCGGGTGGTGCTGAAACCATCAACAAACGGAATGACTTCAACGGTTCCGCCCCAACCCATTACTTCTTTTGCCCCTACAATCGTCTCCGGCGTATAATCACCTCCTTTGGCCACCACATCCGGATGCAGGAGTATAATGATGTCGAGCGGTGTGTCTTCAGTAAAAGGAACAACTGCATCGACACAACTGAGTGAGGCCAATAAGTATAATCGGCTACCAAGAACATTAATTGGTCTGGTTTCTCCCTTGAGCCTGGTGACCGACTCGTCATCATTGACCGCTATAACCAAACGATCTCCGTGAGCAGCAGCTGATTCCAGATAACGAATATGGCCAGCATGCAGGATATCAAAACAACCATTGGTGAAAACGATCCGCTCTCCGTTTTTCTGCCAGCGGGCGATCTGGTCGACCAGGCCTTGCCGGTCAAAGATTTTAGATTGCGCCGTGGTCCGGGTCAGTGACATTGGGTTTAGGTTTCTTATTGATGATAGGCAATACGATCAGCCCGATGATGCCAATCAACATACAGCCTAGAAGCTGAACTGAAAAATACTGAATGTTGGCAAAAGAGAATGCATCATCACCATGAATACCATAGATCGAAAGTGCTGTGATGACCATCAGATGGAAAGTGCCCATGCCCCCGGGGGAAGGAAATACGATGCCCAGTCCTCCAAAAACAAAGACCATCAAACCTGCCATTCCACCCAGATGGGCGGTGGGTTCGAAAGAATAGAAGCAAAGAAACATCATCAGGTAATACATCAACCAGATGAGAACCGTATCCAGAAATAATATCCAAGGCTTCTCTACTCGCCGAAGACTTCTGAGCCCGTCCCTGAACCCTTCGACCAGATGATGAATCTTTTGGTAAAGGCTCCATTGTTTGATGAAGCGTCGAAAACGATACATGAAAAACAATAGAAGAAAAACAAGTGCTATCAGGATGTATAACCAACCTTTTCCGAAAACGGAACTACCGATTTTGTCCTCAAAAAAGGCAAACAGAACACTGCCCTGCAGAATAAAGGCGAGGAGGATGGCAAATAACAGGCTGAGCAGATCCAGGATCCGGTCAACGACGATAGTGCCCATGACTTTTTCAGGTCCGATATTTTCATACTTAGCAAACAAACCGGCGCGAACTAATTCGCCGACTCTCGGCAGTCCCATATTGGCAAAATAGCCTACCATGATCGTAAAAAATGCATTGGACATGCGACCATGCGTGCCCATGGTCTTGATCAAGAGGAGCCAGCGATGCGCCCTCAGCAGGTTACTGATGATGAAAGCGACAATGATCGCCATGATCCACCAGTAATTGACGCTTGCAAAATCCGCCTTGAGTTTATCCATCAGGCTGCATTCCTCATCCGGTATCCCTTTGAGGGCACAGTCCGCGATATAGGCGGCATTCTGACTTCTATAGACTAAAAAAAGAATAAGAACGCCTACACCTGTAAAGAGGATAAACTGTAAAAACGAACGGACTTTTTTTGGAATGGCCACAGGTTAGAATTTGATCTTGTTGTGTTCATCAGGATAAACACTCATAGGTTTGAAACCTTTAGCTTCTTCTGGGGTCATCCAGGCATATGCCATGATGATGAGGATGTCTCCGAGCTGTACCTGGCGGGCTGCGGCTCCATTGAGGCATATCTGACCCGAATGGCGCTCTCCTGTGATGACATAGGTTTCGAGCCTGGCGCCATTGTTATTGTTGACTACCTGTACGCGCTCGCCATCGATAAGTCCTGCAGCATCCATCAGTTCTTCGTCAATCGTGACACTCCCGACGTAGTTGAGATTAGCCTCGGTGACGACTGCCCTGTGGATCTTTGATTTTAATACTTGTAAAAACATGGGTGGCAAAAGTAAGGGTAAATTGCAATACGAAGCTCCCAGCTTTCAGCTTCCAGCTACCAGGCTTTCGTTGCGCTTGACTTTTAAAAGACACTTGGAACTCATCAGGTATAACATTTATGGTGAAGGCTGTGGTCACTCAATAATTAGCTGGAAGCTGGAAGCTGGTAGCTCAGCCTGACACTTGTCAGGCAGGAAAGTGCTACCTTTTCCCGCTATTTACTGGTCGAAACTGAACTTCAAACACAACGAAATCGCCAATGTTCATTTTTAAGCGGGTGCAGCAGATACGGGATTGGGTAGATGGCCGCAAGGCGGAGGGGCTAAAGGTTGGTTTCGTACCGACGATGGGGGCCCTGCATTATGGGCATCTCTCGCTGGTGGAAAGGAGCAGGGAGGAGACCGATGTGACGATCGTTTCCATTTTTGTCAATCCTAAGCAGTTTAATGATCCCGAAGATCTCCGGAAGTATCCGAGGCCTATCGAAGCGGACTTGAAGATGCTTTACGAAGGGGGCGTGGATATGGTATTCCTTCCTGAAGTAGAAGACGTCTATCCGCCGGGGGATCACAAGACGATAGATTTTGATCCCGGTCCTGCGGCCGAAACGATGGAAGGTAAATTCAGGCCGGGCCATTTCATCGGCATGGCTGAGGTCGTGTATCGGTTGCTTCGCATCACCTCACCGGATAATTTATTCATGGGTCAGAAGGATTTTCAACAGTTTTCGATCATCCGAAAACTGATTGCCGATTTCCATATGCCGATTCAACTCGTGATGTGTCCTACGGTCCGGGAGGCAAATGGCTTAGCAATGAGTTCACGAAATGTCAGGCTCAGCCCGGAAGCAAGAGATAAGGCCGGAGTGATATTCAACATACTGACATCAGGTAAAATTTTGTTTGAACAAAAGACACCTGCAAAGGCTGTTCAGGAGATCGCATTAGATGCTTTGCGTAAAGTAAATTTTGATCCTGAATATTTTGAAGTGGTCAATGGATATACATTAGAGCCGGTGCAACACATGGAGGATGCTGACCAGATTGTAGCATGCTGTGCTGTGAAGGTAGAAGGGGTGAGGTTGATTGATAATATGATATGGAAAGAAGAACAAAGTCTTCAAACAGCGTAAAAACATGAGAAACATATATATGGCCGCCTCCAGTCAGCATGTCGGTAAGACAACATGTACGCTTGGATTGGTGTCAGCCTTAATTCGTGAAGGATATAAAGTGGGGTACTGCAAGCCAGTAGGCCAGAAGTCGTTGGAAGTAGATAATCTTCGGGTTGATAAGGACACTGTTTTATTTGCTGACCTGATTGATTTCCATATTGATCCAAAGTTGCACAGCCCGGTCATCCTGGGGACAGGAGCTACTACAAGATATCTGGAGCATCCGGAGGAGTTTAATCTCGAAGAGGATATTCTGAATGCTGCACATGAACTTGATCGTATACATGATGTAGTCATCTTTGAAGGCACGGGACATCCGGGTGTAGGGAGCGTTGCAGAAATGTCTAATGCACATGTAGCAAAACTTGTCAAGGCACCGGTGATCATGGTGGTAGAAGGGGGTATCGGCAGCACGATTGATATGCTCAACATGAACCTTGCGCTCTTTCGTGAAGAAGGAGTGCCGATCCTGGGTGTGATCGTCAACAAAGTCATTCCTGATAAAATGGATCGTGTCCGGTTTTATCTCAACAAGTGGCTGGAACCGAGAGGGATTCCATTGCTTGGTTTAATACCGTATGAAAAAAGTCTTGCGTATCCGGTCATGCGTACCATTATGGATTCGATCTCGGGATTAGTGACGCACAATCCAGAAAATCTTGATAACAAAGTCGGTGATATCATGGCGGGTTCGCTCCTCGATACACAGGAACTGAAATCCTTTGAAAATATATTGCTTGTTGCTGCCGTTCGTCAGCTTGAGCCTGCGCTTGAAAAAATCAATTCGATCACGAAAGTGATGCGTAAGACGAAATCACCACTCTCCGGCATCGTACTCACCGGGCAGGGCACGCCTGAAAGCAGATCGATTGATTATATCATCAAGCATAAGATCCCGATGGTGCGCACTGAGCTTGATACGTACGGCTCCGTACTACAGATCAGTAAGATCGAAGTAAAGATCAATCGCGATACGCCATGGAAAGTGCGTCGGGCAGTTGAGTTGATTGGGGAGTATGTGGATATACAGTTGCTGACGCAAAGGCTTGGGTTAAGTGAATGAAAAGTGAAAAGTGAAAAATGAAAAGTAGTATAACGCTGGTTCAAGTCTTCAGACTTGAACCAAATATATGCTCGTCTCCTGACGAGCGTAGAGGGTCATTTAATTATGGATGGCGCAGCCATCCATAAGGCAAAATGTTAAGCTTAAGTTTACTTAAGCTTTCGTGTACGCAAGTTTAAACTTGCGGTCGCACGAGCGTATGTGAACTAACGCTCAACTTTTCTTTCTATCCGCATCAAAATGATTTCTACCTGTAGCCAGGAGGCTACTGAAACAGCTCCAAAATAGAACATGACATCAATGCTTTTACCGTCGGCAGCCAAATGCCTTCGCAAAATAGCTTCGGCATTCAAAGGGAGGCTACCAACAACGTCTGGTTTTTTTTAAATAAAAAGACCAGAAGCAGATTGCAAGGGGAGCCTGTATAAAAAACGAGCATCATGCGTCTGGCGTCTCACCCTCTTACTTTCTTACCCTCTTACATGTGAGTCTGGCATCTGCGAGTCTCGCGTCTCACGATCTCACGATCTCACTCTCTTACTCTCTTACTCTCTTACAGTCGAGTCTGGCGTCTTATGTCTCCAAGCATAAACCCCAAGGCATAAAAAAAGGAGCATTGACACCCAATACTCCTTTTTTTTATTTTTCACTTGGTTGCTGAGCTGTAGCACATGGTTGAGTACTAGCAGGTCGAAGCATCACTTTTCATTTCACCAGCACCACACCAGTCGCCATAAACTTCTTCTCCATCACGGGCTCGGTAATCGCTGCGATTTCTTCAGCAGTTTTACCTGCATCTTCTGCATAATGCTTGAGTTCTTCTACTGAAGTTTCTTGTTTGTAAGCTTTGCCTTCGACAATCACTTCACGGCCTGCTATGTCTTTTGGCATAAAGAAACCATAGTCCTGAAACTGAACAAACATTTCACCTTCAGTCGTCCCGGCAGCATCGACGATATTCATCCAGCAGCCTTTGGCCTGGCATACATCGCCGACCTTGGCCCGCATGACCACATTGACTGAATCAGCCGTTTCAAGCTTTGTGTTTACATCAGCAAAACTGACCGCGGCATCCGGCTTAGATACACCGGCACCAAAAGAGTTTGTTTCGGCTTCAGCTGCAGGGGCTTGTTTACAAGAGACCCAAACAGTGGCAACGAGGAGGAGGAGGGTAATAAATTGAATCTTTTTCATAGTTGTTTGATATAATATGTGGAGGCAAAAATAAGTTTTATATCCTGAATCCGCATTTTCCAACAAATCTGCTGCGATAACGGACTTATACCCTCTTCATCCCTTTAGCGTTTTAAAAATCAACAATTTATGACCAGATCAGGTATATCTGTTGCCTTCCTGTGCCTTGCCTTCAGCGTCGTGGACGCCCAATGCATCCTTGGTGATTGCCAAAATGGCTTTAGCAAATACATGTTTAAAAACGGGGCCGTGTACGAAGGCGAGATGTCCTATGGCAAGATCCATGGGCTGGGTACCCTGAAGTTTGCCAACGGAGACATTTACAAGGGTTACTGGAAGATGAATAAGCGCGAAGGCGAAGGCATTCTCAACACCGTTGACGGCTACAGCTACGTCGGTACGTTTGCCAACAACCAGTTGAATGGCGCCGTCAAGGTGTATGACCTGGATGGTGGTTATTTTGAAGGCACCTGGGACAAAGGGATCAATAGCACCGGTGGCACCTACATCCAGGCCGATGGACATAAGGTGAAAGGATACTGGAGTGATTCCGGTTTTAAGATCGAAAAGGTGCTCCCAAAATCTGAGGCTGCTGAATATCTTGCAGATTGTAATCTGGTGCCATGTGGATCCGGTAAAGGTCGGATGGTGTTTGATGATGGCTCAGTATACACAGGCTTTTTCCTCAATGGCCTGCCGGATGGGGAAGGGGAGTGTAAATACGTCAATGGCGATGTATTTAAAGGCCGCTGGAGAAATGGCCGTCCTGCAGGGAAAGGCCAGTATGTCTATTCCAATGGACTCGTGCTGACAGGAGATTGGGAAGAGGGGAAATATGTGCAGCAAAAAACAGCATCTGTTTCGAAACCACCCTACGCTGAGGGGGTGAATATCTATGCGCTGATCGTCGGTGCTTCAAAGTATGATCACTTCGAGTCCTTAAAGTATACCGATGATGATGCCTATCGGATCTATGCTTTTCTCAAGAGCCCTGAAGGTGGAGCCGTACCTGAGGATCATATCCGCATCCTGATCGATGAAAGCGCTATAGCAGAAAACATATACAAAGGCCTGGATGACATCATCGCGATGGCCGGCCCGGAGGATGAAGTCCTGGTATATCTCGCCGGGCATGGTTTCCAAGGCTTTTACCTGCCGACGGACAGCGATGGGTACCGGAACAAGGTCGAGTATGAAGATGTAAAGGAACGTCTCCAACTATGCCAGGCCAGGCAAAAACTGGTCATCGCGGATGCCTGTTATGCCGGCTCACTACTCGCCGTCAAGACCCCGATGTTTGAATCCGTAGATCTTTTTTATAAAAAACTACAGGCGAGCGGAGGCGGTACTGCCTTTCTCCTTTCCAGTAAAAGTGAGGAGGTCTCGTTGGAATCACAGGGGCTCAGGCAGGGCATATTCAGCCACTATCTGGTGGAAGGCCTTAAAGGAGAGGCAGATACAGATAAAGATAAATTGGTAACCCTTGATGAGCTCTACACCTATGTGTATAGCAACGTCCGCCGATATACAGGAAATCAACAGTCCCCGGTGCTAGCTGGAGACATAGACAGGAGTATGCCGCTGGCAAGTCTGAGGTAAAATTTGCTCATTTACTTGCTTAATCGGCTCTTTTACATATCTTTGCCGCCCATTTTTGACATAATTTCATTTAAAAACGCGCTTGCAGCCCTCGGGAGTGTGCAGGCTACAAATCCAAGCAAAAGCCATGCGGCATTATGAATTAACGTTCATTGTCGATCCGGTTTTGTCTAATGAGGAGATTCAATCCGTCAGACAGACATACGAGGATCAAGTGAAAAAACAAGGTTGTACGATCGTCCATATCGAAGACGGCGGCCTCAAGCAACTCGCCTACCCGCTCAACAAGCGCAACTCAGGCATTTACTACACTATCGAATTTGCCGCTGAAACCGGCGAAGGCATTGCACCGATCGAACTGGCCCTGCGCCGTGACGAACGTATCATGCGTTACCTCACGATCTCACTCGACAAGTTCGGTGTGAAATACAACGAGGACAAACGCGGAGGACTCATCAAGAAAGTCCAGCGGTTGAGAAAGAAAGCAGCTAAACCTGCTGACGTTGCTCCTGTACCTGTGCCAGTGGCTAAGGTGCCTGATGTAGTCATTCCGGAAGTTGTTGAAGAAGAAGAATAATTCCGGACCTCATTCCTAACCGATTTCAATCCAAAAATAAAATGGCAACACAAGAAGATATTAAGTTTCTCAGCAACCCGAACATCGGGAAGATGCGTAAGAAGTACTGCCGCTTTAAAAAATTCGGCATCCGTCATATCGACTATAAGGACCCTGATTTTCTCGCACAGTTCCTCAACGAACAAGGGAAAATCCTTCCACGTCGTATCACGGGTAACTCCTTGAAATACCAGCGTAAAGTATCAGAGGCTATCAAGCGTGCACGTCACCTTGCCCTGCTGCCTTTCGTGACGGACTTATTGAAGTAATTCATCTATCAACCGACAAAGACATCATGGAAATAATATTATTAAAAGACATTGATACCCTTGGAGAGCGTCACGAAGTGGTGAGTGTAAAACCGGGTTATGCTCGCAATTACCTCATCCCCAGCAAGCTGGCCCTGACGGCCAATGCAACCAACAGAGCTAAGCTCGAAAAGCTACGTACTGATGAGGCTGCTCACGAAGCAGAACGCATTGCTGATTACAAGGTACTCGCCGCCAAGCTGGAAGACAAAGTATTACGCATCGGAGCCAAAGCCGGTACCACCGGTAAAATCTTCGGTAGCGTCACCAACGTACAGATCATGCAGGCCCTCAAAGATCAGATGGGCATCGAAGTGATCCGTAAGAAAATCGAATTGTCAGAAGAAGTGAAAGTACTTGGTAGCTATGTGGCTAACATCACATTCCATCCAACCGTACATGTAGCTGTCAAGTTTGAAGTTGTAGAAGAGTAGAACCAACCTGATTTCCTGGTGAAGAACCTGGAAACAACCTATCGAGGTCCGATTCGAAAGAACTGGGCCTCTTTTTTGTGATGCCTCTTGTTGGCGGCGAGAGCGCCATCCAGCGGCAAATGCCGAGATGCTGTTGGATGGCGTTCTCGCCGCTAACCAACAACTCCTATTTATCTGGGTTTTTCCCGATCCGGGGCTTAAGTGTAAACCCTGAAATCACGCTTTTTAGCCTCCAAAAGTGAAGATTTTTCAATTTTTAATTTTTAGTTCCGTTAGAAGAGGGTATTTTTATAGTACAGCCCCCGTAATTCTATTGCATCCCACCCAGGAGATACCCCTCCGGAATTAATGAAAAGCAGTCTCTCACCCGAATAGATATTTTGTAACTTATTAACCTTTTACATATGAGACTCAGTTTAAAATTATTCAATTACGGCGCTGCCGCTTTTTTGGGAATCCTATTGGCTACCGGATGTACCAATGAAGATACTGCCAGCCCAAATGATAATGGTTCCATCGAGGAGAGATCCCTGATCGGAACGATTCCAAGTGTTCCGTTGATTGGATTGACGCCAACCAATGAATTGGTTCACCTTCTTTCAGGTCCTCCAGTTGTTGAGAAAGGAGTAGTTCCGATTACTGGTCTAAGGCCAGACGAGTTAATGATCGCTATTGATACTCGTGTTAAAACAAAGGAGCTCTATGGGGTTTCCAACCAAAGTGTTATTTACAAGATCAATCCTGTAACCGGTGTGGCAACTGCCATCACAGGTCAGCCTATGGTGCCTGCTATCGAAGGATCAATGGTTGGTTTTGATTTTGACCCAGTTGAAGATATGATTAGAATAGTATCCGACCTTGGTCAGAATCTCAGGTTGAGCCCTGTAACCGGCCAGGTACTTGTCATTGATACACCACTCAATCCAGGCACACCATCCGTGCAAAGTGGTGCCTATTCCTATGCTGGTAGAAATACAAGATCTATGTTACATACGATAGATGTTACCGAACAGGCATTGTTCCGTCAACATCCGGCAAGTAATGGGTATATGTTTAAGGTAGGCAATCTGGGCTACACTTTTTCAGGCGATGGTGGTTTTGAAATCACTAATAAAAATCTGGCTTTCGCGGTACAATTTGGCAAGAGCAATTTTCCAGGAACGGATGCTGGTTCATCAAGTCATGACGACATCACAGTTGACGCGTACAGATTATTGTCCATTAATTTGAATTATGGTGGCGCTAAATCTTTCGGACGTGTTAGGCCAATGATTGGATTGACAGTAAGGTAAGATGGCTTATTAATAAATCAAGAAGCACTTTGAGAAAGAGAAGGCTGCAGGGGATGACCCGGGCAGCCTTCTTCTTTTTAATAATGCATGACTTGCCAGGTGCCTTTCTCACAGGGAAAATGACCTGATAGGAAATTTATTTTTGATAGGTTAAATCTAAAGCGACTGCTCCCTTCGTATAACTGGTTTCAAACTAAACCCTACACATCATGGAAATCAACATCAGAATCCTCAGCTTGGCCCTGATCCTATCAGCAGGCCTTTTTACATTAAGTAGCTGCGAGAAGGATCAGCTCCTCGAACCAGGTCAAACAGAAAACTTTGAAAATGGTGGTCAATCCTCAATGCAAAGTGTTAAAAGAACTCCTTTTTATGGACTTACATCATTAAATGAAATAGTGCGTTTCAGCACAGGCATTACTGCTGTTGATCAGGAAGTTTTAGCGATGACAGGTTTGCAGTTAGGTGAGCAGATACTTGCCATTGATTTTCGCCCTTCCACCGGACAGCTCTATGGAGTATCCAACCAAAGCAGGTTGTATACTATCAATCCTATAACAGGAAGATCATCAGCAATTTCATTAACTCCATTTACACCTGCTATTAGCGGAAACCTGGTGGGTTTTGACTTTAACCCAACGGTAGACCGCATACGTCTCGTCACTGAAAGCGAACAAAATCTGAGGCTACATCCTGAAACGGGTATGGTGGCTGCGACAGACGGAGGTATCAATCCGGGAGACAAAAATATTACTGCGGCAGCTTATACCAATAGCTTTGCCGGTGCTACCACTACTACGTTGTATACGATTGATTTTGCTGAGCGAAAGCTTTTCAGACAAAATCCACCAAACAATGGAACACAAGAAGAAATCGGATCACTTGGAAATATAGTCATTGGAGAAGGTGGGTTTGATATTTCTCCTGACAACAGTATTGCACTTGCTGTTGTGAATGGCGGAGAAAGCGGATCCAACAATGACCCCATTTCACAAGGAAAGAAATCAAATTTTTATTTCATCAACCTGGTGTCAGGTCAGGCCACTGTGGCTGGCGTTTCCAAAAGGAACATCATCGGACTCGCCATCCCAACGCAGAAAATAGCGTATGCGGTCGATCCAGACAACCAGTTATTGATTTTCAATCCCGACAGACTCACCACGATGATTAAAAAAGCAATTACCGGATTACAAGAGGGTGAGAAAATATTAGGCATCGACATGCGTCCTGCAACCGGCCAGCTCTATGCCTTAGGTAGCAGTAATCGTCTATATACGATCAACATGGCCTCGGGAGCAGCAGCAGCAGTAGGAATGACTCCTTTTTCACAAGCCCTTAATGGTTCATTCTTTGGATTTGATTTTAATCCTACAGTAGATCGTATCCGAATCGTGAGCAACAAGGGACAAAATCTCAGAGTCCATCCAGTTACGGGTTCAGTTGCTTTTGTCGACAGCGGTTTGAATCCAGGTGCACCAGAGGTGGACGCAGCAGCGTACACAAACAACTTTGCCGGAGCAACTACTACTACACTATTTGTCATGGATTACAACACCGATGGACTCTATACCCAGTCTCCACCAAATGATGGAAAACTCAATCTGATTGGTTCACTTGGTCTGGATGTATACAAGGCTAATGGATTTGATATCGGTGGGACCAGCGGAAATGCTATGGGTATATTCAGTACTGAAGAAGATACCTACCTGTGTAACATTAATACATCAACCGGTAATGCAACCATCATATCCTCCTTTCCGGATGATGTCAGGGGGTTCGCAATAGGTTTGGGTTTTTAAAATAAAAAAAGATAACTGGAGAACACCAGGAAAGCCCGGTAGCTTAGCTGCCGGGCTTTTTTTGTGCGGTGGCCGAAAAGAAAATCAGTTGCTTCCCTGGCAAAAAATGGAAATACATTATGTGTTTTTATAATATATTTTGAATTGGTTACTTTTACCGGATTAACAGGAAAAGCAATCCATGAGTCAATCACAGGCATTTGAAGTCATCGGTGGTCGCACCCTTTCAGGGGATCTAAACCCACAGGGCGCAAAAAATGAAGCACTCCAGATCATCAGCGCGGTATTACTTACGACCGGTCCGGTCGAAATCACCAATATTCCGGACATCGTCGATATACGGATGTTGATTGATTTGCTTCGTGGCCTCGGCGTGAAAGTCGAGCAATTGAGTAAAAGTCATTATAGGTTTCAGGCTGATGATATTGACCTGGCCCATTTTGAATCAGAAAAATTCCAGGCCAATAGCCGGAAGATCAGGGGCAGCGTGATGTTGATTGGCCCTTTGCTGGCCAGATTCCGCAAAGCGTTTTTGCCCAAACCAGGTGGTGACAAGATAGGCCGGCGCAGACTCGACACACACTTCCATGGTTTTGAAAACCTTGGCGCACGTTTCGTGTATGATGAAACTGCTGATCAGTACTATGTTGAAGCACCGGATGGTTTGAAAGGTGCTTATGTGCTGATGGATGAAATCTCCGTGACGGGTACAGCCAATATATTGATGGCCGCAGTCCTTGCTGAAGGCACTACGACCATCTACAATGCGGCTTGTGAACCATACCTGCAACAGCTATGCAGATTGTTGATTTCTATGGGAGCCAAGATCGATGGCTGCGGCTCAAACCTGCTCATCATCCATGGTGTCGAAAAACTCGGAGGCGCTTCACATCGTATCCTTCCTGATATGATCGAGATCGGTTCATTTATCGGTCTGGCCGCGATGACGCAATCCAGTATCCGCATCAAGAACTGCCAGGTGCAGGAGTTGGGCATTATCCCCCGTGTCTTCAGACAACTGGGGATCACCATCCATGTTGAAAATGATGATCTGGTGGTACCTGCACAGGATATCTATGAGATACAATCTTTTATAGATGGTTCGATCATGACTATCTACGATGCTCCATGGCCGGGCTTCACACCTGACCTGATGAGTATCGTCTTGGTTGTAGCTATCCAGGCCAGAGGAAGTGTACTGATCCATCAGAAGATGTTTGAAAGCCGTTTATTTTTTGTGGACAAACTCATCGACATGGGTGCGCAGATCATCCTGTGTGATCCGCATCGTGCTACGGTGATCGGACTGGAGCGTAAAAATCAATTACGAGGCATTGAAATGAGTTCACCAGATATTCGCGCAGGTGTTGCATTACTGATTGCTGCATTATCTGCACAAGGCAAATCATTGATTCACAATATTCACCAGATCGACCGTGGTTACCAGGATATAGATGGCAGGTTGAATGCGATAGGGGCGGAGATCAGGAGGATTGATGTTTAAATCGGCAGTCGTGAGACGTGAGGCGTGAGTTGCTTCAACGAGCTGTGACATAATGTCGCTCGTTTAAGTCTCTGACTTAAATGCAATATATATTCGTCTCCTGACGAGAGGGACAGAATCACATCCATCAAGATTATTACCCGCAGCGAGGACGCTGACCGAGGATAATTTTTACACAACTATTGATCCTTAAGTTCCTGCCGTCCGCAGCCAGATGCTACGAACAACATTTGTTTTTTTTTTAAAAACAAATGTTGAATATAGACTCATGCTTCTCACTCTCTCACTCTCTTTCTCTCTCACACTTTTCTGTCGATGACAAATCCAATCAAATCCTTCATTGAGGTCGTAGCAGCACTCGCCGGAATTTCATCTACGAGGGCAAGCGCCTTCAGCACATACGATTCCATCACCTGCTCTGCGTAGCGGATGCCACCACTTTGATGGACTTGCTTGATCAGCTCGCGCACCTTGGTCTTGTCCTTGTTGTATTTTTCAACTGTGCGAATCAGTTCTTTTCGTTTTGATGAGTCCACATTCTGCAAGGTGTAGATCAGTGGCAGAGTCATTTTCTTTTCTGCAATGTCAATGGCTCTAGGCTTCCCGACATCTGCATCTCCGTAATCAAAGAGATCATCCTTAATCTGAAAGGCAATCCCGATGGTCTCGCCAAATCGGTAGAAGCGCTCTATCATCTCCTTGTCATCCGTCACCGATGCAGCACCTGCAGCACATGAGGCTGCGATAAGGGATGCCGTTTTTTTACCGATGATATCAAAGTATACTTCCTCCGTGATATCCAGACGCCTTGCTTTTTCAATCTGCAACAATTCACCTTCACTCATATCGCGCACTGCCCGCGACATGATCTGCAGGATATCATAGGCACCATTGTCCAGGGCCACCAACAATCCACGTGATAAAAGATAATCACCGACCAGTACCGCAATCTTATTTTTCCAGAGCGCATTGATGCTGAACATCCCTCGTCGCTCATGCGCATCATCTACCACGTCATCATGCACGAGGGTCGCTGTATGTAGTAACTCCACGAGTGATGCGGCTGTGTATGATTTTGGCGTGATTTCCCCACACATCCTCGCCGACAACAACACAAAGATCGGCCGCATCTGTTTCCCCTTCCGATGCACGATGTAGTGCATGATCTTATCCAGCAGTGCCACCCGACTCCGTACCGAATCCCTGAAATGCTTTTCAAATTCCTCCAGTTCAGAAGAGATAGGTGCCTTTATGTCCTGGAGTTGTTTTTTCATGCGTTGTTTTTGATTCGTCGGTGTCCACAGTTTTTTACCGACATGTAGCCCCTACGGGGCATTGATATATAGTTTTAATAATTCTTGCGAATTGCCACATTGCCTTTTACCCACTTCGCAAAGCTCTCTGCCCTTTCGCCTCTTTAGCCCTTTGCGCCCTATGCTCTATGCTCTATGCCCCTTACCCCTTGCTCCATGCCGAACAAAATCACAACAGCAATACTCAGTAAAAAGAAAGTCCCTAACTTATCCGTCTCCACAGTATCATTGAGTGTAAGGATAAACAGATTACAGCAAAATGAAATCAACGCCGCCATCAAAAATTGCTTTTTAATCCCGGGCGCCATCTTGTGATAAGTCTGCTCCCCATAGAGAAGCACACCAATCAATAATGCGAGGAATATCACCAGACCTATCATGCCTTGTTCGACAGCCACCATCAGATAATAGTTATGCATACCCGAATGTTCAGGATTATCGCTGACATACGTCGTAAAATGTCTGTCTACATAGCTATGATATACACTATAAAAAGTCGCTGGCCCAAAACCGGCTAATGGTCTTTCCAGCACCATATAATAACCGGCAACCCATCTGTAAAATCGTTCTACAGTGGAGATATCCTCCATGTTGTAGGTCGCCGATACCAGATCATCGAAGTTCTTGTGCGTGATGGTCTTTTCATAGTTTGGCGAATAACCGATGTAGTTATTGTCATACGCCAGCCATCCTACAATCATGATCCCTCCTGCAAGCGCCAGTGGTATAGCCACACGCATCAACCGTAGACGGATCACAAAATAAGCACCAATAGAAAGCGGCACACAAAGCCACGCTGCTCTCGTATAGGAGAAATAGATTCCAATCAGCATCAGACCAAGTGATGCTATTAAAAAACGTTTGACCCACTTATTCTGAAACCACTGCCGCATATACCATGCATATGGAATAAGTATCCCTAAACTACACGCATAGTCCACATGGTTACGATAGATCGGAATGACCGCATTGTTGATGGTCGAAAATGTAAATCCATTCTGGCTATGCCGCGCCAGGATAATGATCACCGTCATGATGAGCGGCACCATCACCACCAGTCCCCAGGTTTTGAAATCACTGGTTTCTTTAAACAAGAGCAGTGGGATCAAGATGAAGCAAACCAGGTACCAGGATTTGGCAAGGGTATATTTGACGGAGATCAACGGTTCGTCCGAAATCACCGAAGTGAAGATGATCCAGAAAAAATGAATCACCAGCAGCACAAACACCGGATGAAAAACAAAACTGAAATCCAGTTTGCGATGATTGATGTACAAGTATATGGGTAGCAGGAGACATGACAACCACATCAGTGGTTCGGCCGGAAAATCAGTAGCAAGCCCACCCGGCAAATCAACTTCTACAGCAAATGGTATCGTAGCCCATATCGCCAAATACAGCAACCGGAAATCCCTGATACCCCATGCCAGCGCCACTAATCCCGTAGGTAAGACCAGCAGTAACCATTCCTCTGTAGCCAGGTACGCGAGCAGGCATAGGAACAGAAAGGCCACCAGACCTGCAAACAGCACCCCGGTTTGTCTCAATTGAGATATGATCCTCCCTGCAATAGCTGACATCAGGCCAAAGATATAGGTTGGTGGGCAATAAGTCTTAGGTTGGTGGGCGGCGAGAGTAGTTCGACTACGCTCACCTCGGCGCGCCATCCAACGGCAAAATGGCAGGCACACTGCTAGTTGGCGGCGAGAACGCCATCCAACGGCCAGCTCGTCTGTCTTACAAATGAAAGAAGCCGCTGGATGGCGTTCTCGCCGCCAGCAAGTAGGATACTTATCAGCCCAGATAAAACTCTATTTTTACGCCCTTCAACCAATCTGTGGGCCGTGCTCGAATTCTTCAAAAAGAATCATGTATTCAATAGTCTGTT
>JANNSS010000190.1:0-13020 GCA_031402955.1 Saprospiraceae bacterium
AAAGCTGGTCAGGTTGACCTCTTACTCGATTTTGACGGACCAGATAATGTGTACACACCCAATACCGCAGATATCCTTTTATCTCAGACGGTTACTGCTGAACAGGTTGGATTACCTGTCTGCGTTCAATGGGATGGATTCGACGGACTCGGCAATCCACTGCCCGAAGATGTAGGTACACAGATCCCGATCACTATAGCCTATGCACAAGGTATTTATCACTTCCCGATCTATGATGCGGAGTTTATGATCAATGGCTTTATGATCTCGGCCGTGCGCCCGGCAGCAGCTGTCTCCCTCCTCTTCTATGATGACTCCAATATAGATGTAGCTTCCGGCAGCGGCGAACCAGTTGTACAGCTTACCGGATGTATGCCTCCATGCCATCGATGGACGAATTATACACAACCCAATACCCCTGGTTTTGGAAACCTCCACACGATCAACTCATGGTGGTTTTCACAACTGATTATACGCCAGGATATCTTCTTTCTCCCAGCATATTATACCTGTGAAATTGAAGGACCAGATCGCATTTGTGCAGGAAGTACTTCGCAACTGACATTCAAACCCCTCCTTTCCCCTGCGGGTGCAGCTGAAGCAGAAATCATCAGTACTGTTTGGGAAGGCCCCGGTATTGTTGGCGCTAATAACGGTTCTTCGATTACCATCAATGATGGAGGGAATTATTTTCTCCAGGTCCAGTGGTTGAGCAGCCTTGGGGATACATGTCACACCGCGTGTGATTACCAGGTGACAATTGATCCTCCCCTCACTGAAACAATTGACACCCTCATCGTCCTCGGTGAATCTGTTGAAATCAACGGCGAGTCTTATAACGAAGGCGGCCAATATATCCAGGAGCTGACGAATTCAGAAGGATGCGACAGTATTCTGACGATCAATGTTATCATATTGAATACAGTCATTCATTATGATCTCAACGCCTGCGAATCGTTCATGAGCAATAATACGCACATGGATTATTCGGAGTTCTTTCCATCCTATCCGCAACCATTGCCTTGTGCCGTTATCGTTGGAGATACCCTGCACAGGGACAATCCACAAGTCAACAAGCATAGCTGTACACCTGGCGTGAGTGATTCACCGGGTATGTGTGTTGGGGCACTTCCAGGTTGTACGTACGTACCTGGACATGAAGCTTCTGTAGTGATCGAATTACAAGTCACTCCCGATCCGGATACTGCAGTTTACCTGACAGGATTTTCTTTTTATGAAAAGGCACCGATCAATTTTGAATGGATCAGCGGAAACACAGGACTTAACAATTATCCGACACTGTTTAAGGTCCGGGTGTTGAAAAACGGAACTGAAATATATTTGAGCCCTGCTACGCCAACAGCATTCGCATGGCATGAAGTCGTTTACGATTTCTTTGGTATTGATGAATTCCTGGTAACAGAACCTACTACGTTCCGTTTTGAACTGCTGTCGTATTGTCCAGTAGGGAACGGAGCTACTGAATCCGTATGGGATCTCGATGAAATCAACTTTGTAGCAAGTTGCGCTTCAGTCAACTTACTCGACAAGAGTATTTCAGGTATAGTGGCTACATCGGGACAATTGACTTTACGTGGCATCGAAATGAGGATGTATGATGATCCATCGCTGACAAATGCAGTGGTGACCAGCACAACTTCAGGTGGACACTATCGCTTTGATGGTCTCGAACCTAAAAATGATTATTACATCCGCGGATTCAAGGATACGGATCATACCGATGGAGTCAATACGCTCGACCTGATCCAGATACAGAAGCATCTGCTGGGTATCAAACGCTTTGCATCCCCGTATCAAATGATTGCAGCCGATGTCAATCGGAGCCATAGCATCACCGCCATTGATCTGGTCATCATCAGGAAACTCCTACTAGGTAAATACACAGCGTTTCCAAACAACACGAGCTGGAGATATGGTGTCGCGAGCCAATATCTGGAGATCGGCGCACCATGGTTCTTTGAGGAGACCCTCAGGATCGAATCACTGGCGGATGATATCACCGATGCAGATTTCATCGGTGTCAAAACAGGAGATGTCACCGGAGATGCCAAAAATGATTTTGCAGCTATCCTTCCAAGATGGAGTGAAACACTTGTGCTCAACATGGCCGATCAAGCACTGATTTCCGGTGTGCCAACAAAAATCGATATTACGGCAACCAGTTTTTCAAACATTGCAGGTTTACAGTTTGGTCTTGAAATGACTGATGGTATGATTCTCGATGTGGAAGCCGGATCGATACATCTGGGAGAAGAAAACTTCAACATCACTGCTGACGGAACATTATTGATGAGCTGGAATGCAGAGACACTCCTGAGTGTGCCATCCGATGAAGTACTCTTTAGTATTATCGTCATGTCTTCTGTCAATGGCACCGTGGGTGACTTGCTGGAAATCAATAACGAATCACTCCATGCGGAGGCTTATGCCGGTGATGCACTGGATAGATTACAGATTGAGCTTGAACCAACATCGACACAACCTGCTACATTTGGAAACACGTTGTTTGTAAACGAGCCTAATCCTTTTTCACAGAATACAACGATTCGGTTCAGCCTGGAGCAGTCAGGAGCTGCATCATTACGTTTTTATGATCTTTCAGGCCGCCTTCTGCATCACATAAGTGCTACCTACACTCAGGGTATGAATACAGTTGTTATCTCTCAAGACAAGCTCGGCATCAACAATGGTATCGTCATCTGCCAGTTGCAAGCCGCTGGTTTTACGGCCACCCAAAAAATGGTGGTTGTAAGAGAGTAAGACTGTGAGAGAGTAAGAGGTAAGAGAGTAAGAGAGTAAGAGAGTAAGGAGCAAAAAGAGCAATGCAATGGCTAGCCATTGCATTGCTCTTTTTGCTCCTTGCTCTCCCGCTGCCCGTACGGGGCGGGATCTCCGCTGCGCTACGACTTGCTCTATGCTATTTGGACCCTATGCGCTCTCTGCCCTATGCCCTTTGCCCTATGCAATGATATAGAACGTTGAAGTCAGTGCCCAGTGTCATTGATTTTACGGCTTTGAAACCCTTATATTACAAGATGATGATACAGGGACTTAGCGCGGCTGAAGCAAAGAAGAGATTAGATGAAAGTGGGTTTAACGAACTTCCTGTCTCCCGGCCTAAAACGATATGGCGGATAGCCCTTGATGTTATCAGGGAACCCATGTTCCTGCTGCTGATCAGTTGTGGTGTCCTGTATATGGTGATCGGCGATTACAGGGAGGGCATCATCATGCTGGCGACCATCTTTATCATCATCTTCATCACCTTCTATCAGCACAGGAAGACGGAGCGGGCACTTGAAGCACTCAAGAAGCTTTCTTCACCGAGAGTGCTGGTCATACGGGATGGGGCAGAGACGAGGATCCCCGGCAGGGAAGTTGTGCCGGGTGATGTCATGATCCTCAATGAAGGAGACAGAGTGGCTGCTGATGCCACCTTACAGGAGGTCATGAACCTGACAGTGGACGAATCGATGCTCACAGGGGAATCTGTTCCGGTAACGAAATCTCTTGGCAAAGCACAGCAAGAGAATAGCACACTGGTATTTAGTGGCACCCTGGTGGTCAAGGGAAGAGGCCTGGCAGCCGTAGACACTACCGGTATTCATACACAGTTTGGTAAAATTGGTGCTTCGCTGGAGAAAATCAAACCGGAGGAAACAAGGCTGCAGAAAGAGATGAAAGTACTGATCAGATACCTTTTCCTTTTCGGCGGTGTGATCTGCATCGGCATCGTTGCACTTTTTTATTTCACAAGAGGCAACTTTATCCAATCCCTGCTCAATGGCCTGGCCGCAGCCATGGCCGTGCTGCCCGAAGAATTTCCGGTGGTCCTCACCATATTTATGGCATTGGGGGCTTGGCATCTTTCGAAGAAGAACGTACTGACCCGTAATCCTTCAGCCATTGAAACACTGGGTGCTGCCACCGTGCTATGCTCCGATAAGACGGGCACGATCACCATGAATAAAATGGAAGTGGCAGCAGTGTATAGCGGAGACAGGATGTATTACCGATCCGACTTTGACGATATGTCCGAAGATCTTTCAGGACTGGTGAGAATAGCCCATCTGGCTTCATCCGAAATTTCGGTCGATCCAATGGAAAACGCCATTCATAAATTTCATGAGGCAGTATCATCTCCTTCCACCAGTGATTATGCACTGATCAGGGAATATCCATTTAACCACGAAATGCTGATCATGACCCGTGTGCTTGAAGATCAAGCGACGCATGAGGTTCTGGTTTCCACCAAAGGAGCACCTGAGGCTATTTTTAAATTGTGCGTCATGGACGATCATGAGTTGCAAAAGCAACTTGACATGGTCCAGGTGATGGCAGAGAAAGGATACAGAGTGATAGGAATCGCCAGTGCATCTGCCGATGCAAGTCAACTACCGGAAGATCAGCGGAATTTTGATTTCACTTTTAAAGGTCTCCTGGGTTTTGAAGATCCGATCCGACCTGAAGTAAAACAGGCTGTGAAGGAATGTCATAATGCCGGTATCAAAGTGATCATGATCACCGGTGATTATCCTGCGACGGCCAGGAATATTGGCCTGCAGACGGGCTTGCCTGAAAAGGGTAAGCTGATCACCGGCGAAGAGTTAATGAAGATGAGCGATCAGGAGCTCCATAAGAAGATAAAAAGCACAACAATTTTTGCACGCGTTGTCCCCGAACAAAAACTACGGATCGTTGAGGCGCTGAAGGCAAATGGTGAAATCGTAGCCATGACAGGTGACGGGGTCAATGATGCACCTGCGCTCAAGGCTGCGCATATCGGGATCGCGATGGGCAACAAAGGTACCGATGTGGCGAGGGAAGCTTCATCGTTGGTCCTGCTGGATGATAATTTTGCTTCTATTGTCGCAGCGATCAGGTCGGGCAGACGGATTTTTGACAACCTTCAAAAAGCCATGTCCTATATTTTCGCGATTCATATTCCTATCATCGGCCTGACGCTGATGCCGGCCTTTTTTCCTGCCATCCCTCTGCTGCTCATGCCTTTGCACATTGTTTTTATGGAATTGATTATCGACCCCGTATGTTCTATCGCCTTTGAATCCGAACGGGAAGAAAAAGGCATCATGAGCCGCCCGCCAAGGAATCCGAACAGCCGGTTTTTTGGTTGGCGCAGGATCAGCTTTAGCCTCTTTCAGGGTAGCCTGCTACTGTTAATGGTGATTACAGTATATGTATTTTCAATTCGTGAAGGCCATACAGATGAGGAAGTGAGGGCCATTGCATTCTCAGTCCTGATCATTGGCAATATTTTCCTGATTCTTACCAATCTGTCTAAAACAAGAAGTGTGATCGCGGTAATACTTGAAAAGAATATCGCCGCGGCTACCATCCTCACCGGTGCGATGATTCTGCTGGTGATGTTACTGACGATATCTTCCCTGCAGGAGTTATTTAGCTTCGGGTTTCCGGGTTATATGCATTTTGTAACAGCCCTGGGAGGGGCATTGGGATTGCTCCTGATCCTGGAAAGTATCAAATCGATCAGGCAAAGGAGAATCAACGTATAAGTCTACAGGACAGAAAATAAAAGGAGCTGGTTCCCACCAGCTCCTCAAAATGCATATCCAAAAAAAACTAATAAAATCAGATCTATCGCTTGATGGTGATTTTAGCTGAAGAAGTGAAATCTTCACCAATCACTTCCAGAATATACATGCCTGCATGGAGCGTGCTCGTATTGAAAGTGATCATTCCATCCTTAATCTGCGATGCTATTCCTATTTGTTTGCCAGCCATATCCAGTACACGCACACTTTCAACTATACGATTTGGAAGTTCGAAGTTGACAAAGTCTGTTGCAGGATTCGGGTACACATTTGCAGGAATCCTTTCCAGGTCTTTGGTAGCAGAGGGTATGGATAACGGAAGCGGAATCAACGCACCACCTGCAGGCAATGCAACATATAATCCAAAGGCAGGACCGTTGGAATTGTTAGCCGGATTGAGGAATCCTGAAGCAATCACCGCAAGTGCCGCATCGTTCAGTAGGAGCGTGGCTAACGGTGCATCATAAGATGCCACTGTAACAACACCCGTCTGATCCCTGACTTCGATTCTGTAATCGGCCGTCGGAAGCTCAAGGTATCCTGCAAACTGACCATAGGCAAGATCATCCACAATGGTCGCGTCATTGGTCACCAGCGTTTCTACAACATCTACTGTAGGTGCATCTGTTGAGCCATGGTGTACAAGAACGTCAGTATTGCCTGCAACAGAAGCTTGTTCTCTCGCGAATGGATACACCTCAAGACTGAAGCCTACAAAAGGATCAAATCCAAACGGAATGACAAGTCCATCAGCGACAATCATGTAGGTACCACCTGGCGCCAGATTGTAATCAAAAGAGGCAATGATATCATTTACGGAGGTACTGTTTGGTGGTGCAACGCCAATGGTAAAATCTGTTGCAGCAGGTACATTCACAAATGGGGTTGCCGTCCGGAATGCAAAGTTGTCAAGTAATAAAGCATCATTAAGGTACACATCCACAACAGCTGCTGCTGGGTCTGGCGAATTGTGTATTACCTGTACACGTGCTGTTGACTCTGGCAGCGGGATAAGTGCACCACCAGATGGAAGCGCTACAAACAGACCGAAAGGTGCGCCATCACTGTTTTGTGATGGATCGAGGAAGCCGGAAGCCAACACCGTAAGCGCAGCATTCTGGAGACCCAATGTGTTTAGTGGAGCTTCATATGATTTGACAGTTACCGTGCCTGTTTCATCACGAACTTCCAGCCTGTAATCGAGGGTAGCTAATTCGAGGTAGCCTGCAAAATCACTATACGATGCATTGTCAACGATGGTAGCTCCACCGGTTAAAGCGGTCTCTACAACATCTACAGTCGGGGCATCCGTTGATCCATGATAAACGAGTACATCTGTATTACCGTTGGTTGAAGCAACTTCTCTTGCACCGGCAAATACTTCGAGGTTGAATGCAGGTGCAGGGTTGTAACCAGCCGCATTGACGATACCTGAAGCAACGATGATATAGGTTTCACCTGGTGCAAGGTTGTAATCAAAAGTAGCAATCGCATCTGCTGAAGAAGTACTATTGGCGGGTGCGATACCTACGGTAAAATCAACTGCAGCAGGCGCATCAATAAACGGACTTGCTGTACGGAAAGCAAAATTATCAATCAGGAGAGCATCATTGAGGTATACGTCAACATTGGTGGCCAGTGCATCAGGTGAATTGTGAATGACCTGCACTCTTGCAGTTGACTCTGGCAGCGGAATGAGGGCACCACCTGATGGCAGCGCGACGAAAAGACCGAAGGATGCGCCATTGCTGTTTTGTGAAGGATCAAGGAAACCGGAAGCTAGAACGGTAAGCGCAGCATTTTGAAGACCCAATGTATTCAATGGAGCCTCATAAGTTTTGACAGTCACCGTGCCTGTTTCATCACGAACTTCGAGCCTGTAATCAAGGGTGGCCAATTCGAGATAGCCAGCAAAATCACTGTAAGATGCATTGTCAACTATCGTTGCTCCACCTGTTATTGCGGTCTCTACAACATCTACAGTCGGCGCATCCGTTGATCCATGATACACGAGTACATCTGTATTGCCGTTGGTAGAAGCAGCTTCTCTTGCACCGGCAAATACTTCGAGGTTGAATGCAGGTGCAGGGTTGTAACCAGCCGCATTGACGATACCTGAAGCAACGATGATATAAGTTTCACCTGGAGCCAGGTTGTAATCAAAAGTAGCAATCGCATCTGCTGATGAAGTACTGTTGGCCGGTGCAATACCTACAGTAAAATCAACTGCAGCAGGTGCATCAATAAACGGACTCGCAGTGCGGAAAGCGAAATTGTCAATCAGGAGCGCATCATTGAGGTATACGTCAACATTGGTCGCGAGTGCATCAGGTGAATTGTGAATGACCTGTACTCTTGCAGTCGACTCTGGCAGCGGGATAAGTGCACCACCAGATGGCAGCGCGACGAAAAGACCGAAGGATGCACCATCGCTGTTTTGTGAAGGATCAAGGAAACCGGAAGCAAGGACGGCAAGGGCTGCATTTTGAAGTCCCAATGTATTTAATGGAGCTTCATACGATTTGACAGTCACCGTGCCTGTTGCATCACGAACTTCGAGCCTGTAATCAAGGGTGGCCAATTCGAGGTAGCCAGCAAAATCACTGTACGATGCATTATCAACAATGGTCGCTCCGCCGGTTACAGCGGTCTCTACCACATCTACCGTCGGTGCGTCTGTAGATCCGTGATACACGAGTACATCTGTATTGCCGTTGGTTGAAGCAACTTCTCTTGCACCGGAAAATACTTCGAGGTTGAATGCAGGCGCAGGGTTGTAACCAGCCGCATTGACGATACCTGAAGCAACAATGATATAGGTTTCATTTGCCGCAAGGTTGTAATCAAAAGTGGCAATAGCATCAGCCGAAGATGAGCTGTTAGCTGGTGCAATTCCTACGGTAAAATCTATTCCAGCCGGAGCATCAATGAAAGGGGAGGCTGTGCGGAAACCAAAATCATCAATGAGCAATGCATCATGGAGATATACATCTACGGCTGTTGCCAAAGCGTCTGGAGAATTGTGTATCACCTGAACACGTGCAGTTGACTCTGGCAATGGAATCAGTGCACCACCGGATGGCAGCGCTACAAACAGACCAAAAGGTTCGCCATTACTGTTTTGTGATGGGTCCAGGAAGCCTGAGGCAAGGACGGTAAGCGCGGCATTTTGGAGGCCCAATGTATTCAATGGAGCCTCATAGGATTTGACAGTCACTGTGCCTGTTGCATCACGAACTTCGAGCCTGTAGTCAAGCGTTTGCAATTCGAGGTATCCGGCAAAATCACTGTACGATGCATTATCAACAATCGTCGCTCCACCGGTTACAGCGGTCTCCACCACATCTACCGTCGGTGCGTCAGTAGATCCATGATACACGAGTACATCTGTATTGCCATTGGAAGAAGCAGCTTCTCTTGCACCGGCAAATACTTCGAGGTTGAAAGGTTGTAATGGATTATAACCCACACCACTGACTAGTCCGCTGGCAACAATAATATACGTTTCACCGACAGCAAGGTTATAGTCGAAGGAAGCAATGATATCAGCTGATGAGGTGCTGTTTGATGGAGCGATACCGACTGAGATACCTCCGCCGGCAGGAGCATCAATAAAAGGAGTTGCTGTTCTGAAAGCAAAGTCATCAATCAGTAAGGACCCGTTCAGATAAACATCGACTGCTGCAGCCAATGTGTCAGGTGAATTGTGAATAACTTGGATGCGGGCTGTTGACTCAGGTAATGGAATTAAATTTCCACCAGAAGGCAACGCCACAAAAAGACCGAAAGGCGCGCCATCGCTGTTTTGGGTTGGATCCAGAAAGCCGGAGGCAAGAACAGTGAGGGCAGTATTTTGGAGGCCAAGGGAGTTTAAGGGAGCTTCGTATGATTTTACTGTTACGGTCCCTGTGGCATCTTTTACCGCTAATCTGTAGTCAAGGGTTGCGAGTTCGAGGTATCCTGCAAAATCTGCATAGAAAGCATTGTCAACAATGGTGGCTCCGCCGGTCACCTCTGTTTCTACAATGTCAACAGTGGGTGCATCAGTTGACCCATGAAATACCAGCACATCCGTGTTACCATTTGTTGCTGCAGATTCGCGGGCACCAGCAAATACTTCGAGATTGAAGCCAGGGGATGGGTTGTATCCTGACGGATCGACGATACCTGAGGCTATAATGATATAAGTTTCGTTTTCTGCCAGATTGTAATCAAATGTGGCAATAGCATCAGCAGATGATGAACTGTTAGAGGGCGCAATGCCCACAGTGAAATCATCACCTGCAGGTGCATCAATAAATGGAGTTGCTGTTCTGAATTCGAAATCATCGATCAGAAGGGCATCATCGAGATAGACATCCACAATAGATGCCAGTGCATCAGGGCAGTTATGGATGACCTGAACTCTGGCGGTCTGGGCCTGAAGGCACATAGTGCCCAGCATGGTAAGGAGGAAAATGAGCGTGTTGAGCTTGTACATAAAATCAGATTTTAGGTTAATTAACGGTGGAGAATTCCATCTATAACCCAAATATTGTTTAACTGTTCAATAAAATGGTTAAACAATTATAATCTTTGTCGGGGAGACGTCAAAAAAGAGATTCAGGACATTTGCTGATAGGTGTGAAGAAGGGGGTCAGATGGATGCAATAAACTCATCGGGACCCATTATATACCTGATTCCCTGGATTTTTGCCCTGGTTTTTAGATTATGGATCTTCCGACCGGAGACCCAGAGTTCATCACTTCCCTTACGGAGCAGGCTTTTGGAGATGTTTTTCAGGTATTCACCTATTTTTTCTTCGGGGGGATGAATCGTAAAGGATGTGATAAAGATGATTTCAGGAAATACAGTCTTTAGATCCGAAAGGGATTCCACCGGGACACTTTGTCCAAGATAAATGGTCCGGTGCCCGTGAAGTAGGAGTTCATATTGAGAGTAGAGTAGTCCGAGTTCGTGTACTTCACTGTCCGGGAGGAAAAGGACGAACAACTTTTGGTCCGGACGATGGATGGGGGTATTTAGCTGGTCAATCTGGTAAAGGATTTTCTGGCGCAATAGGTTGGACAGAAAATGTTCATGCGCTATCGTGATCACGCCGGTCTGCCACATCAGTCCCACATCATTCAAAAATGGAAGAAAGACGGTGCGGAATACTTCTCTGAAAGTCTTTTGAGAAAGTAACAGATCAATGGTCTGGCCAAAAAGTGCGTGGTCATAATTCATCATCGCCATTCTCAGGCTATGGCCTGTATAATCACCTTTTTGATCAACAAGCATTTCCTGTCGGACTGTCTCTTCAAGGTGTTTTTCCGATAAGGAAGCGATCTTAGAAATCTTATATCCCTGATGATAAAGTGTCGCAATATTGAGTAGTTTCAGCAGATCCTGGTGACTATAATATCTGACATTATTTCCAGACCTCATAGGATGGAGCAGGTCATATCGTTTCTCCCAGATACGGAGCGTATGCGCCTGTACGCCCGACAGACTCTCAAGGTCATGAATGGTATACCGTTCCTTAAAAGGCTGATTCTCCTGTGTCACGATCACTCTATTTTGTCATGTAAAGGTAAATTGATTCAGTCAGAATGATCATGTTATGATTTTATGACTGATTTAGATCATTTCAGCCCCTGATCATCATATTCCGCGATTGCGGTAATTTTGCTGCTGCCATATAAAACCTTATTATCGCTATTTAACATTCAACCATGAACACAATATCTAAATTTAAGACAGCGGAGGAAGCTATCAAAATCGTCAAATCCGGTGACAGGATCTACCTGCACGGGAGTGCCGCGACACCCCACACCCTAATACGGGCGTTGGGCCAGAGGTCATTAGAACTTGAGAATGTTGAAATCGTTTCTATTTCTACCCTTGGGGAAATGTGCCTGGCAGAACCCGGATGCCGCGATGCTTTTCACTTCAATTCAGTATTCGTTTCCCAAAACATCCGTCAGGCAGTCAATAACGGGATGGGTAATTATATTCCTGTATTCCTGAGCGAGATCCCCGGGTTGTTTCATAAGAAAATCCTCCCGATCGATGTAGCCATGATCAATATCAGCCCTCCCGACAAGCACGGTTTCTGCTCCCTTGGCGTTTCGGTCGATGTCGCGGTAGCGGCCGTCAAGAATGCAAAATATGTGATCGCTCAGGTCAATTCCCGTATGCCACGGACACATGGTGATGGTTTGTTGCATATCAATGATGTGCATGCATTGGTAGAGGTTGCCGACGAACTACCTGAAGTGGATTATAGAAAACTTATAACGCACACTGAAGAGGCCATAGGGAAGCATTGTGCCTCGCTGATAGAAGATGGAGCGACGCTGCAACTAGGTATTGGGACTATCCCCGATGCAGTGCTTCAACAACTCACCGGCCATAAAGACCTTGGTGTGCACACGGAGATGTTTTCTGACGGAGTGATTGATCTCCTGAAAAGCGGAAACATCACGAACAAATTCAAGAAGAAACATAAACGTAAAGTGATCACCTCTTTCACTACGGGTACGAGAGAACTTTACGACTTTATTGATGATAATCCTGAATTTGCATTTCTCGAATCCGACTATGTCAACGATGCTTATGTGATCGGTAAAAATCCAAAGGTAGCGGCGATCAACAGCGCTATTGAAATTGATATCACAGGCCAGGTCTGTGCAGACTCTATAGGCACCTACCAGTTTTCAGGTGTTGGCGGCCAGATGGACTTTATCAAAGGTGCTGCCCTATCAGAAGGGGGTAAGCCAATCATCGCCATGGCTTCAACGACCAACAGGGGAGAATCTAAAATAGTGCCGTTTCTCAAGCAGGGAGCTGGTGTTGTCACCACGCGTGCCCACGTCCATTATGTGGTGACAGAGTACGGTGTAGCTTATCTGTATGGCAAAAACCTTCAGCAACGCGCGTATGCACTGATGAATATAGCCCACCCGGATCACAAAGAGTCCCTGGAAATGGAGATCAGAGAAAGGTTTGGCAAGAAGATTTATTAAAGAGCTGTCAGTTTACAGCTGTCAGCTATCTGTTTCTTAGCTATCAGCTACCAGCTTCCAGAGTATTCTCCTACACCCACTGAATAAATACTGAATACTGATTACCGAATACTAACTGCTAGTTGCTCACTTCTCACTGCTAACTTTTAACTGCTCACTTCTTACTCTTCGTAAACTATCTTTACGCCGGCCTCGGAGAAACCATTGCTTATTAAGTAATTCTAACCTTCTAACCTCCTAACCCCTAACCTTCTAATCTCCTAAGCCCTCCATGAAGCTCAACCTCATCAAATGGAAACCCATGATCGCCGCCCTACCCATCACGATCGGGGTCGTATTGCTTAAAACTGCAGTTGTGCATGGTTTGGGCTATGATGGTCTGGTCCATTTTTCTGAAATTGACCTGGTGATCACCGGT
>JANNSS010000191.1:0-6503 GCA_031402955.1 Saprospiraceae bacterium
ATCAGAACTCGCACCTTACTTTAATTCATAAGACATCATGTCACTCACAGCATATATCAACGATCAGGCATTCGCTATCCGGGAAGGAGACACGATCCTTAAGTTTGTGCGCAGGCATTTTGGACAGGACTTTGTCCCGACACTATGTGATGCACCAAACCTCGATCCATTCGGCTCCTGCAGAGTATGCAGCGTAGACGTTGCCCTTGTCAAAGACGGCCCCGCTAAAGTGCAGGCTTCATGCCATACACCAGTGATGGCCAATTCATATATCTACACCGATAGTGCGCGCATCACAAGACTTCGAAAGAATATCATCGAGCTGGTGCTCACAGATCATCCATTAGATTGTCTTACATGTGAAGTCAACAACAACTGTGAACTTCAAACCGTTGCCGCAAGAGTGGGGATCAGGGATGTAAGATATCCGGCGGGTAAAAATCATCTTGACAAACCAAAGGATAAGAGTCATCCATACATGACTTCTGATTTTTCAAAGTGCATCAATTGCTTCAGATGTGTTCGGGCTTGCGACGAAGTGCAGGGTGAGTTTGTATTGAGTATGGCGGGCAGAGGTTTTGACAGTCACATCGTAAAGGGTTTTGAACAATCATTTTTTGAATCAGATTGCGTTAGTTGCGGAGCATGTGCACAAGCATGCCCGACTTCTGCTATATCGGATGTATTCGAATCGAAATCTGTAGTCGCGGATGAAAAGATAAGAACGGTCTGTACCTATTGTGGCGTAGGCTGTAATCTCGATGTAGCGGTCGTCAACAAAAAAGTAAAATCTATCCAGGCTCCATATGATGCCGAAGTCAACCAGGGACATACCTGTCTGAAAGGACGTTTTGCCTTTTCATTCTACAATCACCCGGATCGCCTTCGTACACCATTGATCCGGAAAGATGGAGAGTTGGTCCCGGCTACCTGGGATGAAGCATATGACTACATCGCATCAAAGCTCACGACGATCATAAATGAATACGGCCCTGACTACATCGGTGGCATTTCATCAGCCCGTTGTACCAATGAAGAAAATTACCTGATGCAGAAATTTATTCGCGCGGTGATTGGTACCAATAATATTGATTCATGCGCCAGGGTCTGCCATTCACCGACAGCCCTTGGTATGCAACGTACCTTTGGAACCGGTGCAGCAACAAACTCTGTAGTTGATCTCAAGTATACAGATCTGATCATGGTCATCGGTGCGAATCCAACCGATGCACATCCTGTCACCGGTGCCAAAATGAAGCAGTTTGCGATGAAAGGTACATCGATTGTCATTGATCCTCGTCGTACTGAAATCGCAAGGTATGCGACCTATCATCTCCAACTCCGCCCCGGCACCAATGTGGCGATGTTAAATATGATGCTTTACTTTATTATCAAGGAAGGTTTGGATGACACTTCATTCATTGAAGGCCGGACCGAAGGGTATGAAGATTTTAAGAATCATATTCTGAGCCTTGATGTCAATGAGTTGGAAAAAATAACCGGTGTTAATAGGGAATTGGCACGTAAAGCGGCAATGGCCTATGCGAATGCTCCAAATGCAATGTCATTCCACGGACTCGGAGTGACCGAACATTCACAAGGAACCTATACAGTCATGCTCATCGCTGACCTGGCCATGATTACCGGCAATATCGGAAGACGTGGAGTCGGCGTGAATCCATTGCGCGGTCAGAACAACGTACAGGGCGCTGCAGATATGGGTTGCCAGCCACATCAAGGCGCAGGCTATTTCGATGTTACACTGCCGGAGAATCACACTATGTATGAAGACTTCTATCATGCAAAACTTCCGTTACATGCAGGATTGAAAATTCCTCAGATGTATGATGCAGCAATTGGTGGAAAACTAAAAGCTATGTGGCTGATGGGGGAAGATAATGTGCAGACAGACCCGAATACGAATCATGTCATCAGTGCATTGAGTAAGCTGGATCTCTTAGTCGTTCAGGAAATCTTTATGACAGAGACTGCAAAAATGGCGCATGTAGTTTTACCCGCTTCATCCTTCCTTGAAAAGAGTGGAACCTTTACGAATGGTGAAAGGAGAATTCAAAAAGTGCAGGCAGTAGTTCCACCAATCGAAGGAACAAAACCTGACGGGCAGATTATCGCGGAGATCATGACCAGGATGGGCTATCCGGAGCCTGACTATGATCCTGCACATCTGCTGGAAGAAATTTCTAAAATAGTACCCTTCTTTGCCGGTGTTAAATGGGAAGAACTCGGAGAAAACGGCAAACAATGGCCCGTCAAACCAGACGGTACGGATACAGAGATACTGCACATTGATACCTTCAAACGCGGCAAAGGAAAATTTCAAGTCGCCACATGGAAGGAATCAGAAGAGATCGTTAATCACGGCGCAGAGTTTCCATACATCCTGACCACCAACCGTGAGTTGGAACATTACAATTGCGGCACGATGACCCGCCGCACTGGTAATGTAGAAATACTGACAGATGATGTCTTACTCATACATCCGGAAGATGCAGTTAAACATCTTATCAATGAAGGTGACTTTGTATGCATCATCAGTGCCCGTGGCAAGATCGATGTCAAAGCCCATCTCACCGATGAGGTCAGACCCGGTATTCTTTCTTCCACCTTCCACTTTCCTGAAGTCAAGATGAATGACCTGACTTCCAGCGTGAGTGATAGCGAAGCGATGTGCCCGGAGTATAAAGTAGTGGCTGTCAATATCAGGAAGAGCAAGGGGCAGTATAAAGCGAAAGCACAAAACGGAGTACCTGTATAAAAGCTTAGGAGATTAGGAGTTTAGAAGGTTAATCTAATCTCTTAACCCCTAATCCTCTAAGCTCCTAACCTTCTAAGCTCCTCACCTACGCATGGTTGATATTACCCACAAAATTATAACCCACCGCTCAGCCATTGCAGAAGCAATTGTAGTGGTGAGTTCACAAGACACTATCGATGCAATCCTCAACAAGACTGTTCCCAAAGGCGATGTGTTTGAAGCCAGTAGGGTAGCGGGATTGTTTGGTATCAAGCGGACGAGTGATATGATCCCCGATTGTCATCCGCTACCGGTCGAGTATGCAGCAGTGCGTCACCGGATCGAGGGACTTCAGATCATCATAGAGACTGAAGTACACACATTGTATAAGACAGGTGTTGAAGTAGAAGCTATGCATGGCGCCTCGGTTACCGCTTTGACGATCTATGACATGCTCAAGCCTATTGACAAAGGCATTGAGATTAAAAACATCAGACTGGTCAGCAAGAAGGGAGGGAAATCACAATATGCAGATATTCTCAAGCGGAAACTTAAAACGGCAGTCGTTGTTTGTTCGGACAGTATTTCAGCTGGTAAGAAACAAGATTTTGCAGGTAAAGCAATTATAGCAAAGCTGAAAAAAGTGGATGTTGACACAGAAGATTACGCCATCATCCCTGATGAAATTCCTGATATACAAACTAAGGTGCAATCCTTGTGTGATGACAAGTATGATCTGATCATTATCACCGGTGGGACAGGCTTATCACCCAGAGATGTGACCACAGAAGCGATTCGTCCGATGCTCGATCGCGAGATCCCCGGCATTGCCGAAGCCGCTCGACAATACGGCCAGCAACACATGCCCTATGCGATGCTTTCCAGAAGCGTCGCCGGCTTAAAAGGCAATACACTCATCCTTGCATTGCCCGGCTCTACGCGAGGAGCAGAAGAAAGTATGGATGCATTGTTTCCCTATATCCTGCACATATTCAAAGTGGCGGAAGGGATGCCACATGACCCCCTGACCCCCTGATGGTTCGACCTGCACACGCTAATCCTTGGTCTACAGCTCACCAACCGGGGGGGCAAAAAAATATTTTCGAATAGGTAACAATCCGTCGCTCAAAACTGTCTGAGCCGCGAGAACAAAATCACCTCGAATCGGCATCAATCCGTCGCTCAAAATTGTGTGAGCTGCGCGGATGAAACCATTTTGCCTGCGCTACCCCCTCACCTACTTCGGCTGCCTGTCTCTCATCCATGTTCGCTCGCTCAGTACAGCGCCTGTGTTGCGCATCCCGCAAGGCTAAACATGCAAACCCCGGGGCGTGCTTTACTCATCCTTACCCGCACCTACCCTCATAAAAAATCACTTCGAATCGGCACAAACCTGTCGCGCTATATTGTCCGAGCCGCGAGAATGACCGTGGACCCCTAAATCCCCTGAAAGGGGACCTTTTTATATATAAAGGAATACTAAAGAAATCACCTCGAATCGGCACAGGACTGTCGCGCTAAACTGTTTGAGCATCGCGTACGTCCTGTTTCATGCATTGACAAAACTCTATCGGGCACAACAGATGAAAGAAACAGAAATTGAAACACAAATAAGCGTGCCAGCAAACCAGACAGTCAAGCAAAAGAACAAACACTAAAGCGAGTTTTTAGCGCGACGAGCTTTTTGGTTCTTTTTTGCGGCAAAAAAGAACACGTATCTCCACGCTTCGTGCGCAACGAATTCACTTCGCATTCTTGCGAAACCCAAACTTCGCTTGCTGCAAAAACGTATGCGGCATCTCTTCATCCCCGGGATATCCGAGTTCAATAGTCTCTCCACTATCCGGAAAATGTACGGTCCCAAACAAATAATCCCATACGCTCAGCGAGATGCCGAAGTTGGTTCCATACTTGATATTCGAAGGCAGATATTTCGCATGGTGCCAGCTATGCATCTGCGGGTTGTTGAACAGATATTTAAGCGGTCCCAGCGGGATCTGGATATTGGAGTGGTTGAAATGGCCGATGCTCAGCGCTATGATATGCACCACGAAAAACTCCTGGATTCCAAAACCGATCATACCCAGCGGAATATATTCGATCGCACGATAGACCACGTTTTCCATCCAATGATATCGGAGATGAGTTGCAAAGCCAAGCTGTTTGGCGGAGTGGTGCACCTTATGGAAATTCCATAAGAAGGGCACCCGGTGCAGCAGCCGATGGATATTCCATTGGATAAAATCTCTCACGACAAACATCGTCAGTAGCTGAACCCATATGGCCCATGCCGCTATCTCGATCGCCACCAGGTTGCGGATACCAAATACACTGGACAGGAAATTATTGAAGGCTTCTACAAACACACTCGATACTGCATTGTAGCCGATCAGCGAGAAGAGAAAGAAATTGAAAAACATATAGAACACGTCCAGCCAGAATTCACGTGTCCACGCCCCTTGTTCTTTTTTCCATGGCCTGAAATACTCCAGGGAAAAGAAAAAAAGGGAGACCCCGATCAGCCAATAAAAGTAATTGTGCCAGGATGGGGTAGTGATCTCATGAAACAGGTAATTGGCATAACCTTTATAGCCATTGATGAAAATTTCGAGATAGTCCTGTAAATCCATAGGTCCTTGATAGTAGATTGGCTCAAAAGTACACTCAATCCTGCCTTGCAATATGTCTCATAAGTTACAGTTGAACAAGCTACCCAAGCGGGTTCATCTATTTTTTTTAAAGCCTGAAAACCAATTGCTTAGATGTTTATGTTAAATAATTCTTACAAAAAGACAAAAAATTAATACATAATGTAAAATAAACATTACATTTGATTAGTTATTAAATCGTAACCAAATAATAATCCTAACCTCCTAACCTCCTAACCTCCTAACCTCCTAAGCCCCTAAGCTCATCAACCTATCAACTCATCAACCTATAAACCTTTCATATGAACCAAACACTTTTATTGCCCAACCGCTTCAAGATGATCGGTTGGATGATCCTTATCCCTGCTGCCATTGCAGGTATCATTCTCATCGCAACAGAATATGAGTCGAATTGGCTTACGACAAAAGTCTTTGCCATTTTTAATGATGATCTGTTCTTTGGAAATCGTGAGGCCTCCGGCAATGGAAAAACTTTCACTGTCATTACCACAGATGTGACCAACACACTCGTGGGAATACTATTCATTTTAGGCGGCCTTATGGTCAGCTTTGCTAAGGAGAAAATGGAGGATGAATTTATTGCTAACCTGCGTCTCTCTTCCCTGATGTGGTCGGTATGGGTCAATTACGCATTATTGTTACTCTGTTTGATTTTTGTCTGGGGATTAGCCTTTTTCAATGTGATGGTCTACAACATGTTTACCATCCTGATCATTTTTATCATCCGGTTTAATTACATCCTGTACAGGAACTCTAAATCCATGGCTGATGACAAATAGAATCAAAGTAGAGCGGGCGATTCTCAATCTGACGCAGGAAGACCTCGCCAACCGCATCTCCGTCAGCCGCCAGACCATCAATGCTATGGAAGCAAATAAGTATGTGCCATCCACTGTGCTTGCCCTTAAAATTGCAAGAGTATTTTCTAAGTCAGTAGAAGAGATCTTTTTCCTGGAGGATAAAGACTAAAAAAGCTTAACATGCCATTAAGGCCTGAAAGGCCGCCATCCACTAACCCTGGGTGATAGCCCAGGGAAAATAGAGCATGCCACCAAGGCCTGAAAGGCCGCCATCCACTA
>JANNSS010000192.1:0-79424 GCA_031402955.1 Saprospiraceae bacterium
GACCGATAATGTACACATCTGCCGGCAGGGAGGCAGGATAAGGGTACAATGGTGACATATTGTAAGGGAATATAAATTTTGCCACATACACCCCTAAAGAATATCCACCGATCAATAACCTTTGGATAAAGGTGTAGGTAGTCGTATCATTTATCGAACCTTCATCTTTGAGGAAATAAATACCCACGAGCCCAATCAGCAGTGACAGTCCGAAAAAAGCCCATTTTTCAATCACCAGTTTAATTTGAAGCGGCCTTTTGAAGTAATAATCTACCAGAAGCATAGTCAGCGGTAAGCTGACCGCCTGAATTTTAGCAAACAAGGCAAAAATGAACAGACCTAGCGCAGCGTAAAAATATTTCTTTACATAGCCTGTTTTAACATACTGAATGTAAAACCACAGGGCAGCCAGGAAGAAAGCTCCAAACAACACATCTTTACGTTCTGTCACCCAGGCCACCGATTCAACACGCATGGGGTGTATTCCAAACAGAAGAGCGCCTGCACCTGCAGCCAGACTGGTCAGGTTTAAAGACCTGAATATCCTGAAAATGAAAAAAACACAAAGAAGGTGGAGCAGGACATTGTTGACGTGGTAGACTGTAGGATCCAGCCCAAAAATCGACCGTTCGATGGCAAATGTCAAAATCGGTAGGGGATTGTAATTCCCGATGACCGGTTCGCTGAAAATTTTAACAATATTATCCCAGGTGAGCAGGGCGGTATTGGTATTATTGGCCAGATTATAGTCGTCATCCCAGTTGACAAACTCATTGTTCAGCGCCGAAATGAAAGCGATAAAAGTCAGAGCTAATACCCCGGCAATACACTTCCAGTCCTGACTGTCAAGCCTTTGGATCAAAGACTTCTTGTTCTTAGTCCCGCTTTTGGCGGTCTTCTTTATTGGTTTCTTACTGCTGGTCATGGCTCAAAATTATACAGAGAAGCTGATATATCAGATTTCGGATACATGTGTAGGTAATTCTATTTTCAATATTTAGGTGAATATATCGGTCTTTCTCTGGTACAGATATCCCACGAATGTTAATTTTGCGCCATGATAATCAATGCAGCACAATTGTGCGAGCTGCTCCAGGGTGAACTGATAGGTGATGGGGACATGAAGATCTACGGACCTTCACAGATTGACAAAGGAATTCCGGGTACAGTAACTTTTTTGGCGAACCCAAAATATGAAGAGTATGCGTATACTACGGATGCCAGCTTATTGATTGTATCCAGAGATTTTACACCTAAAACGGAGCTGAAGACTTCTTTGATCAAGGTGGATGATGTATACGGTGCTATGATGTTCCTGGTTGAGAAATTCAGTAAAAACGGAACACCTAAACCTGGTATCTCAGATCTGGCCCAGTTACCTACAGACTTTGCAGTGGCTCAGGATATATCAATTGGCGCATTTGCTGTCATTGAAAAGGACGTTGTGATCGGCACCCGATCAATTATATATCCACATGTTTTTATCGGACATGGTTCGCAGATTGGGGAAGATGTGGTCATATATCCGGGTGTGAGAATTTATCCCAACTGCATCATCGGAGACAGGTGCATCGTCCATGCTAATGCCGTGATAGGCTGTGACGGATTTGGATACAGACCTGATGAAAAAGGACAGTATCTCAAAATAAACCATGTAGGCCGCGTCATCCTTGAAGAGGATGTAGAAATAGGGGCCAATACAGTAATAGACAGAGGAACACTGAATTTTACTAAAATCGGTAAAGGAACAAAGATTGATAACCTTGTCCAGATAGCTCATAATGTGACAATAGGAGAGCATACGGTCATTGCTGCTCAAGCAGGTATTGCTGGGAGCTCCAGCGTCGGTGATCATGCCAGGATAGGCGGACAAGTTGGTATTGCAGGACATATACATATTGCAGATCGTATAGAAATACAGGCACAGAGTGGAGTTCATTCGGGTAAGTATCCTGAAGGAACCAGGTTATTCGGTTATCCGGCCATCCAGTATAATGATTATTTAAAATCGTATGCAGTGTTTAAGCAATTGCCCGCATACATGAAAAGAATTGAGGAATTAGAAAAACAAATTGCTACCTTAAAAGCGGATAGCCTATGAAACAGAAGACATTAGCCAAATCATTCAGTTTGGAAGGGGTAGGACTTCATACCGGCAAAACAGTTATTATCGAATTTGAACCTGCTGAAGTTAATCATGGAATCAGGTTCATGCGGGTGGATATGCAGGATCAACCAGTGCTCACTGCAGACGTAAACCAGGTTGTTTCGACAAACCGTGGTACTACTATTCGTAACGGGGAGGCACAGATCAGTACCGTTGAGCATGTTTTGTCTGCATTGACAGGTACCGGAGTCGATAATGTGCTGATCAAGGTGAACGGTCCGGAAATACCGATCATGGATGGCAGTGCCATTGATTTCGTAAATGGGATTCTGGGTGCAGGACTTTTGGAACAGGCTACTGACCGCGAATATTTTGAAATTGAAGAACCCATTTCTTTCCGGGATGAAGTAACCGGCACAGAGCTTCTTGCACTGCCTGGTGATAAATTTGAAGTCACAGCAATGATTGACTTCAATTCCCAGATACTAGGACATCAATACGCCAGTCTTCAGAATATTGATGATTATGCAACGCAGATAGCCCCTTGCAGAACCTTCGTTTTTGTCAGGGAACTTGAACAACTTTTTGATCAGAACCTTATTAAAGGTGGAGATCTTGATAACGCGGTTGTTATTGCTGACCGGCTTATGGATCAGGATGAGCTTGACAGGTTAGCAAAGAAGCTCGGGAAGCAAAGTATCAAGGTTGAAAAGACGGGTATACTGAATACCACTTCCCTTAAGTTTGAAAATGAACCCGCCAGGCATAAATTGCTTGATGTGCTTGGTGATTTAACTTTGCTTGGAAAACCGATTAAAGGCAAGATAGTGGCGCGTAAACCAGGTCATACTGCCAACATAGAGTTTACCAAGCTGCTCAAGCGGAAGATGATGGAGCAACGCAAGTTGAGAGGCAGGCCTCGTATAGATCCGGATCAGCCACCCTTATTTGATATAGAGTCCATCCGAAAGCTCCTTCCCCACAGGTATCCTTTTCTGTTGGTAGATAAGATTGTAGAGATGACCGACAATTACATTGTGGGTGTCAAGAACATTACGTTTAACGAGCCATTCTTTCAAGGCCACTTTCCAGGCAATTCCATTTTTCCGGGAGTGCTGCAGATTGAGGCGCTCGCTCAGGTTGGCGGGGTTTTTGTCTTATCAAAAGTAGAAGATCCGGAAAACTGGGGAACCTTATTACTTAAAATAGATAATACGAAGTTTAAATACAAAGTCAGCCCTGGAGATCAGCTGATCCTTAAAATGGAATTGTTATCTGCAGTCAGGAGAGGAATTTGCCTGATGTATGGTACTGCATACGTTGGTAGTAAATTGGTTTCTGAAAGCGAGTTAACAGCACAGATCGTGCGCAATCAACCTCCAAATGAATAACATACATCGAAACGCAAAGATAGGACGTAATGTCCAGGTAGGACCTTTTACGACCATTGAAGAAGATGTAGTCATCGGAGATGGATGTCGAATTGGGGCTAACGCCAGTATTCTGAATGGAACCCGCATGGGTAACAACTGTAATATTTTTCCGGGAGCTGTCGTTGGAGCCTCACCTCAGGATTTAAAATTTGAAGGTGAAAGTTCAACACTTGAGATTGGCAATAATGTTACGATCCGTGAATATTGCACCATCAATCGTGGTACAAAAGCCAGTTTCAAAACATATATTGGCGATCATTGCCTATTGATGGCTTATGTACACGTAGCTCATGATTGCATTGTAGGTCCGCATACCATACTGGCCAACAATGTGAACCTGGCAGGACATATCCATGTTGGACACCATGTTGTCATCGGCGGTTTAGTTGCTGTACACCAATTTGTCAAGATTGGTGACCATGTGATGGTTGGTGGTGGCTCTCTCGTTCGCAAGGATATTCCACCGTTTGTGAAAGCTGCACGTGAACCACTTTCTTTTGTTGGTGTAAACGTGACGGGCTTGAAGCGAAGAGGATTTGCACAGGATCAAATACATGCTATCCAGGATATCTACCGTGTATTATTTGTCAGAGGGTATAATATCTCTCAGGCCGTTTCAGTCATCAAGGAAACGATTCCTAACAGACCAGAGAAAGACCTCATCCTCGATTTTGTAGATCAGGCAGAGAGAGGCATCATGCGAGGTTTCAGGGCACATAATCCGGTTAATGGATCTGTCTATACAAAAGCTGAGTAAAGCTTTTAATCAACGAACAGTATTTAAGGACTTGACTTTTCAAATAGAGTCCGGCTCGCGGTTTGCCATTACAGGCCCGAATGGATCAGGTAAGTCTACGCTGCTGAAAATACTTTCCGGAGGCTTATTGGCTTCCGGTGGACACATTCAATATTCACTAAAGGGCCAGACGGTATCAGATGATATACTTTATCGGTATGTGCATTTTGTGGCCCCATACAATACGGTCATTGAGGAATTAAATTTACCTGAGTTATTCCGGCTACATCACCAGCTTGGGCTGTTGAAAGTTTTTAAGCAATATGAAGATTGGCAGGAAAGGCTTGAATATCCGTTCGATCCTGAACGCCAGATAAAAACGTTTTCATCCGGCATGAAACAGCGGATCAAACTCGGTCTTGCATTATTGGATGACAGACCATTGATCATGCTTGACGAACCTGGTTCCAATCTTGATGTGCAGGGCAAAGCTTGGTTTTATCAACTACTTGATCAGTTGGGCACCACACAGACGCTGATCATTGCATCTAATGAAGCACCGGAAATAGGGTATTGTACTTCATTTATCAGTGTTGGTAAGGTATAATGGATCAACGCTAGGTTGTAAGTTTGTCGTCCAGATCCTTGAGGCGGGATTGAATGGTTTTCAGGCGGTCTACAAGATTCGCTTGTTCAGACAATGGACCTTTTTCTTTTTTAAGTTCCTGCTTGGCCCCATCCAATGTAAACCCCCTCTCTTTAACCAGATTGTAGATGATTTGGATTTGCTGGATATTTTCCTTCGTAAAAAGCCGGTCTCCTTTTCTGTTTTTCCTGGGGGTCAGAAAGGAAAACTCATTCTCCCAATACCTTAAGAGGGACCGTGAAACGTCGAACATCTCAGAAACTTCACCAATACTATAGTAAAGTTTGTCCAGGTTTTGGGTATCAATCGATTTCATTCCCTTTTGGCGGTTTGATAGCCGGATGATTCTCTTTCATTCCTGCTTCCTACCGTTTTTTTCTTGCTTTAGTTAAATACCATCCAATATTCAAAAGTGAAATATAATAATAAATCTCTATAAGTCACACCTTACTAGCTCAAAATAAGGGTTTTCCATCAATCTGTTTGCAATCTTTCGGGAAGTGGTTAGCAAGGAGCAAGGAGTATATTTAGAACCAGCACCTTACGGTGCTTCGGGAGATCAACTAGGAACGCGCATTTGGTAATATACCGGGATAAACTATCTGCAAGCCGTAGACTTTCATCTGCTGTTTAGTAAACGGATCTTTAATTAGTAGGAATTTAAATTGGGTAGCAGGTACAGTTGGGCTTAGAATTACCCCTTGCCCCTTGCAGTTAGTCGAAAGACTGATTTTCCAGCGCAGCTAATGCAACCAGTTGCTGGTATTCCTGAGGAGTAAGGTCATCCATGCAATAGGTAATCGGATCCACCGGATTGCCTTTTGAGCGGACTTCATAATGCAGGTGTGGGGCAGTGGAAGTTCCAGTGTCACCCACTTTTCCAATGGTCTGGCCTTTTTGGACGATGTCTCCAACCTTTACATTGAAGCTTGACATATGTCCGTATAGAGAGCTATAACCCCAACCATGATCGATAATGACGTGATTTCCGTATCCGTAGCGTTCATGCTCTGCCTTGACTACTTTGCCATTCCCGGTCGCCTGTATGGGTGTTCCTTGTGGCGCTGTAAAGTCAATGCCGGCATGCATCCTGTCAACTTTGTGCACCGGATGCAGCCTGATACCAAAGCCTGACATGGCATTCAGGTTTTTATTTAACAGATCAATTCGTACTGGCTTTATACTAGGGATGCTGGCAATCATGTCAGCACGGTTATTGGCATTTGAAAGAATGGTATCTAATGAATTCTTCTGGATTTTCAGCTGAAGCATCAGCTTGTCCACTTTTTCCTGAGTGGAAATCAGCAGTTGACCGGTATTAGGGAATTTTGCGAAGTTCTGGTACTTATCACTACCACCGACACCCCCATTCCAAACCGCTTCGTCAATAGGCTCCATACCCAGCATAAAGCGGTGAATGCCTCTATCTCTTTCCTGGACGTTAGCGAGTTCAGAGGACATTTCATCTATTTGCTCGGTAATCCCATCATAGTGATATTTCATTTGCTCGAGCTCCCGCTTAAGGGCGAGTTCCTGTTGGCTAGGGAAATAGGTATTGTGAAGGAAAAAGAAAAGAAGTGAGGTAACCACTGTTGCACAGAGGTAACCAAACAAAGTGAGCAATCTGAATTTGCCCGGCGTCTTATATTCCTCAAAAGAGAGGGAGGCTTCGTTGTAAACGTACTTCTTTCCAGCCATGAAATAACCTGATTTGACTAATTTTGACCTCGCCTTTAAAAAAGCGTTATTCAAGATGTGGACGATGGGATCGTTTTGCGAAGATAGTTGTTGAGGATCTGTTTACAAAACATTTAACGATTTATTATATATCCTTTTTATCTGCAATATATACTTGAAACCAGACCATTGAATATATAATAAATTATCTTAATTTATAAAACACACAATAAAAATACATTATGGCTAGATCTGCCAAGGAAATCCGGAGTATCTTTTTAGCATTTTTTGAGGAGAAACAGCATACCATTGTTCCGTCAGCCCCGATGGTCAATAAGGATGACCCTACGTTGATGTTTACAAACGCTGGGATGAACCCCTTTAAGGATTATTTCCTCGGACATAAGCCACCTACTCACAAGCGAATCGCTGATACCCAAAAGTGCCTGCGGGTGAGTGGAAAACACAATGACCTTGAAGAAGTAGGAAGGGATGGTTATCACCATACGATGTTTGAAATGTTGGGCAATTGGTCTTTTGGTGATTATTTTAAAAGGGAAGCCATTGACTGGGCGTGGGAGTTGCTGACTGTCCGGCTTGGGTTGCCGGCTGACCGCATTTACACGAGTGTATTTGGTGGTGATAAAGCAGATGGCTTGGCCGAGGATACCGAAGCCCGAGAGATATGGAAGCAATGGATGCCTAACGAAAGGATTTTATCCTTTGACCGGAAGGATAATTTTTGGGAGATGGGAGATACCGGACCTTGTGGTCCTTGTTCGGAAATTCATGTTGATCTCCGGAGCGAAGAAGAGCGTAGTTTAATTCCCGGCGCCGATCTCGTCAATACCGGACATCCAAGTGTAATTGAAATCTGGAACCTGGTCTTCATGCAGTTTAATCGCAAAGCGGATGGCTCCCTTGAGCCGTTACCTGCAAAGCATGTTGATACAGGTATGGGATTTGAACGATTGGTACGCGTCATTCAGAGTAAGACTTCCAATTACGATACAGATATTTTTGCTCCCATGATCCATTATGTAGAGCAAGCTACGGGCATTCCTTATAGCAATGACTACACAGGTGCAGTCATGTCCGACATAGCTATGCGGGTACTTGCTGACCATGTCCGGGCAGTGAGTTTTGGAATAGCGGATGGAGAGATGCCATCCAATACCGGAGCTGGTTATGTATTGCGTAGAATCCTTCGAAGGGCAGTACGATATTATTATACTTTTCTCGATACGAAGGAACCATTGATGCATCGGCTCGTGCCATTGCTGGCCGATTTTTTCCAAGACATTTTTCCGGGATTCCAGGAGCAAAAAGATTTTGTAAAACGCGTCATTGAGCAAGAGGAAATTTCTTTTTTAAGAACGCTGGAAGGAGGCATCAAGCGGTTTGAAACATTGAAGGCTACCAACAAAGTCATTGCAGGTAAGGACGCTTTTGAATTATATGATACATATGGATTTCCGGTTGACCTGACTCGATTGATGGCTGCTGAAAAAGGATGGTCTATTGACGAAGCAGGTTTTGATAAAGCTCTTCAGGAACAGAAGCATCGTTCGAGATCTGATGCAACTTTAGCAACCGGAGATTGGATCGAAGTGAATCCAACGACATCAAGTCCAGTATTTGATGGGTACGATCATGATGTGCTTGAAGGTGTCCAACTCGTTAAATACAGAACTGTAGAAGACAGGGATGGCATCCATTATCAATTAGTGCTTGACCGCACTTCTTTTTATCCTGAAGGAGGAGGCCAGGTAGGTGATAGAGGAACGCTGACTTTTGGTAACGAGAAGATCAACGTCGTGGATATGATCAAGGAAAACGATCTACCTATCCATCTCGCTATGCGATTGCCTGCGGATGTTTCTGCTCCCGTTACGACTAGTATTGATGTTAAGCGCAGACGACTGATTGAAGATAATCATTCAGCAACGCATTTGTTGCACGCAGCTTTAAGAGAAGTCCTCGGGGATCATGTGCAGCAAAGAGGTTCCTTATTGAATGAAGATTATCTCCGTTTTGACTTTTCACATTTTGCAAAAGTGACGGCTGAAGAATTGCAAAAAATAGAAACTATTGTCAACCAAAAAATCAGGGAAGATATTCAGTTGAAAGAAGAACGCAGCATCCCTATCAGCGTGGCAGAAAAATCCGGAGCGAGGATGTTGTTTGGTGAGAAGTATGGTGAAAAAGTGCGTATGATCACCTTTGATCCTGCATATTCTATTGAGCTCTGCGGAGGCTGTCATGTCAAATCAACGGGCCATATTGGATTCTTAAAGATCATATCGGAATCCGCAGTGGCTGCAGGTGTCAGACGCATTGAAGCAGTAACTGCGGATGGCGCAGAAAAATATGTCAATGACCAGCTTCATCAGCTGGCACAGATCAAATCAGAATTGAAAAATCCTGCTGACCCGATCAAGGCACTGAAGGAATTGATGGCTGAAGTCAAAGAACTGAAACAGCAAATCGAAGAAGTAGAAGCTGGAAAAGCATCTATGATTAAATCGGCATTGATGCAAAGCGTTGAAACCATCAACGACATCATGTTTGTCAGTCATGAAGTGGATATCTCAGATCAGAAGTTAATCAAGCAAATGATTTACCAGATGGGTCAGGAACTGGGAGATCAGAACTTTTTATTGTTAGGTTCAAAAGGAGATGGCAAAGCACAGCTTACGCTTTACATTAGTGAAGAACTGGTGAAAACCAAAAAGCTTCATGCTGGAAATATCATAAAGGATTTAGCAAAATCAATCCATGGAGGTGGTGGTGGACAGCCTTTCTTTGCGACGGCAGGTGGTACTTCACCTGAAGGCCTCAAGGAAGCATTGGAGAGAGCAAGGACATTCATTGTATAAAAATTCAAATGATCATTTAACAGAATGACTTCTTTATCTAAACCGTTGGCAAGGAAGTCAATCATTTGAATGAAATAACAAGGACCGTATGGGGCAGAATCATCAAGTTGAAATAGGCGTTATCGGAGCAGGGCATCTGGGCCGCTATCATATTGAGTGCCTCAGTCGGATTGAGGGATTTTCACTCGTCGGCTTTTATGATGTTGATCAAGCCAGAGCCGAAGAGATTTCCGCTAAGTATAACTTGACGGCTTTTGAAAGTCCGACTGCCTTAATGGACCGAGTTGCAGCATTATGCATTGTGACTCCGACGATGCTTCATTTTGATATGGCTGTGGCCGCCATTGAAGCAGGTAAGCACCTCTTCATTGAAAAACCCTTGACAGGTGATCCGGGGACGAGCCGAAAACTTGCTGATTTGATTGCCAAAAAGGAATTGGTCGGAAGGGTTGGTCATGTAGAAAGGTATAATCCAGCTTTCATAGCCGCTCAGCAGATGGGAATTGACAAACCTGTTTTCATCGAAGCGCATCGACTTGCACCTTTCAATGTTCGGGGTATGGATGTTCCGGTAGTGATGGATCTGATGATTCACGATATTGATCTTGTCCTATCCATGGTTGATTCTGAAGTGGATCACATCGAAGCGAATGGAGTAGGTGTGGCCGGGAAATCCGCTGATATCTGTAATGCGAGGATCACCTTTAAAAATGACGCTGTAGCCAACCTGACAGCCAGTCGGATCAGTCTTAAACAAATGCGTAAGTTGCGTCTGTTCCAGCGTGATCAATATATGGCTATGGATTTTTTAAATCACGAAGTGCAGGTTGTGAAACTTTTTCATGCTGAGCCAAGTGATATGTTGACTATGAAACTGGATTTGCCTGAGGGCGACCGGTGGATTGCAGCCGATAATCCTGTCGTCAGCAAGCATAATGCGATTGAATTGGAGCTTACAGAGTTTTATCATGCTATTTGTAACAATTCAGATACAGGTGTATCGTTTCAGCAAGGAGCCAGGGCTGTGGAGGTAGCATCGCAGATCATGGAACAAATCATGAAACATGAAAAGTAATCAGGTGAATAGCGGGATGTTGTGGCTATTGCTAACCATGTCAATTGGTATAGCCAGTTGTGATGTGATTAATCCTGATGAGTCCAATCCGACTGTAGTACATCTGGAACCCTTCGATTTTGATATCCAGTCAGGTCAAGGATCAGACAATAATAAGATCACGGAGACATGGGTTCGAGCCAATGGCAGCTTTCTGGGCGTTTTTTCGCCACCTGTGGACATATATTATTTGGGGACAGGCGAAACCAAGTTTACTTTTTATCCTGGGATTCGAAATAATGGCATTGCAGGTGACCCAATTCAATATCCGATGTTTGCCTATGATAGTATAGAAATCACAGCTGCAGAAGGTGTAAACATTGATGCACTGCCAGTAACTTTCTATCAACCAGCCACGGTTTTTAGTTTGCTCGCAGATTTTGAATTGAACAATGCATTTACGGACAATAGAGATACAGTAGCTGCGAGTGAATTGATCCGTTCCTCTAATGATGTATTTGAGGGTCAGTTTTCAGGGCAAATGGTGCTTTCGGAAGCAGCTAATTTTATCGAAGTAGGACATGCTGTTCCAATGTCTGGTTTGACGACGGATGGTAGTAAGCCCACTTATCTTGAATTCAGGTATAAGAGTGAAATCGAGTTTAGTATTGGTCTTCTGGGTATTAACCTCGATGGCCAATCAGCCTCCTATTTCTTTTACCTTGTTCGTCCTTCACCGGATTGGAATATGCTTTATATCGACCTCACGGATCAGCTTGAAATCTCAGGGTCCCCAGCCTATAAAATTTTATTCCGATCATTGTATCCTGCAGGCTCAGCGGAGCCTGAGTACAATATTTTCCTGGACAATATAAAGGTGGTTCATCTCTGATATTATGAAGAAAATCAGGGGATTTCATATGTTTTTATATGGCTGCGCTGACCTGGCTTCAGCCATGGTTGCCTGGGCATTATTTTATTATTTCCGTGCACACGGAGAAGGAAAGACGTTTGAAGATGGTGTGGTTAACGATCACAATTTCTGGTATGGACTGGTGATTGTGCCATTGGCATGGATTATCTTTTACTGGATATTTGATAGATACCGCGATATCTACAGATTGTCAAGGCTGACGACGCTGGTCAGAACATTTTTCTTATCGCTGGCTGGTGTTGTGATCATCTTCTTCACATTGTTGCTCGATGACCAGGCGGACGACGTCTCCGATTATGTGCAATCTTTTTTCAGGTTGTTCCTCCTTCATTTCAGCATTACAGCGGTCGTCAGGATGATTGTCCTGACCATAGCGAGCAGAAGGTTGAGATCGGGAAAAATTACATATACCACCATTATTATAGGGGGTAACCAAAAAGCGTTTGAATTATTTGAAGAAATACGGACCCGGAAAAAAAGCCTTGGCAACAGGTTGATTGGTTTTATTGAAAGTGAAGTCAGTGGCCCGAATGCTTTAGATGGACATCTCAACAAACTCGGCACCATTGATCAGTTGCCTGACATCATACAAACTTATGAAGTCGAAGAAGCACTGATTGCAATTGAAACTTCAGAGCACAATAAACTCAAAGGCATACTCGATGTGCTATTTGATTTTAACGAAGAGGTCCTCGTCAAGATCATACCTGACATGTATGATATCCTCTTGGGTACTGTTAAAATGAATTATTTGTATGGTGCAGTGCTGATTGAAATCAGGCAAGGGCTTATGCTTAACTGGGAGAAACTAGTCAAGCGGTTAATGGATATCACCGTCAGTTTAGTGGGTCTTATCATTCTGCTCCCTGTGTTTTTGTATATTGTTATTCGGGTCAGGCTTTCTTCTGCCGGTCCTGTGTTTTATTCCCAGGAAAGGGTTGGACTCAACGGAAATCCGTTTATGATCCACAAGTTCCGGTCCATGTATACCGGGGCTGAAGGGGGTACGCCGCAATTGTCCTTTGATGGAGATGACCGATGTACACCCTGGGGTGCGGTCATGCGCAAGTGGAGACTTGATGAGCTGCCTCAGTTGTGGAATGTATTGATTGGTGAAATGTCGCTGGTAGGTCCCAGGCCTGAGCGAAGGTATTTCATTGATAAGATCATGGAGCAGGCACCGCATTACAAACATTTACTGAAAGTAAGGCCTGGGATTACTTCTTGGGGCCAGGTCAAATATGGTTATGCCAGTAATATCGAACAGATGCTGCAACGGCTCAAATTTGATATCCTGTATATTGAAAACATGTCGATCAGCCTGGACATCAAAATTTTATTTTATACGATGCTTATTCTGGTGCAGGGAAAGGGTAAGTAGTAATCAGTATTCAGTATTCAGTAAGCAGTAAGCAGTAAGCAGTAAGCAGTAAGCAGTTCGAGCGCAGCGAAGATCCCGCCCGTACGGGAAGCCGCATGGCGGGATAGCAGTTAGCTGTTAGCAGTTAACAGTTAGCAGCAGGCAATAAGCAATAAGCAATAAGCAATAAGCAATGGGGCTTCTCAGATACTTGTGCAAATAAAAGGTAGAGGCTCAGCGAAGTGAACCTCTACCTTTTGTTTGGTATACAGTATTTTAAGAAAACTCAGCTGGATCTGTGATCAGATCCTTTTGCGTCTTGGTTTGTCATCAAAGTCATCATCGTATCGTTTTTTAGGACGGTCGTCCTGAAAACGATTTGATGATCTGGAACGGTCGTCGCCGCCACCTCCGCCCCAACGATCGCCGCCGGGCCTTGGTCCGCTAGATCTCCGGTCACCGCCTCCGCCGCCTGGGCTAAATGGTGGTCTTCCTCCTGGTCTTGGTCCACCCCTTCCACCACCGCGATCATTGCTGCGTGGTGCCGGATCAGATTCCTTTACCAGGACTTCTTTACCATCCATTTCAGTGCCATTGAGTCTGTCAATAGCATCCCGGGCTGCTTCTTCAGTAGCCATTTCCACAAAGCCGTAGCACTTAGACATGCCGGTATCGCGGTCAGTAATAACCTTGGCGTCAATTACGCTGCCATAGGATTCAAACATAGCCTTAAGACGTTCAGAAGTGACGTTCTGGGGCAGTTTAGCGACAAAAAGTTTCATTTATAAAAAAAGTTAATGTTTTGATATTCTTTGAAGTGTGCACAGCTGGTCTAAGTTAAAGGCTAGGCTAAAAACAAGTCGCTGAATGGAACGCCTCAATAAGAATTCAAAGGTAAACTAAATATCCTTATTACATATAGCAGAATAGAGTAAGATTTAGGTTAATAGAGGGGGCAGGAAACAGGGGGCAGGAGGCAAGAAACAGGATGCAGGAAACAAGAGGCAGGAAAAAGGAGGCAGGAAAAAGGATGCAGGAGATAGGCGGACAATGATCCTATAGAGAAAGGATAATAATCTGATCACCTGACTGCTTGGCAAAAAAAAGACCCCATTGTGGGGTCCTTAAGTGGAGCTAATGGGACTCGAACCCACGACTTCTTGCATGCCATGCAAGCACTCTAGCCAGCTGAGCTATAGCCCCTTTTCGGACTGCAAACATAAAATATTTTTCATTGTGGAAGCCTGTGGCACTATAAGGCTGGTCAGGATGAACCTGTTTACTGGTGTATTGTTTAGTTTTGTCGCCGCTAAAGGAAAGAAAATGATAAAGGAAATATATATCGTATCCGCCACTCGTACACCAATAGGTAGTTTCGGAGGGAGTCTGGCCAGCCTCTCGGCGACTGCGCTTGGTGCAAAAGCTATTGCAAGTGCACTCGCAGCCGCAAACGTGCAACCTGATCAGGTACAGGAAGTCATTATGGGCAATGTCGTTTCAGCAAATCTTGGGCAGGCACCGGCCAGGCAGGCTTCATTAGGAGCAGGCTTACCTTACGATGTCCCATGCACGACAGTAAATAAGGTTTGTGCTTCAGGTATGAAAGCGGTGATGTTTGGCGCCCAAAGTATTGCTTTGGGACATGCCGATATCATTGTAGCCGGAGGGATGGAGAGTATGTCGAATATACCTTTCTATGCACCCGGTGTCAGATGGGGTCAGAAATTTGGCAATTCTGAATTAATTGATGGTCTCAGTAAGGATGGACTCACTGATGTCTATAGCCAGAGTGCTATGGGAGTCAGTGCTGATAAAACGGCCGAGAAATATGGTATCACTCGTGAAGCCCAGGATGCATTTACCATTGAATCCTACAAACGTTCTCAGGCAGCAACAAAGGAAAACAGGTTTGCAAATGAAATTACACCTGTTGAAATTGCTTCCCGAAAAGGACCTGCATTGGTGATTGATCAGGATGAAGAGTGTTTTAGAGTTGATTTCGATAAAATACCCTCACTCAGACCTGCATTCAGTCCAGATGGCACAGTGACTGCTGCCAATGCTTCAACGATCAATGATGGCGCATCAGCACTTATATTGGCCAGTGGAGAAGCTGTGAAAAAATATGGACTCCAGCCGATTGCCAGGATTGTATCTTACGCTGATGCTGAACAAGATCCATTCTGGTTCACCACCTCTCCAACCCTGGCCACACCAAAGGCGCTGGATAGAGCCGGACTCAGCAAGAATGATATTGATTTTTTTGAAGTGAATGAAGCTTTTGCGGTTGTGCCCATGGCCTTCGAAAAAGTTTTGGACATCAATCACCAACGAGTCAATGTCAATGGTGGTGCTTGTGCTATAGGGCATCCTCTGGGAGCTTCCGGGGCAAGGATTATCACCACCCTTACGCATGTCTTACAGCAAAAGGAGGGCAGATATGGATTGGCTACCATATGCAATGGTGGTGGGGGTGCTTCTGCTATTATCATCGAACGCGTATAAGTCTTCTACGACCGACTTTATTAAATATCCTTTTATGCTTGGAAATAAAATCCGTGGATACATCAGGTTGTTCTTCTTCGCGCTGTCGTCGATGCTGGCATTTATAGCCGTAGTCCTGGTTGGGTTACTGCCGGTTAAAAGATATAAAATTCGTTTAAAGATCAGGCATATTTGGGCAAAATCTGCCGTGCTGATTCTGAATTATAAAGTTGAACTCAAAGGGCATTTTCCGCACGACAGAAATTATCTGTACGTCGGAAACCACAGGTCATCCCTCGATCCATTTGTATGCCTGGCTTACCTTGAAGCTAATCCAGTGAGCAGATCAGATGTACGTAATTATCCGTTTGTAGGAAAAGGGGCAGAGATATCAGGAATTATTTTTGTCAATAAAGAAAGCAAGACCAGCCGCAGTGCATCTAAGGAAGCCATCTATAATGCATTAAAGGAAGGTAAGTCTGTATTGATATATCCTGAAGGAAAGACAGGCGTGCAACCATTGACCGCTACTTTTCAGAAAGGGTCTTTTGATGTAGCAGCTGAGTTAAATGTACCGGTGATCCCTTTTGCGATGGAATACAAGAGCCTGGATGACTACTGGGATCACACAGATACCATGGCTGGACACTATTTCAAATACCTGGCTAAGCCCCGAACCTACCTTAAATTATCTGTCGGCGAAGCCATCCAGGGAGACAATGCTTTTGCGCTGCTCAGACAGTCTCAGCAATGGATCAATGATGAGATCATCAGTCAGCGAGCGGAGTGGGGTGGATTAGCTCCTGAGAAGCAGGAGTCAGGAGACGGGATGTTGAACGCAGGATCCGCCACATAGCTTGGGTTGCTAAAGCGGGGATTGATCATAGGGAAGAGTAAAAACAGCATTTCCGAAGGAATATATGATCAGGTTTTAAGTTTCCTTTGTTTTCTTCGTAATATTTCCTACTTTTGCGTCCCGCTTGAAAGAAAAGAGGTTAAGAAACATCGCGCGGTTTAGCAGTTGGTAGCTCGCCCGTACGAGAGGTCGTAGGTTCAAGTCCAATAAAAATTAATCCTTTACAGAAAGGATAAAAGAAACATCGCGGGGTGGAGCAGTTGGTAGCTCGTCGGGCTCATAACCCGAAGGTCGTAGGTTCAAGTCCTGCCCCCGCTACCAAGAGGCACTGGAGCAATCCAGTGCCTTTGTTTTTTCTATCTGATGGTGGGGTCACTTCGCTATTTTTACATCTCTTTTCAACCATTACACAGACATTATGCCTATTCTGGAGGTTTTCAAAGAATTCAGTATTGACTGCGCCCATAGCCTGCCCAATGTGCCGGATGGGCATAAATGTAAGAATGTGCATGGCCATACGTATAAGATACGCGTTGTCTTAAAAGGAGAACTTGATCCATTACTTGGTTGGGTATTCGATTTTGCTGAAATCAAGACTGCATTTGAACCATTAAAGCAAATCCTGGATCATAAATATATCAATGACGTATATGGCCTTGAAAATCCAACTGCAGAAAACCTGGCCATCTGGATATGGAATAGATTGGCCACCGAACTAAAACCCCTTCATGAAATCTGGGTATTCGAAACACCCACTTCAGGAACTGTTTACAGGGGATGAAATTCTTCTATCATTTTTCACTCTTCACTTTTCACTCTTCACTTAGTGAAAAGGGTCCACATCAATACTGATCCTTACGGTTGATAGAGATTTTTTCTTAACAATACCAGTCTGAAAATTTTTAATAGCATGCTTCATCTCTGAAATGATCTTACCATCACGCTCCATTTTGATATAGATCATGTGGATAAATTGATTGCGAATCCTTGCAATGGATGGCACTGATGGTCCAAGTATTCTTTCTCCAAACATTGACCTCAATTCGATAGCCATGATCTGTGCAGCTTCACGGCTCATTTCCGCTTGTTTGTGTCGAATCGTCACTGCAATCTGTCGGACAAATGGCGGATACCTGAAGATCTCTCTTTCTTTGATCTCCCGCTCATAAAATGACTTGTAGTCACCATTGATCACATCGATGAACACAGGATGTCCGGGTTGAAATGTCTGGATCATCACATTGCCCTGTTCAAACTTTCTTCCTGCCCGTCCACTCACTTGCACAAGTGTCTGAAACGTTCTTTCTGCTGCCCTGAAATCAGGATAATGTAATGCCTGGTCTGCATAGATCACACCTACTAACCCAACATGATCAAAGTCCAATCCTTTAGTCACCATCTGCGTTCCTACGAGAATATCAATATTCCCTTTTTCAAAATCATAGATCAGATTCTCCAGATTGTTTTTACCTCTTGTCGTATCCAGATCCATACGTTTGATTCGCGCGTCTGGAAATATAACAGACAACTCATCTTCTATTTTCTCCGTGCCATATCCTTCCAGCACTAATCTTGGTGATCCGCAGGCAGGGCAGAGGTTCACAATGCCTTTCGTCGTGCCACACAGATGACATACCAGAACGTTTCTGGCTTTGTGGTAAGTCAATGCAACATCACACTGATTGCATTCCGCTACCCATTCACATACCCCGCATTTCAGCACGGGCGCATAGCCGCGTCGGTTTTTAAAAATGATCACTTGCTTTTTGTTGGCAAGTGTTGTTTTGATTTCTTCAATCAGCGAATGACTATACATGGATCCGGCAGCTGACTTATCTTTTCGTCTGTCGATCAGTTTTACATTTGGAAGTTCCAGCCCCTGGTAGCGTTCTTTTAATTCCACCAGGCCATATTTGCCGGAGGCTGATTGGTAATAGGATTCAATGGAAGGGGTCGCTGAGCCAAGCAACACTTTAGCCTTTAATTCTTTGCCCAGTACGATAGCCATATCCCTGGCATTGTAGCGAGGATTGGGATCCTGTTGCTTGTAGCTACTATCATGTTCTTCATCTACGATGATCAGTTTCAGGTTTTGAAAGGGGAGGAATATACTAGACCGCACACCGGCCACCACCGGAATCCCTTTCATCACCTGGTTCCATACATCAACACGTTCATTTTCATTCAGCCTCGAATGTGATACGGTAATCTTTGATCCAAAAGTTTCTTTCAATCGGCTCAACAACTGGACACTCATGCCGATTTCGGGCACGAGGTAAAGCACTTGCCCACCTTCAACAATCACCTCCTGCATGAGTTCAGTATAAATGATCGTCTTACCACTACCAGTCACACCATGTAATAAAACGACTTCTTTTTCCTTCCAATGGCTCTGGATGTGATTCAGTGCAGACACCTGTACTGAAGTAAGTGATGCTGATGTTACATCAACCTCTTTCTTATATCGGTCCATGCGGTTGACCTCCCTGATGATTTCCCTGAAGATGCCTTTTTCGATGAGGGATTGTAATACGCTTTTTCCAACTTCAGCTCTCACCAATAGCAATTTAGGATCAATAGCTGGGAGTTCCTTACCGGCAATAGCCAGGTATCCGAGCAATAGATTGGTTTGTTTTTCAGATTTAACGACCTGGTCAAATGCAGCCTGAAGTCCAGCTTCAGTCCTGTATTCATCACTAAGTCCGACCAGTTTTATCTTTTTCGGGATGTATTTTTCTGCCAGTTCCTCCACCACCAGGATCATCCCTAATTGGTATAGCTTGACGATGTGGGGATAAAGCGCTTTAAGCCCGCTGGACTTTTGCAGATCTTCCAGGGTTATTGAGGTGCGTGGCTGAATAATCCTGAAAAGGGCATATAAAGGTTCGCTTAATTGAAGTATATCGTCCTCATTGACAGGCATAGCCTGGATAATAGTCTCGCTCGAGAGTAACAAGGCTCCCGGGAGAGCCGCCTTCATCACTTCTCCAAGGGTGCAGCAGTAATAGCCAGCCATCCATTGCCAGATCCGGTATTGAGTGGGAACGATAACAGGCTCAGAATCAAGGATGCTGATGATTTCCTTAGTTCTGTGTTCAGGCTTCCTGACTCCCAATTTGACAATCAGTCCGGCATATCGTTTTCTACTACCAAACTGGACTTCAACCCGCTTACCGAAGGCAGCATTTTCCGCCATACCTGGAGGAATCAGGTAGGTATAGGTATTTTCCAGTGCCAGGGGCAATAGAATCTCTGCATAAGTACCTTCGTGGACTGACATAAGGGCTAAGGTCTGAAAATTAAGGGCGTTACTAATAACTATCAGTTCTTTAATTTAAAATTCCATAAAGGACTGGAAACCAATTTGCCTATTTTGTCCAAAAGATGTTATTAGCGACGCCCTTAAACTCTTTGATATATATATATTGCTGAATCACCCTCATTCTCTTAAGTACAATTATTTTTGCGCCTTATTGTTTTAATAAAAGACCATGGCCAACCTTTCAGAACAGGAGATTATCCGCAGGCAGAACCTGCAAAAAATTATAGATATGGGTATAAATCCCTATCCACCAGAGCTCTATCCGGTCAATGCATATGCTGCAGATATAAAAAGGGACTATAAAGCAGAAACCGGAAACTTCCAGGATGTAGTGATCGCCGGAAGGTTGATGTCGAGCCGTAATATGGGCAAGGCTGCTTTTGCTGAAATCCAGGACACTAGTGGTAGAATCCAGGTCTATATCAACAGAGATCAGATATGCCCTGGAGAAGATAAGACACTTTACGATGAAGTATACAAGCACTTATTGGATCTGGGCGATTTTATTGGGGTCAAAGGATACACATTTGTCACCAAAACAGGGGAGACCTCCATTCATGCCAGTGAGCTCACCTTATTGAGTAAATCACTGAAACCATTGCCCGTTGTCAAAATGGATGCTGATGGTGTGGTCCACGATGCTTTTACTGATCCTGAACAGCGATATCGTCAGCGATATGTTGACCTGGTCGTCAATCCTCATATCCGTAAGGTGTTTCAGGATCGCACAACGATGTATACTACCATGAGAAGTTATCTCAATGAAAAGGGTTACCTCGAAGTGGAGACCCCTGTCCTGCAACCACTCTACGGTGGAGCTGCTGCAAGGCCTTTTAAAACGCATCATAATACGCTGGACATGACGCTATACATGCGCATTGCCAACGAGCTTTACCTGAAGCGACTCATTGTTGGTGGTATTGAAGGTGTTTATGAATTCAGCAAAGACTTCAGGAATGAAGGGATGAGCCGATTTCATAATCCGGAGTTTACACAGATTGAATTATATGTTGCCTATAAGGATTATGAATGGATGATGAACCTTGTAGAGGAAGTCATCGAAAAAGTCGCCATTGATATTCATGGAGGCACCAAGGTACAGGTAGGAGAGCATCTGATTGATTTCAAACGCCCATGGAAACGGTTTACCATGTTTGAAGCTATTGAACATTTTACCGGAATCGACATCAGTGAAATGGACGAGACAGCATTACGGGAAACTGCGAAAAAACTCCAAATCCATATTGATGGCAAACTTGGTAAAGGAAAAATTATCGATGAGATATTTGGAGAGAAATGTGAAGCTCAGCTGATCCAGCCGACCTTTATTACAGATTATCCCATTGAAATGTCTCCACTCGCCAAAAAGCACAGATCTAAGCCTGGTCTTGTGGAAAGATTTGAAGCCATCTGTAATGGTAAGGAGATCTGCAATGCATTCTCTGAATTAAACGATCCGATCGATCAGCGTGAGCGGTTTGAAGAACAACTTGAGCTAGGAAAACGTGGAGATGAAGAAGCGATGATGCTGGATGAAGACTTTCTGCGTGCCCTTGAATATGGTATGCCGCCGACTGCAGGCCTTGGCATCGGAATGGATCGGTTAGCGATGATCATGACTAATTCGAAATCGATCCAGGATGTGATTTTCTTTCCGCAGATGAAAAAAGAAGCGGGGAGTTAGCAGTTAGCAGTTAGCAGTTAGCAGTTAGCAGTTAGCAGTTAAGGGAAGATAAAAGTAAGCAAGATCAAATTGAATAGCCCCGACCTTCAGGTCGTGGGAAAAGAAACCAAGCAGGATCAATCATGCCCCGTTATGGGCTCCATGTCGGTAGCATCGAAAAAGTCAAATCCAACGTGCCCTGTAGGGGCACAACATGACTACCCCCGAATCTGTGTATTTAAAGAGGAAGCGTGTTAATACAGAAGACATAGTCCTGGAAGTAAACATGTAGTGCCCCTGCAGGGCACAGAAGATTTTTGCACATCCACGGTTACTGACATTTAGCCCCTACGGGGCATCTAACATTGCAGGATCAAATTGAATTGCCCGGACCTTCAGGTCTTGGGAAAAGAAATCAAGCAAGATCAAATTGAATTGCCCGGACCTTCAGGTCGTGGGTATGGTTTATTCCAATCCGCTATGGGGAAAGCTGGCAATCTCTGTGATACCGCCGGATACTGTATCACCGATTTTGACGAGGACTTCGCAATCAATAGGCAGGAAAACATCAACCCGACTGCCAAATTTTATAAATCCAAATTCTTCACCACGGCTAAGCAAGGCTCCTGGTTTCGTATAGCAAACAATCTTGCGGGCTACTTTTCCGGCAATTTGTCGCAACAGGATGAGGCTGTTTTTCTTTTTGATAACTACTGTATTCCGTTCGTTGAGTTCGGATGACTTAGGGTGCCATGCAACAAGGTATTCACCAGGATGATATTGCACATAGACAACTTCACCAGTCACCGGACTTCGGTTAGAATGTACATTAAGGGGCGACATAAAAATGGAAATCTGTAGAACATCGGTTTTAAGATACTCGGGTTCAAAGGTGCGTTCAATGACAACAACTTTTCCATCCGCAGGGGCGAGGATAAGGTCCGTATTTTTAGTGCCATGTACCCGGGGAGGGTTTCTGAAAAAAATGAGGAAGAGAATAAAAAAGAAAGCAGCTACACCCAGCAACAGTCCTGTGGCTATAGACGTGTAGAAGAAAAACAACACCCCGGTAATGATGAGAAACAAGAGCGAGTAAAGCAGGTAAAAAACCCCTTCTTTATGTAAGCGGTAGATCATAGGACAAAGATAAAATAAGCCAGCGCAGCAACTGGCAAAACAAAGAGTAAAGAATCATACCTGTCAAGGATGCCGCCGTGCCCAGGTAATAGTTTGCCACTGTCTTTCACGCCAGCATGCCTTTTAAGGGTTGATTCCCAAAGGTCTCCTGCTAATGCGAAAAAGGGTGTTGAAAAACTAAGCACACCAATATATATCAAGGGTATATCGGGCCAAAGCATAGCCATGATAACTCCGGAAATCAATGTAATCAATCCGCCACCAATAGTTCCTTCAATACTTTTCCCTGGAGAAATGACCGGAGCAATTTTATGTTTTCCCCATTGCGAACCGATCATGTAAGCGCCGATATCATTAGCCCAGATCAGGAGTACCGGCACCAGGACGTACGACCACCCATATTCTCCTATCAAAAAAATGCACCCGGACAACATGGGTAAACCGATATAGCCTGTCGCTGAAAATAGGGCATTATTGGTATTGACTAATCCGGCAATCTCCTTCGTGGATGGTAATTGAAGCAGAAACCCCAAACCAATAATTACAGGAAGAGAAATGAGCACCGGAACCGGTGATATATCCACAAGTAAAGTATACCCTGTGGCTGCAACAGATAGCATAAGTATGATTGGAAAGATGACTCCTTTGCTGAAAGGGCTAGGATTATCTTCCAGTTTTAAATATTCGCGTGTTCCTAATAGGACAATAAGGCATATCCATAAGAGATATGTCCATGGTGAACAGACAATAGCTGCCAGGGAGATGATCCCGATCAACAGGCCGGTGATACTACGGGTGATTAATTCAGGTTTGTTCAAGGACCTTGCGATTTTTCAGGATCGATTTGTAGATCAAATACATGATGGTGATACTCAAGGGGATCATCCACCATTGTAGCTGATCACTACTTTCTTCATCAAAATTGGAGATATCTATTTCGGTCACATAGATTAATAACACCTGTACGCCATTATTGAATGCATGTGCAATGATGGGTACCCAGAGGTTACCAGTCCAGTAATATAGATATCCTAATACTGCGCCCAAAGCCATTCTTGGAAGAAATCCTTCAAACTGAAGATGAATAGCACTGAAAATAAAAGCGGCAATCCATATAGCGGCCACCGGACTTTTGAAAAGGAGGCCAATATGCTTCTGGAGAATACCACGAAATATCAATTCTTCGCCGATGCCCGGAAGAATGGCGATGATGATCAGATTGAAAATAAAAATAACCGGGGTGTTCATAGTGAGTATAGCCTTGAGGGTGTCCTCAGCCTGGCTTTCAAACGCAGAAGCCCATGCAGGTAGAGGAATGGACTCATTGACCAGAAAACTCAGGTTGACTAACGGATATGCGGCCATTAAGAAAAATATGCCTAGTATACTCAGAATCCATCCGGGATGCTGAGCCAGATCTAATCCGATTAAAAACTTTCCCTGATAAAAAATGAGGCCAAAAAGCAATCCTGGCAAAATGAAGGTCAATAAATGTTGGATCGCCAGTAAACCTCTTGTAAGTCCTGGAGAAAAATCTGTTATCCCGCTCTGGCCCATCTCCATCATATCAGCCAGACTCATACCATTGGTCAGCATCAACAGGCCTGAAAATAAAGTAGTAAGCAATAGCCCTCCAATAACAAAGCCAATCAGAACAAGGAGCCTTATGAAATGATCGTAACTTGTCATGCCTTACTTTTGTGCAAAATAGGTATTCCTTTAAAGTTTGATCAATTCTAATCCCAATAATTGCATAGTTATGAATTCAGAGAGGGTAAGACTGAGTGTAAATATCAATAAAATCGCATTGATTCGGAACAGCCGTGGAGGAAATGCACCAGACTTGATACAAGCGGCTAAAGATTGCGAATCATTTGGTGCTGATGGAATTACGATTCATCCGAGACCCGATCAACGGCATATACGTTATAGTGATATTCCTGCGCTTAAAGCAATCTTAGCCACAGAGTTAAATATTGAGGGAAACCCAACAGAGGAGTTTATGCAGCAAGTATTAGCCCATAAACCCCATCAATGCACACTTGTTCCGGATAGTCCCTCCGCCCTGACTTCTGATCAAGGTTGGGACACCCTGAAAGAATGTAGTTTTCTGACCGAGATCACTGCCAGGCTCAAAGAGCAGGGTATCCGGGTTTCTATTTTTCTTAATGCTTCGCCCCGAATGGTAGAAGGAGCAGCCAGTATCGGCGCAGACAGGGTTGAATTCTACACTGGTCCGTTTGCAGCACAATACCGTGCCGACCCCAGGGCAGCCATTGCCGGACATATAGCAGCTGCGCACGAAGCCTCTCAGCTCAACGTAGGTGTAAATGCAGGACATGATCTGAATCTGGACAATCTTCGATTCTATGCCAGTATGATTCCTAACCTCCTTGAAGTGTCTATAGGCCATGCCTTGGTTTGTGATGCTCTGTATTATGGTCTAAGCAATGTAATCGGGATGTATAAGCATCAATTAAGGCCTATTTGACTCTTTTTCAAACAGTTATAGGGATTGTATTGTGTATCGGAAATTATATTAATCTCTTAACCTTTGATTTACAAACCGTTAAGTAAAGTTTGTGAGCCATTCCAAATTTTGTTTCAAATAAGCAGGCAGCATTCATATAATCAATGGCGTTTTTCAAATGTTCCAGAATATATCTTAACTAAAATGCCAGATTAAAATCTTTTTTGATCAGGCAAGCATGGTTAAGAAATATTTAAGACATTTGTTTTTATTACCTTTCTTTAACAAAACCAGAATTAGTATGAAAAGACTTTCATTACTCATTGTAATGGTTTTTTGTGCATTTGCATCCTCCTTTGCACAGAGAGCCATCACCGGTACGGTTACAGGTCCTGACGGATCGCCCTTAATCGGGGCAAGCGTATTGGTTAAGGGTACCAGCGTAGGTACCGTGACTGACTTTGACGGCCGCTATGCCTTAAGCGTTCCGGATGGTCAGAGCGCAATTGTCCTCAGTTATACTGGGTACGAATCCCAGGAATTAGAATTGGGAGCTTCAAATGTGATTAATGCAGTGCTGGCAGAAGGTGTCACCCTTGAGGCTGCTGTCGTTACCGGCTTGGGTATTAAAAAGGAAGCCAAATCACTGGGATACGGGTATACAGAAGTTTCTTCTGAAGAAATCACGCAAACCAGTAACAACCGGACTTTTGATGCACTTGCAGGTCGCGTACCTGGTCTGACGATCAACTCCAGCGGTCAGCCGGGGGGTAGTTCAGAAATCAATTTACGTGGCTATGGCTCTGTAACTGGTAATAATACCGCACTGATTGTAGTAGATGGTATTCCTATCAACAACAGAACCAATACCTCTTCAACGACCCAGGTAAATCCAGATGATGACTTTAACAGGTCACAGGATTTCGGTAACCAGGCCAACGACATCAATCCAAATGATATCGAAAGCATCACCGTATTGAAAGGTGCAGCTGCTACTGCTATTTACGGTAAACGTGGAGGAACAGGTGTAATCCTGATCACCACCAAGTCGGGACAGAAGAATCAGAAATTACGTGTTGATTATGCAGGCTCTTTTGCAGGATCTACCGTAAACCGAGTTCAGCACATGCAAAATTCATATGGCCAGGGTTGGAACGGTCTCTGGGCTTACAATGAAAATGGAAGCTGGGGTCCTAAATTTGACAATCAGGAGCGTCTCTGGGGAAATACAGTTGACAATTCCCGTTTGCTCAAACCATACTCATTGGTTGAAGACAACGTCCGCGATTTCTACGATCCGGGCACAGCTCTATCCAACAGTCTCACTTTATCCGGTGGTACAGAAAATCTGACATTCCGCGTTTCTTATGGCAATATTCAGGAGAACGGTATTGTTCCAGGCAATAAGGACACATACAATCGTAATAACTTTTCTGCAAGAACTGAATTTACAGCCGAAAAGTTGACGATAGGCGCTGCGATGGAATATATCAACAAGAAAGCGGAGGTTATCGCAACAGGCCAAGGAGATGATGCCGGCGCAGGAGCAACACTTGCTCAGGAAATCATGCAGATCCCAAGAGATCATGCTATTGTTGATTATGCTGATTTTAACAACAAGTTTTATGATCAGGATAATTATTTTACACCCTATGCATCTAACCCATATTTAGTGCTTGACAGATCTGGCAACGACTACAACGAAAACAGATTTTTGCCAAGCGCATGGGCGACATACCAGTTTACAAAAAAATTCAGTGTTACAGGTAGGTTAGGAACTGATTTCAGTTCTGCAAACCTGCTGGACTGGGGTAACCCGATCAGAATCACGCCTGGTTCACCAAATTCATCTGCAAATGATGTTGTAGGTAGAATCACAGAATCTCAGACGAATACAGAGCAACTTGACTTCAACCTTTTTGGTCAGTACAATACCGGTGGTGGTTCTTCGGCTGTTACACTTGACCTGATTGGTGGTTTGAACATCAACCAACGTGCACTCAAGTATATCTCGACCTATGTTACCGATCTGACGATACCAGAATTCTACAATCTATCTAACTCATCAAATCCTCCAACATCTAACAATGCCACCAGATTAGAGCGTACAGTAGGTGTATACGCATCAGCTGGTTTTGGCTTCAATGATTGGTTGTACCTGACCTTGACTGCACGTAATGACTGGTCATCTACATTGCCGCTTGAAAACAACAGCTTCTTTTACCCATCAGCATCTGTTTCTGCCATCCTGACTGAAAAGTTGATCCCAACCGGGTCATTCCTTTCTTTCTTGAAAGTTAGAGCCGGTTATGCACTTGCCGGAAATGATACAGGTCCTTATCTGATCAATCCTGTATTTGTTGCAGGTGAAGCTAACTCAGGATTTGCTTCTATTAAATTCCCTATTGCAGGACAGAATGGTTTTGAAACAGGTAACCGTCTTGGTAACCCAGGTTTGAAAGCAGAGTTGACCAGCGAATTGGAATTTGGTTTTGATGCCCGTTTCTTTAACAACAGACTTGGTTTTGATTTCTCCTGGTATGATAGGGTGACTTCTGATCAGATCATTGAAGTTCAATTGGCACCATCTGCAGGGTACACCCGCCAGGTTACAAACTTAGGAGAGGTAGAAAACAAAGGTATCGAGCTTGGTGTTAATATGATCCCGCTCAAGGGCCGCAACTGGTCATGGGAGCTCAATGTGACTTACACACAAAATGACAATAATGTTAATTCACTTGGCGATACAGATGCAACTCGTCTGATCCTCAATAATGCATATAGTGTAAACCTTGTAGCTGAAGTTGGCAAACCACTTGGTGCCGTCTATTCTGCAGGTGCATTATATACGGATGATGGCCGTCCGGTTGTTGATGGCAATGGGTTACCAGTATCTGATCCAGAGCAACATTATCTGGGTTCTATTAACTCTGACTATATGCTCGGAGTAGGAACTACACTTAATGTTGGTGCGTTCTCTTTAGGCGCCAATGGTGATTATCGCAGTGGTGGTGTGATGTATTCTTATACAGCACGCCTTAACTACTTCGTGGGTAACGCTTGGAATTCAGCTTACAATGACCGTGAGCCATTTATCGTTCCGAATTCTGTTACAGATAATGGCGATGGTACCTATAGTGAAAATCTCAACGCAGTATCCCGTGCTGATATATTCACCTATTGGGGCTCCATCCTTTCAGCCGAAGAAAATCACGTTATCGATCGTAGCTATTTCAAGCTGAGAAATGTTTCGCTAACCTATAATATCCCTGCTTCAGTTAGTAATAAAGCTAAAGTGAGTAACGCAAGCATCACTGCTTTCGGACGTAACCTGGCTTTATGGACACCCGAAGAAAACAATTTCGTTGATCCAGAAGGATCTACGTTCGGAACAGGTCTGACAGGTCAACTTGGTGAGTTTGGTGGATTACCTACATCAGCATCATATGGTCTTGCATTAAAACTTAGCTTCTAATTTAAAAAACAGGAAATATGAAAAATATATTTGCATCGTTATTTGGCTTATTGCTCGTTATGAGCGTAGTCAGTTGTGACGATTATCTCGATATAAACGATGATCCGAACAATCCTAGTAGCGTACCCGCTACCCTGACACTGCCTGCGGCCCAGATAACCATAGCTACCACTATCGGCTGTGATTATGCTGTCCTCGGTGGATTATGGGCTCAGCACTGGACACAAAGTCACGTAGCCAGCCAGTACAGAGATGAAGATCGTTATGATCTGACCTTGCTGGACTACCAGGTTTCATGGAGTGAACTCTATGCAGGAGCATTAATTGACCTTCGTAAAATTGAGGCAGAAGCAGTTGCAACCGGTAACTGGAATCTTAATCTCCAGGCAGTTTGTTTAACCGCTTTCTCCTACCAGATGCTGGTAGATTGGTACAGTGACGTACCTTATGCTCAATCACTCCAGGGTGAAAGTGGTATGACTGCACCACAATACCAGGCTGGAAGCGAGATCTATGCAGATCTTATAGCCCGTCTTGATGCTGCTCTGGCCAAGGATTTCTCTGGTGAAGGCGTCGCGCAGATTCCTTCTGACTTTGTTTTCGGATCACTTTCTGAAGCTGATCAGATTGCAGCATGGACGCAGTTTGCTAATTCACTTAAACTGAAACTCTGGTTACGCCAGACTAAAGTTAATAATGCAGCAGCAGGTACAGCGATTTCAGCCTTGTTGACAAATGGTAACTTTTTGACACAGGATGCTAAAATTGATGTGTTCGTTGATTTACCAGACAGGAGTAATCCACTGTATGAGTCTAATGCAAGACAGCTGAACGTTAAAACCAATCTTCGTGGTAGCCGCACTTTAATTTCCTGGTTGCAGGAGAATAGTGATCCTAGACTTGATGCCTATTTTACTGCAGGTACAACGGGTCACTTTGGCTTATGGCAAGGTTGGTTTGATGCACCTACAACAGTTGTAGCTGAGCAGCAGCCTGATGTTGCTAATCTGTTTGCTACCCAGCCAGTTTATTTCTTTTCAGCGGATGAAGTGATGTTTATGATCGCTGAAGCCAATGCCCGTTATGGAAGTGCTTCTGAAGCACAAGCATCCTATGAAGCCGGAACGAATGCAGCATGCGTTCGTGTAGGAACAGATTGTTCTGCTTTGGTTGCTGCCGGTGGTGTCTATGAATATCCAAACGGATCACTACAGGAAAACATTAAGGCTATCATTACTCAGAAATGGGCATCGCTCGTGTACAGAGGGTATGAAGCATTCTGGGATCATAACCGGACTGGCGTTCCTGCTATTTCGTCTACACCGATTATTGACCCAACTAACCCTCCGGATGTTGTTCCTGGTGAGTTTACCTATGCAGTAGCTGGTGTAACTGCTACAGGAGTATTTCCGAAACGTCTGATCTATCCTGAAAGCGAAAGAAATACTAATCAGAACATTCCTGCAGAAGTAGGAATTACTGTTCCTGTTTGGTGGGCACAATAATCATCTTAAAATCTATATGATATATGAAAAGTATAATTAAGCTAATACAATTCTCCCTCTTCTCTGGTGCCTTACTGACAATTGGCAGTTGCAATAATGAGCCAAGTGTATCTGATATATCAAGGATTACCTATTTTCCTACATTCGCATATGAAGGTGGAAATCTGGCCCTGATACCTTGTATGTCTGATTTTGAAGTACCACCAGTAACAGCAACTGAAGCAGGTGCTTCATTGACTGTCACCGTCGAAACAGTTGGTATACTTGGTCCAGTACCTTCAGTTGATATCAACAAACCGGATATGTACATTGAAACATCATCAGCAATAAACCAGGATGGTTTCGCTGGAGAAGCAGTACGGACTTTTTGGGTGGCATGTACGGGAGATCTGGTAACCAGTATAGAAGGCCTATACACATCAACGGTTGCTCGAAACAGCACAACACCAAGGTATTTTAATATGAAGTATATCTTGATCCGGAAAGTAGGCGCAAACCAATATGAATTATCGAATGCCGATGGTGGTTGGTATCAATTTGGAAGAGCTTTAGGTTCTGGATATGCTTCGCCTGGGGCAATCGTTACGGCCAATGATATTCCATCGAATTCATTCAGCTTCGGTCCTGCGGTTGAAGTACGCACTTTTGGTGGGTTGATCACTGTTACATCAATGACAGTTGATCCAGCTACGAAAACAATTGTGTTTACTTCTGATTGGGATGCAGGATTTGTTTTTACATCCACATTAACCCAGGTAGCCCTTTAATTCACCTCTAAACAATTGACGTATGAAAAATAAGTTATTAATATTATTTGCTTTCTTATCAATCGGGATGATGTCCTGTGATCTGGGAAATGATCCGGATGTTGGAGGTACAGCTACCCAGGCAGTTGCTGGTGAGTGGTATACCACCTTTACGATTGCCGGCGAAGATGTATATGGTCTCGGTTACCAATTGATCACTACTGCCAACACAGCAGCTAATGTGCCTACCGAATTCATCATATATGATGATGCCCATACCTGGGATTATAAAGTGAAGACACCACTCAACTTGAATGCGAAAACATTTGGTGGAACTAGTCTTCCTAACCTGTCGTATGACATCACTGTAAATATTGCCAATGGAAAAATACTTCCTGGTGCAGCTACTTCCTCAGGAGGTAATGTAACTGACAGTATTTATTTTGAGGCAGAATTCTCTGATGACCCAGGTACAATATACCAGGTAGCAGGATATCGTCGTACAGGTTTCCTTGAAGATGAACATTAATTGACTTACGGTTTTTGAAATAGAAAGGCCATCCGGGTAACGGATGGCCTTTTTTATTGATGGCTTGGCCTGTCAGGTACTTTTTTTTCATGCCATGACGTTTTTTACTTGACTTTGGTTGAGAAAGTTGGTACATTTCATATAGAAAGCTATAAGAACCTTTAAGATTAAAGATTGAATCAGGCAGAATTGTTGACGGGATTTAGGGATTACCTGCAATATGAGAGAAGATATTCGGCTCATACCTGCGAGGGTTATCTCAGTGATATAAGCCAATTTACAGTATTCCTTCAGTTGCAATACAGGGAGGATGACCTAAGTAAAGTATCTCATCAACACATTCGAAGTTGGGTAGTGACGCTTTTAAACCAGAAAAACCAGACGGTCTCCATCAGGAGAAAGTTGTCTTCCCTGACCCACCTATTTAAATGGATGAGACGTAAAACCTGGATAAGCCATAATCCACTTCAAAAAGTCCATCTGCCAAAGATCCCGGAAAGATTGCCCAAGGCTATTCCGGAGAAAGTCCTGCAAGGTTTGTGGGGCTCCTTATCTGAAAGAAATGCTGATTTCAATTATGCAAAACTTCGGGATCAGGCAATCGTCGCATTGCTTTATGGTTCCGGACTGCGAAGAAGTGAACTGATCAACCTCAGATGGGACGATGTGGATGCATCACGAGGAATCTTGCGAATTACCGGTAAAGGGCGCAAATACCGGCAGGTGCCCGTCAGCAAGGAAGTAGTGCAGCTTTTAGATCAGCTCAAGGAAATGGGTGGTGAGGGCGGAGCTGCATTACCCCATGTGATCCTGACGGACTCCGGCAAACCATGTTATCCAAAATTTGTTTACAATAGAGTGGTGGAGATATTAGGTACAGTAACTACGGCAGATAAGAAGAGCCCCCATGTATTGAGGCACAGCATGGCTACCCATTTGATGGACCATGGCGCTGAGTTGAATGCGGTTAAAGAGATTCTGGGTCACTCCAGCCTTGCCGCCACACAAGTCTACACGCATAATTCAATAGCCCGGATCAAGGAGGTTTACCAGCAGGCACATCCTTCTGCCGGTAAAAAGCAGTGAATAGATAGATTTTGATTTTAATTATTAACAGATAAATACCTTACATATGAAGATTCACCTAACGGCTGTTCACTTTGACGCAGATCAGAAACTTGTAGATTATATCGACAAAAAAGCCTCTAAGCTTAGTCAGTTTTTTGACAGGATCACGGATGCCCAGGTTTTTCTTAAGCTTGAGAATTCCGGCCAGGTCAGGGACAAAATAGTAGAATTGAAACTGATGGTTCCGGGAGATACCCTCGTAGCCAAGGAAACGAGTAAAACCTTTGAAGCAGCAACAGATGCTGTGGTTGATAACATGAAGAGACAGCTGAGTAAGCATAAAGAAAGGCTCCAAAACAAGGCACATTCGGCCAAGTCTTCGACCACATAGAAAATTATTGACGGCCAATCATATTAAAATCTTAGAATAGTTATATCTTTGCATTCGCTTTCGGGGAAAGCCCTGGAAAAGTATATATAATTCATTGATATACAGACTAATAACCTAGGTTATATCATGTCTGTATCCAAAGAATTGAATATCCATTTTGAAAGGTGAATGTGACTTTCGCTACTCCCTGTTTGATTTTAGGGTTCATTTAATCGTAGACGCTGAAAGATCAGGTAAGCTCTTTGGGATTCACCAGGAGGGCTACAGGACTTTTTTCATAAGCCAGTGTAGCTCAGTTGGTAGAGCAGCTGATTTGTAATCAGCTGGTCGGGGGTTCGAGTCCCTCTACTGGCTCAACCGTCTTCAGACAGGGAAGGGAACACAAAATTGTGAGGGGGTGCGCCGGAGTTGGAGAGCCGGGCCAGACTGTAAATCTGGTGTCTCTGACTGAATAGGTTCGAGTCCTATCACCCCCACAATTCGGAGTGCTTGCGAATGTTCAGATTTGAGCAGATTGGCTTTCACAGTTTTGCCCTTGTGGATGGAAACACTGGGTATGATTTGAAAAGAATGAATGTGCGGGCGTAGCTCAGTTGGTAGAGCATCAGCCTTCCAAGCTGAGGGTCGAGGGTTCGAGTCTCTTCGCCCGCTCACTTTTACCGCGGCGAAGGTTGTGGTACCAGCCGATGTAGCTCAGGGGTAGAGCACTTCCATGGTAAGGAAGGGGTCAAGGGTTCAATTCCCTTCATTGGCTCAGACGCTTATCAACACAAGTAAAATAGTATAATCAGAAATCAGTATTTCGTTAATTAATATCTTTTAAAAACAACATCAATGGCAAAAGAAACCTTTCAGCGGAACAAGCCTCACGTAAACATCGGCACGATTGGTCACGTAGATCACGGGAAGACAACCCTCACAGCGGCGATTACCTCCGTATTGGCGGATATGGGTCTCGCAAAGAAAGCATCATACGATTCTATCGATGCTGCTCCTGAAGAAAAAGAAAGAGGTATTACAATTAATACAGCTCATGTAGAGTATGAGACGGTAGCCCGTCATTACGCACACGTGGATTGTCCAGGTCACGCTGACTATGTGAAGAACATGGTTACCGGTGCTGCTCAGATGGATGGTGCTATTCTTGTAGTTGCCGCCACAGACGGACCTATGCCTCAGACCCGCGAGCACATCCTGCTTGCTCGTCAGGTTGGTGTACCTAAGATCGTCGTGTTTATGAACAAGGTAGATCTGGTCGATGATGCAGAAATGCTCGAGCTTGTTGAAATGGAAGTTCGTGAACTTCTTGAACAATATGGCTTTGACGGCAACCATTCCGCTATTATCAAGGGTTCTGCATTGAAAGCACTTGAAGGCGAAGCCAATGGCGTTGCTTCTATCAAGGAGCTGATGGATGCAGTGGACACCCAGATTCCAAATCCAGTTCGTGAAATCGACAAGCCATTCCTTATGCCTGTAGAGGACGTATTCTCTATCACAGGTCGTGGTACAGTGGCTACAGGTCGTATCGAGCGCGGTGTGATCAACACTGGTGATATCGTCCAGATCATAGGGATGATGAAAGAAGGTGAAAAACCTCTTACATCGACTGTGACCGGGGTTGAGATGTTCCGTAAGATCCTTGACAGGGGTGAAGCCGGCGATAACGCTGGTCTCCTTCTCAGAGGTATTGAGAAGGATCAGATCCACCGTGGAATGGTTATCTGCAAGCCAGATTCTGTTAAACCACACAAGAAATTCAAGTGCGAAGTATATGTACTTGGTAAAGATGAAGGCGGTCGTCATACACCGTTTTTCAATGGATACCGTCCACAGTTTTATTTCCGTACCACTGACGTAACAGGTGATTGCAAATTGCCTGAGGGTGTTGAAATGGTTATGCCTGGTGACAATGTTGCACTGGAAGTAACACTGATCAATACGATCGCTATGGAGAAAGGTCTTCGTTTCGCTATCCGCGAAGGTGGACGTACCGTAGGTGCTGGTCAGGTGACAGAAATCCTTGACTAGTCAGTTAATAACTGAATACTGATTAAACATTCCGGCAGGAAACTGACCAAAGGGAATATTTCCTGCCGGAATTTTTTTTGAATACTTTTTCCCGTTTATTTCCATAGACGGTCCCAAAAAGGACATGTCAGGAATTAAATGCATTTAGGGAAGTAGCTCAATTGGTAGAGCGGCGGTCTCCAAAACCGTAGGCTGCGGGTTCAATTCCTGTCTTCCCTGCCAAAGTAAACGTTGACCGCTGAATATGAAATTGAGCGGAAATTTAGAAGCAATAAAAGACGATGGAACAGATTAAATTATATCTCATCGAGAGTTACAACGAGCTGGTCAACAAAGTGACCTGGCCTACGTGGGCAAATCTCCTGGGAAGTACCAGAGTTGTTTTAGTAGGTTCATTGATTATTGCCCTGATCGTACTCCTGATGGATGCATTCAGCAAGCAATTGACCAGCCTACTTTATAATATATAATTCAGCACAAAATGTCTGATGGCAAAAAGTGGTATTCATTACGTGTGATTTCTGGTAAGGAGCGCAAGATCAAAGAGCGCATTGAACTGGAGATTAAAAGAGCAGGCTGGGACGATGTCGTCACCCAGGTGCTCGTGCCTTCAGAAAAAGTATATAAAATCCGGAACGGGAAAAAGGTAATCCTTGATCGGAATATCCTCCCGGGCTATATTTTGCTTGAAGCGGATCCACAACGATTCTCAGCAGATATTGTTCAGGGTATATCCAATATGCCAAATGTGATTCATTTCCTTGGCCGCCAGTCTCCGATCCCCATGCAGGAGAGTGAGGCTAACCGAATGCTCGGTAAAGTCGATGATTCACAAGGTTTGGTGGAATCTATGGTAGAGCCCTTTATCGAAGGGGAAATGGTCAAGATCATCGATGGTCCTTTCAACGATTTCGTTGGAGATATTAAGGAGATCAATGAAGAGAAGAAGAAATTGAAAGTCATCGTTAAGATTTTCGGCAGGGGAACAGAGGTGGAGCTCAACTTTATGCAAGTTGAGAAGACTTCTTAAGAATCAGTTAATTAGATAATAATATCTGAAGTCAATTATGGCAAAGGAAATAGAAACATTCATCAAATTACAGGTTAAGGGCGGCGCTGCTAACCCAGCTCCTCCTGTAGGTCCTGCATTAGGTTCCAAGGGTGTAAACATCATGGAGTTCTGCAAACGTTTCAATGCACGTACAGCAGACACTCCCGGAAAGCTTGTGCCGGTGATCATCACGGTTTACAAGGATAAGTCATTTGAGTTTGAACTCAAGACAGTCCCTGCAGCAGTGCAGTTGCTGGAGGCTTCAAAAATCAAATCAGGTTCAGCTGAACCAAACCGTAAGAAGGTTGGCACAGTATCCTGGGAACAAGTGACCACTATCGCACAGGATAAGATGGCAGACCTCAATGCTTTTTCACTTACCTCTGCTATCAGTATGGTAGCCGGTACAGCAAGAAGTATGGGACTGACCGTTACCGGCACACCTCCGGAAGGGATCGTGGCGAAAGTATAATAGGTAGCATTGAATCACGTTCAGAAAGTTGAACGTGTGACCATAGGAAATCATTTATTCAAAAGGGAGTAACCGTGCATCAGCATTGGGTTGCGCCAAAACCTTTAAAACAATTTTGAATGGCTAAGCTTAGCAAAAAAATGGCTATCGCTGTCAAGAAAGTCGATAGCAACAAGCTTTATGATCTCACAGAGGCCATGAAGCTTGTGAAAGAAGTCAATGTAACCAAATTTGACTCTTCAGTAGATCTCCATATCCGCCTTGGTGTGGATCCAAGGAAAGCCGATCAGGCTATCCGTGGAACGGTAAGTCTTCCACACGGAACCGGTAAGACAAAGAAAGTACTCGTACTCTGTACCCCTGACAAAGTTCAGGAGGCGCTCAGTGCTGGTGCTGATTTTGCAGGACTGGATGAGTATATCACCAAGATCCAGGAAGGATGGACAGGCATCGATGTCATCGTAGCTATGCCTTCAGTGATGGCTCAGGTAGGTAAAGTTGGTCGGATCCTCGGTCCAAGAGGATTGATGCCAAACCCCAAATCCGGTACGGTAACTATGGATATTGCGGGTGCGGTTCAGGAAGTGAAGGCGGGTAAAATCGCTTTCCGCGTTGATAAATTCGGTATCATCCACTCACCTGTAGGTCGTGTGTCTTTCACAGCAGAGAAACTGCAGGAGAATGCGCTTGAACTCCTGCATACGATCCAGCGGTTGAAGCCAAGTAGTGCAAAAGGCACCTACATGCGGACGATCTCTGTGGCCTCTACCATGAGCCCCGGTATTAACGTAGATCCTAAAGTTGTTTAATCCAAATCGGCATTCCTAACGAGCAGATCATCTAAAACCATAGTACGATGAACAAACAAGAAAAAAATCAGGTCATTCAGGAGTTGCGCGAGAAATTCGACAACAGTTCCTTTATATATTTTACCGATGCGTCTTCAATGACAGTCGCTCAGGTCAACAAACTCAGGCGGATGTGTTTCCAGCAGGGGATTGAAATGACTGTTGTAAAAAACACCCTGGCTCGCAAAGCCATGGAGAGTTTAAGTGAAGAGCGGGGATTTGCACCAGTGTATGCAGCCCTCGAAGGACCAACAGCGATCATGCTGACTGAAACGGCAAATGCTCCTGCAAAACTTATCAAGGAGTTTCGTAAGGACGGTAAAAGGCCTGTATTGAAAGCAGCTTATATAGACAGTGATGTTTTCTTTGGTGATGAAACGCTTGATGCGTTAATCGCGCTCAAGTCCAAAGAAGAACTCGTTGGCGACATTATCATGCTTCTCCAGTCTCCGGCCAAGAATGTTATCTCTGCCCTCAAATCAGGTGGCAGCACGATCGCAGGATTGCTCAAGACGCTTGAGGAACGTGCATCCTAAGGCTTCCAAGTTTTCAACCATATTAATCCAATTTTGACAATTACTTTAAAAAAACAAAAACATGGCAGACGTTAAATCATTGGCCGAGCAGTTAGTAAACCTTACAGTGAAAGAGGTTTCTGAACTGGCTAACATTCTGAAATCTGATTACGGTATCGAACCTGCAGCAGCAGCAGTGGCTGTAGCCGCTCCGAGTGCCGGAGGTGGTGCTGCAGCAGCTCCTGTTGAAAAAACAGAATTCGATATCTTTTTGAAGAATGCTGGTGGCAACAAACTACAGGTAGTGAAGGAAGTAAAGACATTACTCGGACTTGGCCTTAAAGAAGCTAAAGACCTGGTAGACGGTGCTCCTGCAATGCTGAAGCAAGGTGCTCCTAAAGACGAAGCCAATTCTGTAAAGGCAGCTCTCGAGGCAGCCGGTGCAGAAGTGGAGCTTAAGTAAGCTCGTCAAAGGGGGGAGCCCCTGTATTACTTCATCTTAAACTGATATCACCAAAACTAAAGGTGCATCTTTGAGATATTCCATTGTATTCATACAAGGCTCGGCCGGAAGGTGTATTCCATCTTCCGGCTCAGCTATTTATGTCAGCTTGAATTTGGCTCAAGAGAGTTTTCATCCTAAATCGTAACCATCCATGGCCGGTAATGCTGTTGTTAAATCCCATACGAAAGAAAGGGTCAATTTTGGAAAAATTGACCTCAATACCCAATACCCGGACTTCCTGGAAATCCAGTTGAAATCATTCCAGGAGTTTTTCCAGTTGGAAACTACGCCTGAAAACAGGAACAGTGAAGGACTCTACAAAGTATTCCAGGAAAATTTCCCAATCTCAGATGCCAGGAGCATCTTCGTATTGGAATTCCTTGATTACTTTATCGATCCTCCCCGTTATAAAATCGAGGAGTGTATGCACCGTGGATTGACATACAGCGTGCCTCTCAAAGCCAAACTCAGGTTGAGCTGTAATGACGAAGAGCATATTGACTTTGAAACCATCGTACAGGACGTATTCCTCGGAAACATTCCGTACATGACACCAAAGGGAACCTTTGTGATCAATGGGGCTGAACGTGTTATCGTTTCTCAGCTACACAGGTCACCAGGTGTTTTCTTCAGTCAGTCCTACCACCCCAACGGTACTAAAATCTATTCCGCCCGTGTCATTCCTTTCAAGGGTGCATGGATGGAATTTGCCACAGACATCAACAATGTCATGTATGCCTATATCGACAGGAAGAAGAAATTCCCTGTCACGACCTTATTAAGGGCTATCGGATTTGACTCTGACCGTGAAATCTTAAGCCTGTTTGAATTGGCGGAAGAAGTCAAAGTGAACAAAGCTGCTTTGAAGAAAGCGATCGGCAGAAAACTCGCTGCCCGTATTCTGCGCAAATGGACAGAAGATTTCGTGGACGAGGATACAGCTGAAGTTGTCACCATCGAACGTAACGAAATCATTCTCGAGCGTGATGTGATCATTGATGAGGACCATATCGATATGATCCTCGAAGCCAATGAGTCTACGATCATCCTTCAGCGCGAAGATATAGGTGAAGATTATTCGATCATCTATAACACCCTTCAGAAAGATCCCACCAGCTCCGAAATGGAAGCGGTGCAATATATATACCGTCAGCTCAGGGGCTCAGATCCTCCGGATGAAGAAACAGCCCGCGGTATCATCGATAAATTGTTCTTCTCCGATAAGAGATACAACCTCGGTGACGTAGGCCGTTATAAAATCAATAGGAAGCTGGATATCAATATCGATAAGGAAACACTGGTACTGACCAAGGAAGATATTATCTCCATCGTCAAATACCTGGTGAGCCTTACCAACCAGAAAGCAGAGTTGGATGATATTGATCACCTTTCCAACAGAAGGGTAAGAACAGTAGGCGAACAATTATATGCTCAGTTTGGTGTTGGTCTGGCCAGGATGGCCAGGACGATCCGCGAGCGTATGAATGTGCGTGACAACGAAGTCTTTACGCCTATTGACTTGATCAATGCGCGTACGTTGTCATCAGTGATTAACTCGTTTTTCGGAACAAGTCAGTTGTCACAGTTTCTGGATCAGACAAATCCTTTGTCTGAGATTACACACAAGCGGAGGATTTCAGCCCTCGGCCCAGGTGGTCTCTCCAGGGAGCGCGCAGGTTTTGAGGTTCGGGACGTACACTATTCGCATTACGGCCGTCTTTGTACTATCGAGACACCGGAAGGACCAAACATCGGTCTGATCTCTACACTCTGCGTACATGCCAAGATCAATAAGATGGGCTTCCTCGAAACACCATACAGACGTGTTTCTGAAGGTAAGGTCGTCCTGAAAGGCAATGCAGAATACCTCACAGCAGAAGGAGAAGATTACCTGAAAATCGCACAGGCCAATACCCCGATTGATAAGACCGGTCTGTTTATGACTGACAGGATCAAGTCCAGGGAGCATGGAGATTTTCCAATGTTGGGTCCGGAGGAAATTGAATATATGGATGTAGCACCAAACCAGATTGTCGGTGTATCTGCTTCCCTGATTCCATTCCTTGAAAATGATGATGCTAACCGTGCGTTGATGGGATCAAACATGCAACGTCAGGCAGTGCCTTTGATTAAACCTGCGTCACCAATTGTTGGTACAGGTCTTGAAGCTAAGGTGGCGCTTGATAGTCGTATGCTGATCAACGCTGAAGGTCCAGGCGCTGTACAATATGTCGATGCTACCAGGATCACGATCAAATATGACCGATCTGAAGAAGATCAATTGGTCAGCTTTGAAGATGATCTGAAAACATATTACCTCACCAAATTCCAGCGCACCAACCAGGGTACCTGTATCAACCTGAAACCGATCGTCAAGAAAGGTGACAGGGTGAAAGAAGGTACAATCCTTTGCGATGGATATGCAACGGAGAAGGGAGAATTAGCCCTTGGTCAAAACCTCAAAGTGGCTTTCATGCCTTGGAAGGGATACAACTTTGAGGATGCTATCGTGGTATCTGAACGGATTGTAAAAGAGGACATCTTTACCTCTGTTCACATCGAAAGTTTTGAACTCGAAGTACGAGATACAAAACTAGGTGAAGAAGAATTGACGAATGACATTCCAAACGTAAGTGAGGAAGCTACCAAGGACCTTGATGAGAACGGTATCATCCGTGTAGGGGCTGGTGTGAAAGAAGGCGATATCCTGATTGGTAAAATTACACCGAAGGGAGAAACTGATCCAACACCAGAAGAAAAACTCCTCAGAGCGATTTTTGGTGATAAGGCAGGTGATGTCAAAGACGCATCATTTACTGCACCTCCATCTACAGATGGTGTGGTCATCGATAAACAACTCTTCGCCCGTGCCAAGAAGGATAAATTCCAGAAAGCGCAGGAGAAGAAACTGATCGATCAGCTCGATGACAAACATTCGGTAGCGATCAATGAACTCAAGACGCTGTTGATTGATAAATTGTCTGTGTTGATCAAAGGCCAGTCATCCAATGGGGTGAAATCCATCTACGGTGAAGTGGTCATCAACAAAGGCAATAAGTTCACACCAAAGGTGCTTAAGACTATCGACTTCAGTCAGATCGATTATACCGGCTGGACAGGCGATAAACATACAGATGCGCTGATCTCCAGATTGCTTCACAACTACAGTATCAAGGTCAATGAAGAAATCGGAAGATATAAGCGTGAGAGTTTCAACATCAGCATCGGTGACGAATTACCACCAGGTGTATTGAAGCTTGCTAAAGTGTACCTGGCGCGTAAGCGTAAATTGAAAGTAGGAGATAAGATTGCGGGACGTCACGGAAACAAGGGTATTGTATCCAAGATCGTACGCCAGGAGGATATGCCATTCCTTGAGGATGGAACTCCGGTTGACATCGTACTTAACCCACTGGGTGTACCTTCTCGTATGAACCTTGGACAGATCTTCGAAACCGTTCTCGGATGGGCAGGAGAAAAGTTGGGGCTCAAGTATGCTACACCAATCTTTGACGGTGCGGCGCTTGATGAAATCCAGGGGCAGATCATTGAAGCTGGATTGCCAGAGTATGGACAGACATTCTTGTATGACGGAAACACTGGTGACAGGTTCCATCAAAAAGCAACTGTTGGGGTGATCTACATGCTTAAGTTATCACACATGGTGGATGATAAGATGCATGCCAGGTCAATCGGTCCATACTCATTGATTACGCAACAGCCACTTGGAGGTAAAGCTCAGTTTGGTGGTCAGCGTTTTGGTGAGATGGAAGTTTGGGCGCTTGAAGCTTATGGCGCATCTAATATCCTCCAGGAACTCCTTACTGTAAAATCGGATGACATCATCGGAAGGGCAAAAGCATATGAAGCCATCGTCAAGGGTGACAACATGCCGGAACCTCATATCCCCGAGAGTTTCAACGTATTGGTGCATGAGCTTCGCGGCCTCGCACTCGATGTAAAATTTGATTGATTTTAATTCTATTCTTAATACAGCTATAGACTATGTCTCTTAAAAAGAAGCACGTCAAACAGAAGCAATTTTTTCGCAGTATCTCTTTGAGCCTGTCATCTCCGGATGATATATTGGAGCGTTCATATGGCGAAGTACTGAAGCCGGAAACAATCAACTATCGTTCCTATAAGCCGGAACGTGACGGATTGTTTTGCGAAAGGATCTTCGGTCCGGTCAAGGACTTCGAATGTTACTGCGGCAAGTACAAGCGTATCCGTTACAAAGGAATCGTCTGTGATCGTTGTGGGGTAGAAGTAACAGAAAAGAAAGTACGTCGTGAGCGCATGGGCCACATCAAGTTGGTAGTGCCTGTCGTACACATCTGGTTTTTCAAATCACTGCCAAATAAGATTGGTTACATCCTCGGACTGTCTTCCAAAAACCTGGAATCGATCATCTATTACGAAAGGTATGTCGTGATCAAGGCTGGTGTCAAGACTGATGATGGGGTTGACATGATGGACTTGCTGACTGAGGAAGAATACTTCGATGTATTGGATACACTTCCGGAAGGCAACCAAATGCTCGACGATGCAGATCCAAATAAGTTTATCGCCAAGATGGGCGCAGAAGCCGTATTTGATCTGCTGGCCAATATCGACTTAAAGAAATTATCGGATAACCTGCGTCACCAATCTGCCACTGAAACTTCTCAGCAGAGAAAGTCAGAGGCATTGAAGAGGTTGCGTGTTGTAGAAGCTATCCGTGAAGGGAACATGCATACGGAAAACCGTCCTGAGTGGATGGTGATTCAGTATTTACCTGTCATTCCACCAGAGCTTCGTCCACTCGTTCCTCTTGATGGGGGGCGTTTTGCGAGCTCTGACTTGAATGACCTTTATAGAAGGGTCATCATTCGTAACAATCGTCTGAAGAGACTTCTTGAAATCAAAGCACCTGAGGTCATCCTTCGGAATGAGAAACGGATGCTGCAGGAAGCGGTTGACTCTTTGTTTGATAACTCACGTAAATCAAATGCTGTCAAGGCAGAAGGTGGTCGTGCACTCAAGTCATTGAGTGATATCCTCAAGGGTAAACAAGGTCGTTTCCGTCAGAATCTTCTTGGTAAACGTGTCGACTACAGTGGTCGTTCGGTTATCGTGGTTGGTCCTACGTTGAAGCTTCACGAATGTGGGTTGCCGAAGGGTATGGCCGCTGAGTTGTTCAAGCCATTTATTATCAGGAAACTGATTGAAAGAGGTATTGTCAAAACCGTGAAGTCCGCTAAGAAATTAGTTGACCGTAAGGAACCGGTGATTTGGGATATCCTCGAAAACATATTGAAAGGGCATCCGGTATTGTTAAACCGGGCTCCGACACTTCACAGGCTTTCTATCCAGGCTTTCCAGCCACAATTAGTGGAAGGAAAGGCCATACAGCTTCACCCGCTCGTGTGTACAGCGTTCAACGCTGACTTTGACGGTGACCAGATGGCCGTTCACGTTCCATTGGGACAGGCTGCTATCCTGGAAGCACAGCTGCTGATGCTTGCTTCTCACAACATGCTCAATCCACAGGATGGATCTCCAGTGACACTTCCTTCGCAGGATATGGTACTCGGACTCTATTACCTGACCAAGGAGCGCAGGTCTGAGAATGGCACCAAAGTACAGGGTGAAGGCAAAACGTTTTATAGCTCAGAAGAGGTGGTGATTGCGCATAATGAAGGCAAACTTGATCTTCATGCATTGATAAAAGTCAGAACCCGCGTACTCGATGAGAACGGTGACATTGTCAATAAGCTGATTGATACAACAACCGGAAAAGTACTCTTCAATGAAGTAGTACCTGAATCGGTGCCGTATATCAACATCCTGCTGACCAAGAAGAACCTTCGGAAAGTTATTGGTGATATCCTCACCAGGACAAACTTCCCGAGGACAGCACAGTTCCTTGATGATATTAAGGATCTTGGATTCAGTTGGGCGTTCCGTGCAGGCTTATCATTCAAACTGGGTGACCTGATCACACCTTCTATCAAGGAAGAGACGTTGAAGGCAGCTCAGGATGATGTAGATGAAGTTTTCGCTAACTACAACATGGGTCTGATCACTGAAAACGAACGTTACAATCAGACGATCGACAAGTGGACATATGCTGACAACAAGATTACAGAAAGCCTGATGAAGGAGCTTTCTCAGCACGATCAGGGATTCAACTCCGTATTCATGATGTTGGACTCCGGTGCGAGAGGTTCTAAAAACCAGATCAAGCAGCTTTGCGGATTGAGAGGTTTGATGGCTAAACCAAGGAAATCAGGGGACACAGGAAGAGCGGTTATTGAAAACCCGATTCTCTCCAACTTCCTCGATGGATTGAGTGTACAGGAATACTTTATCTCTACGCACGGTGCCCGTAAGGGTCTTGCGGATACAGCGCTCAAGACTGCGGATGCGGGTTACCTAACTCGTCGTCTCGTTGATGTTGCACAGGATGTAGTGGTCATGGAAGAAGATTGCGAAACACTAAGGGGTATCGAAACTTCTGCATTGAAGGACAATGAAAAAGTCATTGAGAGCCTAGCATCAAGGACACAGGGAAGGTATTCACTCTATGACATCCTACATCCGGTTTCCGATGAATTGATCGTTGGTGCCGGTGAGTATATCACTGAAACGATTGCAGAAAAGATTGAAGAAATCGGTATTGAGAGAGTAACGATCCGTTCAGTACTCACGTGTGAAAGTAAGCGTGGTACCTGTGCGAAATGTTATGGTAAAAATCTTGCTACCGGTCGTATTGCCGAAATGGGTGATGCAGTGGGGATCATTTCTGCGCAGAGTATCGGTGAGCCAGGAACACAGCTTACACTTCGTACCTTCCACGTCGGTGGTATTGCTTCTCTTTCCAAAAAGGAATCTGAGTTGGCAGCTAAGTTTGACGGTGTACTGGAGTTTGAAGATATGCGTACTGTGAAGTTTGAAGATGAGGATGGCAAACAAGAAGTGGTTATTTCAAGGTCAGGTGAAGTTAAAATCACTGATCCGGAAGGCGGCCGTGTGTTTGTTTCCCACCACATCCCTTATGGTGCGAAGATCATGGTGAAGGACAAGCAGAAGGTTCGTCGTGGTGACATGATATGTCATTGGGATATTTTCAATGCGGTGATTATTTCTGAGTTCCCCGGTATTATCAAATACGATTCTATTGAAGAGGGTGTGACCTTCAGGACAGAGCGTGATGATCAGACGGGATACGAGGAGAAAGTGATCATTGAATCCAAGAACAAAAAGAAAATACCTATCATCAGTATCGTCACTAAAGATGGTGAGGAGCTGCGTAACTACAACCTTCCGGTAGGATCGTATATCAATGTTTCTGACGGTGATGAAATCACAGCTGGTAAGATCATTGGTAAGATTCCACGTAAGACCAGTCAGATCCAGGATATCACGGGAGGTCTGCCACGGGTAACAGAATTATTCGAGGCACGTAATCCTTCCAACCCTGCAGTTGTTTCGGAGATTGATGGTGTAGTCAAATTCGGAAGCATCAAGCGTGGTAACCGTGAGATGTATGTTGTTGATGAGAAAACAGATCAGAATCGTAAATACCTAATCGGTCTTTCCAAGCACTTGCTTGTTCAGGAAGGTGACTTTGTCCGAGCAGGTATGGCTCTTTCCGATGGATCTATTGCACCTGGTGATATCCTTGCGATCAAGGGCCCATTTGCAGTACAATCATACCTCGTCAATGGTATCCAGGAAGTGTATCGTTCACAGGGTATCGCGATCAATGACAAGCACATCGAGGTGATTGTTCGCCAGATGATGCGTCGCGTATTGATCGTTGACCCGGGAGATACAAGTTTCCTCCAAGGTGAGTCAGTGGATCGTCATGATTTCTTCGAAGAGAACGACCTGATCTACGATCGGAAAGTGATCACGGAACCGGGAGATTCTAAAAAATACAATGCCGGTGGTGTCGTATCCTTACGTCAGATCCGTGAAGAAAACTCATTTCTGAAACGTAATGATCAAAAGATCATGGAATTCAGGGATGCAGTAGCTGCTACCTCCAGCACGATGCTGCAGGGGATCACGAGATCTTCACTTGGGACGAAGAGCTGGATTTCAGCTGCTTCCTTCCAGGAGACTACCAAAGTACTCAGCACCGCGGCAATTGCTGCCAAGCGTGATGATCTGCAAGGTTTGAAAGAAAATGTCATTGTTGGAAAACGAATTCCGGCAGGAACAGGTGCTTTCAAATATGAAACGATCCTTGTCAAATCAAAAGATGGTGAAGAGTATGTGGAGCGTTTGTATGATGACGAGAATTGATAGCAAGGAGCATGGAGCAAGGAGGAAATTCTAATTACTCTTTAGCTTTATGATCAAGAAGCAGTAAATAAAAAAGGCAGGTGAAAACCTGCCTTTTTTATTTAATATCATTTCTCAAGGCTGCTTGTCGAAGGAGATATTTTCCGATCAGGTCAAATTCTACATTGACCTTATTACCTTCAACGAGATGTTTGAAATTAGTATGTTCAAACGTGTAGGGTATGATGGCGACGTCAAAGGAATCCGGATAGAGATTGGAAACGGTAAGGCTAACCCCATTTAAACAGATGGATCCATGCTGAATAACGAGGCCTGCATATTCCTGTGGAAGATTGAATTTAATTTTCCAACTTCCTTCCAGATCCTCAATGAGCAAGCACCTGATTGTGGTGTCAACATGACCTTGTACTAAATGTCCATCCAGCAGGGTAGTGGGGGTAATCGATTTCTCAAGGTTGACGATATCCCCTTCTATCAAAGAGGCAAAAGTTGTTTTGGAAAGTGTTTCCTGCACTACTTCTACCTCGTATGTTCCATCCTTTAATGCAATCACAGTGAGGCAGATGCCATCATGTGCGATACTTTGGTCGATGGTCAGCTCTTCTGCCAGAGGAGAAGCTATGGTAATTCGTTTCGTAGAGCCCATTGCCTGAATGGCGCGTACAATACCAGTGGATTTTATAATGCCTGAGAACATTAAAAGAATGATTCGAAGGTGAATAACAAAGATACAATTGTGGAATCCGACGGGATTAACCCCTGATCAATTCAATATAACCTGACAAGACGATTGGAGTCTGACTCTGGCTTTCGTAGGCTTCACACGTGTAATAATAAACCCCATCAGATACTTCCTTACCTGCGTGGTTACCGCCGTTCCAATTGATTTGAGGATCTGTCGTCGTAAAGACCAATTGGCCCCATCGATTGAATACGTTGAAATTGATAGTTTCAATAAATCTGGAGCGGAAGGGTGTGAAAAGATCATTCTGGCCATCCCCGTTGGGTGTGAAGGCATTAGGCAATTCAAACACCGGGCAGTTTTCAACGCAAATTGCCTGTGATAGAGCACTTTGGTTTCCTATGAAATCAACGGCCACCACGGAATAACAACCGGCTATTTTTTCTCCTGGTTTGTGTTCGAACGTATTGCCAGGATCATCGACCCGACCGATTTCCACTGTAGCGGCTCCTGGTGATTCACTGTAATAAATGATATAGTATGCGATGTCATCATCCGAACAGGGTATCGTCCAGGAGATGTAATTTGAAAAGGCATCAGCCGGCGTTCCTGGTGTGGCCTCATCACAAATATTGGTTACAGCTACCACAGGTGTGCAAGGGGCGACATTGTCTTCAGGAATCGTGCAGGACTCCTGGGAGTGGTTGATCAGTGGGGCCGGAACCATATCTAATCCGTAATCTCCAAAGGCAACGATCTTATAACAATATTCAATGCCGTTAAACACATTATCAGAGTCCTTATAATTGTTGGATGTGGTTGTCCCGATCATGTTAAACTGTCCTCCCTGGTCGCTTCGCCAGACTTCAAAGTTGTAGTTGTCCCAGGGTACAAAATATTCCCATGACAGCAGACTCGCTTCATCAGAAGGAAGAGAGGTCAGAAAAACTGAAGAGGCTGGTTGGGAAGAGCCATAGCGTTCTGTTGACTCGCCTGTATAGAAATCCATCCTGTAATTGTATCCACCAGTGCGGGTATCAAGGTTTTGATCCTGAAACATTGTATCCTTCAGACCGAAAAAAGAGCTAGAGGTAAATGTTGCGCCGGGAACGGCTAGGAAATCTGACCCGGAAATTCCATCAGCACGCATGAGCACGTACTTGTAAGGTCCGGGGTGTAAAAATGTGTCAAGAGCAATCGGGTCCGGAGCGATCCACTTGACAGTGATTTGACCATTTGAGTTGTCTGTTTGATCAACCGAGACCTTAGTGATCAGTGGGCGATCAGCTTTTGCACGAAGACATACTTCATCAGATGGTATACTTTCCACGCGAAGGTAAGGTTGGCCTGATGGTGTGGTCAAAGCAAATTCCGCAAGGATCCGGTAGCAATAGCTTCCTTCATCTTCAATATCGGTGTCTTCATAATGATACCGACCGTTTTGTGTTCCCTTCCAGTTAGCTGCTATCTTGGTGTATCCTCGTCCATCAAGTCCAGTTTCACAAGAATCCAATTCAAATTGATTACTCCCTGTCCGTTTCCAAATGGAGAAACCCCGGAAATAATTATCCGCAGCAGCATCACATGCATAGGGAAGATCCCAGTTAAGTTGGAAGGCATCATTCATACTCTCTAGTTCAAGACCTAAAGGAGGCGGACCAATGACTTTAATGCGGATAGCAAAGAGGTCAACCAAGCCCGTGGTATCATAAAAATTATCTGCTGCTTTGATGATGACTGTATAGGGTTGATCACGGATTTGCTCACATTGAGGTGTCCAGGTCAATATGGCTTGAAATGGTTGTTCCTGATATCCGCCCGGGCCGGCATCAAGCTGAGCCATATTTCCGCCAATTTCGAAAGGACCACCGGAGGCTGAAACTTCGACGAGTTGACCTGTATCAGGATCTGATATATTGATGATGAGTTCAAGCTTTTGACCGGCGACTAAACACACTTCTTCGATAGCTTCAATTTCAGGTGGGCTGTTGTCACACACTAAAACCAGGATCTGCATATCTCTCACAAAGGAACTGATCAAAACGCCACCCCTGTATTCTTTTACCAGAAAGGCAATATTGTACTCACCCGCAAGTTGGGGGGAAATCCAGACGATATCACCTTTGATTGGATCGAGGGTCATGATATTGTCAGGTCCTGGCTCGACTTGTTGGGGGAATCTGTAATTAGGAACATTTAAGCCGCTATCCTGAAGGGGGACAATAAACTCAAACGCGAGGCTGTCCCCATCCTCATCATAGGCGCTTGGATTGTGAATGTATCGTTTGCCGACACAGGCAAAATCAATAGGTGGCTGAAGTAGGATTGCTGTATTGTTATATCCCTGGAACTGCGGATTGAGGAATGTATAGGTGGCTTCTAAATAGAATGGAACGCCTTCTGAATTTGGTGGATTCACGTTGATGATACCTCCATTCCGGTTGGGGTCCATCATAGAAATGGTGTAAGTCGCCCTGCCTGGATAGGTGTGACTTGCGACGTAGTAATTGAGTTTGCGATTATTGGAAAGCGGGGTGCCCTCTCCGTTTATCCTGAAGACATATTCAGAACTACCGTCACCCCAAAACACTTCAACACTGTCCCTGTCGGCCTGTGTGCTGCTGGTTTTGGTGTAAGTGGTTACTGTCACTTCTACCGTGAGGTCACCTGTCTGGCGTACAGTGATTTCTCCCGCACGATTGTGCGTTGCCATAAGGTCACTAGATAACCATAGGCTGAACAATAAAACCAGCGCCCGAAACTTGCCCATATATGAAGCTAAATATAGGAAATAACGTGTTTGTATCGCTCAAAGTTGGGTTAAAAGGGAGTTTTTGATCTTTAGTTTACAAAAATCCATGGCCGTTGCAGGAGTTTGCTCCTGCGACCACCTGGAATACCCAACGAAATTCCTTTGGGAGTATAAATTGGAATTCTCATAGTTGCAGGAGCAAATAGTTCGACTTCGCTCACCACGACGCTCCTGCAACGGCATCCCAATATCTGCGTTGTGGTTAAACGGCAAGTCTTCAAGAAAGGGCTCCTTCGGTTAACAGTAAGGATTTGGACGTTCGCTAATTTTAATCAGATTAATGCTACCTACTTATTAGAAATAGCAAGACAGCGTTGTAAAGCATCCTCCCAATGTGGTATAGGTTCATGCAACAGCGTGGAAATTTTTCCACAATCCAGAATGCTGTAAGGAGGTCGAGGAGCGGTGGCGCCAAAATCTTCTGTCGTTATGGTTTCCACCTGACATTCTATTCCTGACAACTTAAAAATAATCCTGGCAAAATGATCCCAGGTTACCTCACCCGAATTGGCAAAATTGAAAATTCCATGGATGTCTGTACGCCTGCCAGCGAGATCAAGCTGGATGAGTGCTTTGATTGCATCTACGATGTCAAAAGTAAATGTTGGTGCCCCGAGTTGATCGCCGACTATCCGAAGGTGTGTTTTGGTTTTCGAAAGTCGTAACATGGTGTTGACAAAATTGTGACCTCCGGGACCATATACCCATGACGTCCGTATTATGGTATGACTAACACCTGATGCTGCTATGGCCAATTCACCATCACGTTTTGACCGGGCATAGACTCCTTTAGGTTCAGTTGGATCACTTTCTTTCAATGGCCTTCGTAAATCATTATGATACACATAGTCTGAAGAAAAATCAAACAGATGAACTCCGGCTTCATGACATGCTTCAGCGATGTACCCCGGAGCTAATGCATTGTATAAATTTGCTTCGTGTGCATTTTTTTCAGCATCATCAACTTTTGTATACGCAGCGCAATTGATCCAGTATTTTACATTAGGGAGTGTTGACAATATCCCTCTTATTTTATTACGGTCTGAAATATCCAATTGCCCTCTGTCAAAGGAATAAACGCTATAGTCTTCGAGAAAAGAAAGTTTTTGAATGCAGGCTTTACCCAGTTGGCCGGAAGCTCCGCTAAGAATGAGTGGAATCATAAAAGAAGTCCTGTTAAAGACCCAAGACTGAGATCTTTGTCTGAAACCACTAAGGGTCTGTCAACAGATGGCCAGGATATATTAAGTTCAGGGTCATCATACCGGATACCTTGTTCAGCAGATTTGTGATAGTAGTTGTCACATTTGTAGCTAAATATGGTATTGTCTTCGAGGACGAGGTACCCATGTGCGAATCCTCTGGGCACCCAAAGCTGTCGCTTGTTTTCCCCGGAAAGAACTACACCATAACTCATTCCAAATGTTGTGGAATCAGGACGGAGATCAACAGCTACATCATATACAGCGCCAGTCACTACACGAACAAGCTTACCTTGTGCAAATTCACCCTGCTGAAAATGCAATCCACGGAGTACTCCTTTATCAGACTTTGCTTCATTATCCTGGACAAAAGGAAATCCACCTGGCAATTGATAACGCTGGGAATGAAAGGGTTCGAAAAAGTAACCTCTTGAATCCAAAAAAACACCCGGATCAATGATCCATAATCCTTCAATTTCCGTTTTTGTAATGGTCATACCTGCGGAGTAGTGTTGATTATTTCTGTCTGAAATAGATACGTATCGGTGAGCCTGTAAACTGAAAAGCTTCTCTGATCTGGTTTTCAAGGAAGTTCCTGTAATTAGTTTTTACCTCTTCAGGGTAATTGCAAAAGAGTGCAAATGCAGGAAACGGGACCGGTAATTGAGTTCCATATTTAATTTTAATTAGGTGCCCCCTGAAACTTGGATGTGGTTGTTTATTGATAGCTGTTTCAATTAAATCATTCAATTGGGAAGTAGGTATTTTCCTTGACCTGTTCTCAGCTACCTGGAGTGCGATTTCAATAGCTTTATAAATCCGTTGTTTGTCATAAACGGAAATGAAGAGAATCGGTACATCCGTAAAGGGTGCCATCTTCTGTCGGATGATTTGTTCGAAGTCTCTGGCAGTATTGGTTTCTTTTTCAATCAGATCCCATTTGTTGACTACGATCACTATTCCTTTGCTGCGACGTAAGGCAAGTTGGAGAATACTCAAATCCTGGCTTTCCAATCCGGTGGTGGCATCGAGCATCAGCATGCAGACATCTGAATCCTCAATGGCTTTTACGGTTCGGATGACGCTGTAGAACTCGAGATTTTCTTCGACCATTCGTTTTTTACGCATTCCTGCAGTATCGATGATCAGGAAGTCTTTTCCGAATTTATTATAACGGGTATGGATTGAATCCCGTGTTGTGCCTGCGATCTCTGTGACGATATGACGTGTTTCACCCATCAGTGCATTGATGAATGAGGACTTGCCAACATTAGGTCGTCCAATGACTGCGATCTTCGGTATGTCAAGAGGAGCATCTTCTTCAGCACTCAGGTTTTCTGCAACTTCATCCAATACCTCTCCTGTACCGCTTCCTGATATGGAAGAAAGAAAATGAGTACTGTCAAAGCCCAGCGCCCAGAATTCATTTGCAGCCAACTGTCTTTCAGGGTTATCTACCTTATTGACTGTCAGTATTACTTTTTTACTTGACTTACGGAGTTTGTTGGCAATCTCGGCATCAAGATCTGTAATGCCAGTCATCACATCTGTCATAAAAATAATGACAGTTGCCTCTTCTATGGCAATGTCGACCTGTTCGCGGATCGCGGCTTCAAATATATCATCAGAGTGCTCTACGAATCCGCCGGTATCAATAATGCTGAATGTTTTCCCATTCCAGAAACCAGTACCATACTGCCGGTCACGCGTGACACCACTGATGTTATCAGTGATCGCCTGGCGCTGGCCAACCATTCTGTTAAACAACGTGGATTTACCTACGTTGGGCCTACCTACTATAGCTACAATATTGGACATAATCAGTTTTGGTATCCGAATGATTTAAGTGCTTTCTCATCATCACGCCAATTGTCTCGCACTTTGACATTGAGGTCTAAAAATACGCGCTTTCCAAGGAATGATTCGATCTCACCTCTCGCTTCAGTGCCTAATTGTTTGATTGCAGATCCTCCTTTTCCGAGAATGATAGATTTCTTTCGCTCATCCAGGGTATAGATGTTAGCGGAAATACGGGTGATGGGTCCTGCATTGCTTTCCCCTTCGGTAAATGAATCAATGGTGATTTCGCACGTATAGGGAATCTCGTCGCGATAGAGCTCCAGGATTTTTCCCCGGATGATTTCACTCACAAAAAACCGTTCAGGTCGATCTGTCAGTTGATCTTTTGGATAGAACTCTGGACCTTCAGGTAAAGATGAAATGATTTCGCCCATAAGTTCCTGGACTTTATCCCCTTTGAGGGCAGAAACAGTATGGATCCTGATACCTGGAAGAAGTGCAGATAACGCTGTCACCCTTGCTTCAAGTTCTTCAGCACTGACCATGTCTTTTTTGTTGATGATGGCCAGGACGGGGGAGGTGTGCGATGCAATACGCTGGAGCAGGTTATGTTGTTCACTCAGCGGCTCGTATGGATCAGTGACAAACAGAATGATATCTGCGTCGTCAAATGAAAGGCTGATGAAGGCATTCATCATCTGATGCATCCGATAGGCGGGCTCATCAATAAAACCTGGAGTGTCTGAAAAGACAATTTGAAAATCTTCGCTGCTCACAATACCGATAATCCGGTGACGAGTCGTTTGTGGCTTTGATGTGATTACAGACATCTTTTCGCCGACAAGTGCGTTGAGCAAAGTTGACTTACCCATGTTGGGGCGCCCGAGGATATTGACAAACCCGGACCGGTGTATTTTTTGTTCAGCCAACGCGTAATAAGTTTTGAGAGAAAATCTGTTGCTCTGCCCATTTGAGCAGTGCCCTTGGTTTACGGCCTCTCCAGGGAGAATCCGTCAGCAGGTGGACATAATGATTGAGGCCGTAACCATACATTTCATCTGAAACATGCTTCAACGGATTGATAATAGCTACCCAGCCTTCGTTATCAGATACCTCATCATGCCATTCTTCATAATAGGCATTGTCATCTGCTGCATGATAATTGAGTACATTTTCACATACAAGCATAAACTTGCTGATACCTTCATTTTGCATCAGGTCAGTGATTTCCCTGCGTAGGGTCATGATATCATTGGTGATACAATCATTCCACTCGCCAATCATTTCAATGATGGCATAATGGAGTTCGTAATCGACGTAAATAATCTTGATATACAGGGTGGGGCTTCCGATCTCATCCCACTGGGGATGGATGTAATAATTATAAATCGCGTTGGTGTAATAGAATTCATCATAGTCCCGTCCGTAAAGGGGAGACCGTTGGTCCTCTGAAGCAATGTATGCATCTCTCCACTGAAAATACGGCTCGATATCGTGCATAGCACAAAAATACAAGTTTCGGGCGTAGGGATTGGCAGAAACCCGTAGTGCTATAACTTTGTTAACAGGAAGCCGATGCAGTATAAACCTTTTATAATCACCATAGTGGGACCGGAGAGTAGTGGTAAAACCACTCTGGCCAGGGAGTTAGCTTCCAGCTATGGCGCGCTATGGGTTCCTGAATATGCCAGGAAGTATCTGGATGAGCTTGGAAGGCCGTATCAGGAGAATGACCTGAATAGGATCGCTCAGGGGCAATTGGAGGCTATTTCGGCCCTTTTGGGTCAGCGGTCCTCATTGCGCAGTCTTCAGTCTTCAGTAGGCAGTCTGCAGTCAGCAGTTCTCGGTTTTCAGTCTGCAGTTGGCAGTTGGCAGTCTTCAGTTCTCAGTTCACCCTCTGGCCCCCTGAAGGGGGTAAATATGGAGGCAAGGACGCAATATTCCTTTTTGACATTTCAAAGGGAGGAGTTTGGGGATGTTCCAAGGCCGCTGGTGATTGTGGATAGCGGGATGTTGAGCTTGAGGATCTGGGCTCGGATAAAATATGGGATAACGATTCCGGTGGTTGAGCATGCTTTGAAAGAGGATGCTACTTCACTTTATATATTGACCCGACCTGTTTTGGAATGGGAAGCTGATCCAATAAGGGAAGCACCTTTGCTATTGGATCGGGTGTGGATTTATAATCAATATCTGAAAGAATTAAGTACTATTCCAATGAAGTAATCCACTTCAAGACGGCATGTATCAGCACATCAATGGACCTTCCGGATTGTTTGCTGAATTGACCCTGGAGCCTTTGTGCAAGGATGTCATTGAATGAAATGGCTTTGTGTCCCAGGATATTCGAAAGGAGGTAGATCGCTGAGGATTCCATTTCCAGATTCATGAAAGGAAGTCCGTCTACCTCGATTTCAAACAGTTCTTCAATTTGAATGTCATATGCCAGCTCAGCTCTGATGACACGACCTTGGGGTCCGTAAAACCCTGGGCAAGTCAGGGTGATCCCTTCTTTAAAAGGTTCAGGAAATCCATTCAGGTCAAAATGATGTCTGCTCGTCAGATAGGACCATGCGGGTAACAGCCGATGATCAAAATGTTGATGTTCGTAATACATGCCGAGGACATCCGTTCCAACAGCAAGACCAGTGACAACTATATCGCCTGCGAGTACATCAGGATGAATGGAGCCTGAGGTGCCAATCCGGATAAGAGTAAGTGATGTAAGATTTTCTTTTGGTTTTCTCGTCTTCAAGTCCACATTGACCAGGGCATCAAGTTCATTCACGACGATATCGATATTGTCTGTTCCTATTCCGGTGGAAATCACAGTAATCCGTTGGTTATTAAACCATCCGGTGTGGGTGATAAATTCGCGCTTTTGTTTGATCAGATCAATCGTATCAAAAAAGTTGGAAACTTTAGATACTCTCCCTGGGTCACCAACGAGGATGACAGTAGGGGCTACATCTTCAGGAAGAAGGTTGAGATGGTAGATGGAGCCATCTGCATTGAGGATGAGTTCGGCAGCATTCATTGTGAATCGAAGATAGGTATTAAGTTAGCAGTGAGCAGTTAGCAGTTGGGGCAAATGCATGCGAAAAATAGTGACTCAACTTGACAAACAAAGAATCAATATGGAGCTATGCGGGGTTACCTTTGAAGGATGAAGAAGATTTATTACTTATCTACTTGTGATACATGTCGGACGATTATCAAAAGGCTTGGCGGGCTGAATGATTTTGGGTGGCAGGATATTAAGACCGAACCAATTACAATATCCCAGTTGAAGGAGATGAAGGAAATGGCGGGTTCGTATGAGGCATTGTTTAGTCGCAGGGCCATCAAGTACAAGGAGATGGGATTGAAAGATCAGAAGCTGACTGAAAAGGATATCCAGCGATTGATATTACAGGAATACACTTTTCTAAAAAGGCCTGTGATCATCGATGGAGATAAGATATTCGTTGGCAATGAAGCAAAAACCATTGCATCAGCAGAACAATTCATTCGGAAAACATAATTAGTTAAACCGCTAAGGATTGCACCTCAGGATGATAGGGGTAGTCAGGATTTCATTGCTTTTGTGATCAGCCCGGTCTTTGATATAAATCCGGTATTGTATCGTATCCAATGGATACTGGGCATTTGGCATACAGGGGTCTGAACCATCGGGATAAATACAGCATGTAGAAAACAAGACAATTCTCACCTCTCCCTCCACGCCATTGCCGGCGCCGTCTTCAGGGATGGTGGGAATCCCAAAGGTATTATCCAGGGTCCCCGTACGTTCGTCAATAAAGAAAATATTGTTTTCCGGATCAGCATCTGTACGGCCGATATCCCCATCACCATCTTCAAAGCGGAAACGCACGATGAGTGAATCCTGCTGAAAAACGCCCTGATCCATCGTGTCTTTGGACAGGCTCAGAAATTCGATATAAGGTTCATCAGGATAGTTTGGTGCTTCAAGGCATTGCCAGCCCGCTATGGTTAGCAGGAGTAAAAGGCCTATTTTTGACCCTGATGTCAGCACCGGAGATACAACGTGATTCATTAGTCCGCCGAATATACGATATAAACGAAAAGGACTTTGCAGGTGTTGCGATGGATGTCTGGAAATACCAATTTGCCTTCAATCCGCTATATCGGTCTTATTGTGATTTGTTGAGAGTCGGGCCGGATCAGGTACAAGGCATAGCTGATATTCCATACCTGCCGATCGTCATGTTTAGGGAACATGAGATAAAAACCGGAAACTGGAAGTCGGAGAAAAATTTTCGCAGCAGCGGCACTACAGGAAGCATCCAGAGTCAACATATGGTGCGGGACCTGGATTGGTACCATAGGATATGCAGGAAGTGTTTTCAGGTTCCATTTGACCAGCCAGATCAATATGCGTGGCTCGGCTTATTGCCATCCTATCTTGAGAGGACAGACTCTTCGCTTGTCGAAATGGTTCATTATTTTATGGAATGCAGCAAACATCCAGAGAACAGTTTTTTCCCTCAAATCAACGAGGCACTCATTACTGGATTAAACACCCTCAGGCAATTGAATACGCCAACCATACTGATAGGTGTGAGTTTTGCATTGATTGACTTATTTGACCGCACAGATGTGCCGGTCTGGGATAACCTATTGGTGATTGAGACAGGTGGTATGAAGGGGATAGGAAAGGAAATTACGAGAGATGAATTGTATCAACAATTACAACAGCATCATAGTGGACTCAGGATTGCCAGCGAGTATGGCATGACAGAATTATTATCACAGGCTTATCGGACAGATGATCATTTTCATGGTGGACCTACAATGCGGGTTTATTTGAGAGATATAAGTGACCCCTTGAGATTGATTGGTGCCGGGCAGCGTGGTGTAATTAATGTTATTGATCTTGCTAATATTGACACGTGTGCTTTTATTGCAACTGATGATATTGGTATCACTTATGCGGATGGAAGGTTTGATGTGCTAGGGAGACTGGATAATAGTGATTTGAGGGGATGCAATTTGCTCTATGTGTAAGAGAGTGAGAGAGTGAGAATGTGAGAACGTGAGAGAGTGAGAATGTGAGAGAGTGAGAATGTGAGAATGTGAGAGAGTGAGAATGTGGTATCGAACATATAGCAACCGTCTCTCAAAAGTCCTCTGGCTGAAGATACTTCTTGCAATCGACTGAAGACTGCCAATTGAAGACTGCCAACTTTCATTTCACCAAGCCTTCGTATAACCAATTTGCGAGTGCTTGTCTATTCGTAGAAGGTAGGATTCGTTTACGGTCGGCTTCGTTTTTGATGTTTGCTAATTCTACATAAAGGGTAGTGGGGAAAGGTACTCTTAACATATAAAGATTACGTGTGGATACGGATCCCTGGTATTCATTTCCAGCTCTGTATTTAGCATATTTCTGGGCAAAAACCTCCTGCACATTATTGGCTAGTTTTTTTCCTGATTTGGAGTGTTCGAAGTGATAGAAGAAAACATCCTGGCGGTGGTTTTCTGAACGGGAATCAACATGAATGCAGACAAGAATTTGTTCTTTAACACCTGCCTTTGCGTAAAAACCATATAAATCGTTGATAGCATCTGTGCGTTGTTTCAGACGTTCCAGTTGGTTGATTGGAATCGTTTGGGTGCCCATTGTTTTTTCATCATGATCACATACGAGGATGTCATCATTGCGTATGCCATCATTACCATCCTGAATGACAATATGGACTTTGGCGCCGTTTTCCATTAGGTTGCGGGCGAGGCGGAGCGAAACATCGTACGCGTATTCGTCTTCGCAAATGCTACGGCTACCCATCGTGGCCATTGCTCCAGGATCAGGTCCACCGTGACCAGCTGAGATATAATAAACCTTGCCTTTTAGTTTTTCACTTTTGCGAACTACGTTACCATATTCAGAACCAAAAATGGATACTATTTCACTAATTGTGGAGGAAGAAGTTTTCTCAGGTGTTGGTTTGTTATCAGCAATAACAATAGGTTTCTCATTTGATTGAGCACAATTGAGTTCATGGTAGGGTACCCACAGTATTTTACTCGATTCATAATCGCTTTTGCGGAGATTGCGGTTGAAGATGATCCGGTTATAATTAGCGATTCGCTTGGCGACGTCCATGTCATTGATCCCGATTGTGCTCCGTATGCTTTGACCGTTATATTGGTAAATCATCACCGGAAGTTTGTACTCCTTGCCTTCCAGCAATGGGTCTTTACGTTTTAACTGATTCAGTTCGAGAAACTTATCCATATTACACTCATACTCATCCAGTTCGTACCTGTTAAGGAGAATAGTAATGCCATCCCCGGCTTTAGCAACTACACTATAGAAATAGGGTACATTGCCCGGAGCGGCATAAACGGTTAGAAACCAGAGGATAAAGACTGAGGTGAGCAGGCCCTGCATTTTGTTTAAATCATTGATTATGACAAAGGTAATACATTATAAATATATTTAATGTAGACGTATATTCCAAATTTAAGAACAGACTCTTTTTTTGAAGTCCTTAGGCCCAATCTCCTGAGGATGTATTCCTCCTACAAGTTTATCCCTCCCCATTAACTCCTCCGCTTATACCTGTTATCTTTGCCATGAATGAACAGAATACTAAACCTGGTAGCCACAGAAGCGCGCATTGAACTCCGGGAACGTTCCGCTTTGTCAGGTATAGTTTTATATGTGCTTTCTTCAGCTTTTATTGTGTTTTCGATCTGGAAACAGCTGCCTCCGAAGGAGTGGGGCCTGACGTTTTGGGTTATTTTTCTCTTTTGTTCACTGATGGCAGTATTAAAAACGTTTGGCAAAGAGAGCGAAGGCCGTTACTTTTATTACTACACACTCTATCATCCATTGGAGCTTTTTGCTGCCAAGGTGATTTACAACCTCCTCCTCCTGGTCTTTATTTTCCTGCTCCTTTGGTTTGTCTTGTTTGTCATGGCAGGTAATCCAATTTTGCGGATTGGATGGTTTTTTACCACAGGATTTATGTCAGCCATTGGTCTGTCTTTTCTGCTGACCTTGATCACTTCAATTGCTATCAAAACCCAACAAAATGCATCCTTAACGGCCGTCATGGCATTGCCGTTGATGATTCCTTTACTGATTAATATCCTTCGGCTTACCGCATATGCCTCTGGCACTACACCTGATGAAAATCCATGGAATGAGATGATGCTCTTATCCAGTATTATCTCTTTGGTGGTTGGCATGTCTCTCTGGTTGTTTCCCTATCTTTGGCGCTCATAATTATGCAGGAATCAACAACGAATTCATCTTTTCGGCTGGCAGTCTGGAAATGGGCTGCCATGATCATCCTGATCTTTGTTTTTATAGCTGGTTGGATAGTTCCACTTAAACCCGGGATTATCAAAGTGTCTCCGGACAAAGCTGTGGCCGGAGAAATGATAGTAGTGGATGTCGTGGGCTACAACTCATTTTACCTCACTGACACAACCAAATTAAGAGCCTGGCTGCGATTGGCCGGCGATACAGTGTTACAGGCTCATCATATCCAGGCCTGGGACGATCGCAACCTTTCAGCTAGTTTTTATATCCCTTCAGTGTTTCCGGTCCGTCAGGAAGCGTATCCGCTCACACTTGTGCTGGATCATGGGTCTGATGGCACCAGCATACTCCCGAATGCAATCTTTATCACACCGGCTTCAACGCAGGATACTGCTGAAATGAAGCTTTGGTTTCGGGACAAGATTGAGCATGTCCACCAAAAGGCAGGTATACAATATCCCTTTCGAAATATTCTTGCTGAAACCATCCGCAATACTTATTTCCATGTACCCATGTGGTTTTGTATGATTATACTGTTTGGGGTTAGCGCATGGTATAGCCTTCAGTATTATCGGAATGGGGATATTGATTTTGATCGTAAAAGTGTGGCCTTCATAAAGGTAGGACTAGTCTTTGGAGCGCTGGGTATGGTCACAGGCATGCTTTGGGCGAAAAACACCTGGAATGCATATTGGAGCTGGGATGTCAAGCAAAATATGTCAGCTATTTCCCTGCTTATATACGCGGCACTTATGGTGATGAGATCATCCGTGGAGGATGAAATGCAGAAAGCAAGGTTGACAGCGGGCTATAATATGTTCGCTTTTGTGCTCCTGATCCCTTTACTATTTATAATACCGAGGATGACAGATAGCCTGCATCCGGGCAACGGGGGAAATCCAGCCCTGGGTGGTGAGGACCTTGATAATGCTATGCGCATGGTCTTTTATCCGGCAGTGATCGGATTTATTCTTCTTGGCTTGTGGATCAGCCAGTTAGTGTACAGAACGGACAAGCTAAAAGGAAACCTGTGAAGTTGAATAAATCTTGTCATATTTATGCGCTTTTTCAGCCATCTATGAGAGTTAAAAGTATACTTGCATTCCTGCTCCTGATGATTTTCCAGACTGCCCGTGCAGAAGGTGACTCATCCCCTGATTTTATCAGGAGTATTGGTAAAATATATGTGGTAGCAGGCGTCTGCCTGATTATCCTGATCACTCTTTTTATCTATATGATCCGCTTGGATCGAAAAATTTCAAGAATTGAAAAACGGCAAAAAAATGAGTAATAGCACGAGTAAACACATCAGCTTTTTCGAAAGTGTAAACAGGAATTTTGATAGGGCTTCTGTTCATACCTCCATTCCGAAAGGACTACTTGAACAAATCAAAGTATGCAATGCTGTATACGAAATGACCTTTCCTGTAAAAATCGGAAATACGTATCAGGTAATCGAGGCCTTCCGGGTTCAGCATAGTCATCACCGCCTGCCAACTAAAGGCGGTATTCGCTTCAGCCATCTGGTCAATCGGGATGAAGTAATGGCACTTGCTGCATTGATGAGTTATAAATGCGCGCTCGTGGATGTGCCATTTGGTGGCGCAAAAGGTGGCGTAAAAATTAGTCCAAGGAAATATACGGAAGAACAGCTTGAAAAAATCACACGACGGTATACAACAGAACTGATCCGTAAAAACTTTATTGGTCCGGGCCTTGACGTACCAGCACCAGATTATGGCACTGGTAGCCGTGAAATGGCATGGATTCTGGATACCTACCAGACCTTTAATCATGGTGAAATTGATGCAGCAGCATGTGTCACCGGAAAGCCTGAAAGCCAGAATGGTATAAAAGGCAGAACAGAGGCTACAGGACGTGGAGTATTTTATGGTATCCGTCAGTTTTTATCCTATGCTGATGATGCAAAAGCTTTGGGACTTGAGCCTGGGATCGGTGGCAAAACGATGGTGATCCAGGGACTTGGAAATGTAGGATCCTATTCAGGAATGATTTCCCAGAACGAAGGTGATGTCAAAGTGATAGGGGTATCTGAGATGGAAGGAACCATCTACAGTGAAAAAGGAATCAATATTGAGAAATTGGTCAAGTACCGTAAGGACAAAGGTTCAATACTTGGATTCCCGGGTACCAAGACATTGCCGGATCGCGAAGACTGGGTGGCTATAGAGTGTGATATACTTGTACCTGCTGCTTTGGAAAACCAAATCCATACAGGTAATGCGAAAAAAGTAAAGGCTAAAATTATCGCTGAAGCGGCTAATGGTCCTGTGACATCAGAAGCCGCAGATATATTGGCTAAAAAAGGAATTGTGATTTTGCCTGATATGTATCTCAACGCGGGAGGTGTTACCGTTTCTTATTTTGAATGGTTGAAAAACCTGTCACACATGCGCTTTGGTCGTATGGAGAAAAGATTCCAGGAGAATTCGCTGAGCAATCTTTTATCAACGGTAGAAAGGCTCACCGGTCAGAACGTCAGCAACAGAGAGAAGAATGTACTGACCCACGGAGCGGATGAAATCGATCTGGTGCGCTCCGGACTGGAAGATACCATGGTCAATGCATACGATGAAATCAGGGAGACCTTGAAGCGTAAGAAGAACATTGAAGATCTCAGGTCGGCAGCCTTTGTGGTGGCATTGAATAAAATTTCAGGAGATTATGTCCGTTTAGGTATCTTCCCATAGGCATCCACAACAGACATTTACTTAAAGGATAAAAGCTATACATATGATCGAGGATCTTGACAAGATTGATTTTCAGATACTGCGGCTATTGCAGGAAAATAGTAATATCACAAACCTGAGCCTTTCGAAGAGAATCGGTTTGTCTCCCGCGCCGACACTCGAGCGTGTAAAGAAACTGGAGAAGAACGGTATCATCAAGAGCTATCATGCGGAGGTAGATTCATTAGCGCTAGGACTGACTGTCAAGACGTTTATACTTGTCAATATCGGATGGCATAAAGAAAATGCATCGGAGAATTTCCTCAGGAAAGTGAATGAGATCGATGAGGTTGCAGAATGCAACATCATCACGGGAGATGGTGACTTTCTGCTCAAGGTGATCTGTAAGGATTTGCAGGCTTATCAAAACCTGCTGTTCAATGTATTATCACAGATACCTGAGGTCGAACGGTTGAAAACATTGATGACTCTTTCAACGGTCAAGAATAGGAAGGTGTTACCGCTGAACTATAATGGACAGTAACGTCAGGTTGAAGACAACCTATTCAGGGCATTGAGTTCCTCATCTTTGTTGTGGTCCTTTCAGCCTCCGGAAGGCAAGACCTCTCTGCTTTTTGGTTCTATGCATATCAGGGATGACCGGGTCTACAGGTTTTGTGATGCCATTTATCCACTCATCTTGCAGGCTGATGTTTATGTGGGTGAAATGGATTTAACGGATTTGCCACAACCTGCTGCCAAACAAGGTTACAATATGTCAGCGTTTTTCAGGCCTGCTGCCTATCATAAACTGCGAATGCAAATCCTGAAGTCCTTTAAGCTGGATGTGAACAGGTATGGACACCTCCATCCACTGATGATCATGAGTGCCATGTCACAACACCTGCTTGACAATGATCATGCGGTATCGCTCGATGAGCATTTATGGAATTTTGCAAAGGAAAACCAATTATCACTTCAAGGACTTGAGACCATCCAGGAACAAATGGATCTGCTTCATTCAATAAAGACAGATCCATTGTACAGACAGATTAAGGAAATAAGTACACAGCCTGGTAAGCTGAGAAAATTCAGCGACAAAGCACTTAGCTGTTACACCCAGGGGGAGATTCATAATCTGTATCAACTCACCAAATCCAGTATGCATGAATTGCGCAAATTGATCATCTACAATAGAAACAAATTGATGGTTAGCAGGATTATACGTTTTGATCCTGTAAAAAGTTATTTTATCACTGTCGGTGCAGGTCACCTAAGTGGGACATCAGGCATTATTTCAGGTCTTCGAAAATCAGGCTATAAAGTAAATGCCACTGAATGTCTGCAATATTAAAAGCTCAAACCAAATCCTGCAGACACCCTCATGTGCTGAGCATAACTGAGAGCACCACATTCGAATAAAGGCCCAAGACTAAGTCCGGCAGGGGCTTCAAGGATCACGATGTTTTCATTTTTCATGAACAAATCAACATCATAGGATTCATCGCCGTCTTCATATGTATAATGAATATCAGTACCTGACGTCTGATACCCCACCATCAGTTGACCAGAAAAAAACTTTCCTGACTTTCCTACATGCAAGGAGACCAGGTGCTGATCACTGACAAGATAATCTCCGGCTTCCAGATGGTGATAGAAATAACCAACTGAAAAACCTATCGGGATATGTTTAAAATAGTCTGTCAGGAAATGTCTTTCGCCGATACCGATAAAGTTAACTTTGCCAATATCCTGGCCCAACGTAAACGAAAGGAATCTACCACTAATCTCTGAATTTAGAAACCCACCAATCGTAACCTGGGGAGTCCCGAGAGTCAATCGTTTCAGGTCATATCCTCCGGGAAATACGTAAAACGTTGTGTCCTCTCCCTGAAGAATAATGTTGGTTCTGTCGCCGATGATTGTCGGGGCGGTGACCGTCTGAGGAGGTTAAAAATCACCTGAGGTATGGCCCGTAAAGGTTCTCATATTTTCAGCGGGATAAGATACGATTGCCGGAGCCTTCAGCCGAAAGTAAAAAGTTGAATCAGCTTTCGACCACTCCCTTACCCCAGTATTGATATTGGAGGCAAATAAGTCTGAAAGTGGTTGTAGATATAGAACTGCATTTTCACCGATGTAAGCATCAAGATATTCCTTGATAGTTTGATCTTGCCCCTGGACGAGGGTAGTGATCAATAGGCAGCCAGTGATCAATTTGAATATTCGGTTCATCGGTCAGGACATTTTAATTAAAGAATAGGATTCATACTTGATAAATCCAATCACGAAATAGTAGTCACTAAGTACCGAGGGTCAACAATTACATAACATCCCGATCCCTGTTAAGTTCAGCAGACCAGCATCCATTATTCAAGCTGTTTATCGAAGAAAAGCTTATGTTGCTCAATTCTTTATACGTTTATTGTAACAAAATCACCGCTGTTGCGTTTTTCAACGATCATATGAGATTATTCCTACAAAGAACCATACTAGCCGGCTTTATGTGTTTAGTGTCTTTATCAGGACATGCACAGGCCAGGCATACCATCAGTGGATACGTTAAGGACGATCAGTCCGGGGAAACACTAATAGGCGCGAATGTTTATCTCGAAAACGACGCCAAGACCGGAACGGTCACCAATACGTATGGATTTTTCTCCTTGACATTGCCCGAAGGGGTTCATCGCATCGTGGTATCCTATCTTGGGTACCAACACCACGTTGAGGAGCTGACGTTATTATCAAATATAAATCTCAATATCAGTATGGTGCAGGGTATTGAGATGCAGGAGGTAGTGGTGGCCGCAAAAGGCGAGGAGGAAGATGAGAACGTACAGAGCACCTCTATGGGGAGGGTTAGTCTGCCAATGGAGCAAATTAAAGTCCTGCCAGCCCTGCTTGGAGAAGTTGATATTTTAAAAACGATACAATTACTGCCTGGGGTGTCCTCAGCTGGTGAAGGAAGTGCCGGATTTTATGTGAGAGGAGGTGGGGCAGATCAAAACCTGGTGTTACTGGATGAAGCTGTTGTCTATAACAGCGGTCATTTTCTGGGCTTCTTCAGCGTGTTTAATTCAGACGCTATCAAAAATACAACCCTCATTAAAGGAGGTATCCCTGCTGTCTATGGCGGGAGATTGTCTTCCGTGCTGGATATCCAGATGAAAGAAGGCAATAACCAAAATTTTCAGGGAGAAGGTGGTATTGGTCTCATTTCGTCACGTCTCACCCTTGAAGGGCCGATTGTAAAAAATAAAAGCAGCTTCCTGATCAGTGGACGGCGTACATATGGATTTGATCTGGCGCAGCCCTTTATACGCCAGACAGATTTCGCGGGTACCAATTATTTTTTCTATGACCTCAATGCAAAGATGAATTATCAGTTTTCCCAAAAGGATAGGGTATACCTGAGTGGATATTTTGGCAGGGACGTGCTGACTTTTGCACAGCCAGGGCGTGATTTTAAATTTACACTTCCGTATGGAAATGCAACTGCTACACTCCGATGGAACCACCTGTTCTCAGAGAAATTGTTTTTTAATTTATCAGCAATCTATAATGATTACCAGTTTAAAGCGGGATTTAATCAGGAAGAGTTCAACTTTGATATTTTTTCCGGCGTAAGGGATTTTTCCGCAAAATTTGATTTTGATTATTTCCCTTCCAATGATCACCAGGTCAAGGCCGGTGTTCATGCGACTAAGCACCGATTGACACCAAACATCATCCGCGGCAGTGCGGGTGAGACCGAGTTTGAAAATACAGCCACTGCCAAATATGCTAATGAATATGCCTTGTATGTGCAGGATGACTGGAAAATAAATCCATGGCTCAGGGTCAATCTTGGATTGAGGGGCACATTGTTCCAGCAAACAGGACCGTATACATCAGGGATCAATGGTGAAGTGTATGAAACAGGTGAAGTCGTAAAAACCTACAGTTCCCTCGAACCAAGAATTTTTATCAATACCTCGTTGAATCCAAATGCTTCATTAAAAGCGGGTGTTACAGCTACTACACAATATCTGCACCTTGTAAGTAATAGCTCCTCTACATTGCCAGCTGATGTGTGGGTACCAAGCAGTGAGATTGTCAAACCACAACGTGGATGGCAATATGCGGCAGGGTATTTTCAAAACATCAGGAGGGGCATGTATGAGGCTTCCGTTGAAGCTTATTATAAATCACTGCAGGACCAGATAGATTATCGCGAGAGTTATGTTGACAACAGTGTCGACCAGGTGGAAAATGAGTTTGTATTTGGTAGTGGGGAGGCGTATGGACTGGAATTTTTTATTCGTAAAAATTCGGGAAAACTCAATGGATGGATAGGGTATACACTCAGCCGGACCGATCGTACATTCCCTGATATCGAGAATGGCAGAACTTATCCCACCACGTATGACCGTACACATGATCTCAGTTTTGTTTCTAATTATAATATAAGTCCGAAGCTTATCGCGGGTTTTGTTTTTGTGTATGCTACCGGCAAATCATACACTCCTCCTGAACGGGTTTACCTGATTGATGGTGAACTGCAGACAGATTTTGGACCACGCAATAGTCAACGCCTTGAGCCCTACCACCGAATGGATTTATCTTTAACCTGGATACCTAATCCTGATAGTAAAAAGAATTTCACTTCCGAATGGGTATTCTCAGTATACAATGCCTATAACCGTCAAAATACTTTTTTCCTTTACACGGATTATGAGACGGATCTTCAGTCAGGAACAGCTGAAGTCAAAGCATATAAAGTTTCTATTTTTCCGATTCTTCCATCTGTCACCTGGAATTTTAAATTCAAATGAGACGATCCATTCAATACATATCTATAGGTATATCCATGTTATTTCTTGCATCATGTGAAGAAGAATATATACCCATTGCCACAGGCGATCCTCCGAAATATGTCGTAGAAGGCTATTTGGAAGCCGGTGATAATCCGACACCACCATATCTTATCCTGACGAAGTCGTTTGACTTCTATGGAGCATTTGGTCCTGACCAGTTTAATGATTCATTTGTTCATGATGCGGATGTAAAGGTTTCCGATGGATCACTTGAAATCACATTACAGGAAATCTGTTTATTTGACCTGGACCCCGCTATCAGGGAACAAATAGCTGCTCAGTTTGGATTCGATGCAGACAGTCTTACCATTGATTTTTGTGTTTATGTTGATTTTCTTAATCAATTGCAGCCACAGACAGGTAAAACTTACGATTTGAAGATTGTAGTCGACAGTGATACCATTTCTTCAACAACCCGAATCCCAACACCAGTGCCTTTGGATAGCCTTAAGTTTGAGCCACCTCCGGGAGAGCCAAATGATACACTCGCACAGTTGACATGTTTTATTTCCGATCCTGCGGGTGTGAAGGACTTTTACCGTTATTTTGTCGCCACAAATGGAGGACAATTGAAAACTGGCTTTTCGAGTGTCGAAGAAGATCTCTTTTTCGACGGTAAAAGTTTTGGTTTTCAGCTATTTAATCCGGAAACGGAAAGCGGGGATGCTGAACCAGAGGAATTTGGATTGTATTTTGTTGGAGATACGGTAACCCTCAAGTGGTGTACAATCGATGAAGCTAATTTTGATTTCTGGAACACCCTTGAGTTTGCAAAATCCAACCAGGGCCCATTTTCAAGTTATACCCGGATTCAATCCAATATCATCGGGGGACTAGGTGTGTGGGGAGGATACAGTGTCAATTATTATACTCTGGAAGTAGCCTATTGATCTAATTTATGACAAAGCAGTTATTAGAATATTCCACATCAGGTGTAGAAATTCAGCGCCACTCCAAGGAGGCGGTGATATTTGGGGCCAGTGGATTGATTGGTAATTGCTGTCTCAGGAGGCTTCTGGTCCATCAGGCTTATGATAAGGTCATTTCGATAGGCCGGGGTCCTATCAAAGCCAGTCATCCTAAACTCATACATTATGAAGTCGATATGTCGCATAGTGACAATTACCGGCATCTGATGCGTGGTAATGATCTGTTCATTGCCATGGGCACGACCATGAAGAAAGCGGGAAGTAAAGAAGCCTTCTTCGCTATTGATCACGACCTGATCTTCAATATTGCTAAAACTGGTTCACTGCAGAATATGAATCAGTTGATCTTTGTTTCTTCCATCGGTGCTGACAGCCGTTCATTGATCTATTATTTAAAAGTCAAAGGTCAGCTTGAAGATGATGTTCGGCGTTTGCCATACTGGGGTGTGCATATTATGCGGCCTTCGGTTCTTCTAGGACATCGGGAGGAGAAACGTCTTGCTGAAGATATCGCAGGTAGGTTCAGCAAAGGCCTCCAGTATTTCTCCGGTAGCATTATAGGTGATCTGGCTCCAATCGATGCAGATGATGTAGCCAAAGCCATGGTCCAGGCAGCCCAGGGACTGAAACAAGGAGCACACATCCACCATGGCAGTGAGATTGTTAAGCTTGCCAAATTATTTAACCAATAGCTTCTTACGCTCTCACGTTCTCACTCTCTCACGTTCTCACGCGCTCACTCTCTCACACAATTAGTAGTTTTACCGATCATATCCATTTATCATGTCTACATCAACTTCAGATATTTCTATCCGCATACAACTTGACGCTAATCGGGTCCCGGAGACCATCGAATGGCAGGCATCAGATGCTCATCAGGCTCACCCATCTGAAAGCAAATCAGTTTTTCTTGCTTTACTCGACAAGGATACCCTCGATACATCCACTTTATTCCTGTGGACCAAAGAGCTTCAGGTAGCCGAAATGGACCGCAAGATTTTCTATGCCCTGACAGCCCTGACAGACGGGTACTTTAAGTCTACCCAGAACACTGAGCTCGCTAATGAAATGAGGAGGTTTGTTCATTATTTCGGGGAGAAGACCGGCATCATCACACCAGAGCAATAATCTTTTTTCGATGGATCCTGTCCTGTTCCACAACACTGAGGAAGGCCGCCAGGCCTTTGTCGATCTGGCCTCCCGCGCTGTGTTATGGATAGCGGATTATTACAGAAACGTTGAAAATTATCCTGTACGAAGCCAGGTGCTTCCAGGAGATATTTATAAACAGTTTCCTGATCGGTTTCCATCTCAACCCGTCAGTGATGATGAGGTATTCAGGATTTTGCATGAGGTTATTATTCCGGGTATGACGCATTGGCAGCATCCTGGTTTCTATGCCTTCTTTCCAGGCAATACAAGCTTTCCTTCCATCGTCGCAGAGATGATCACTGCAGGCATGTCAGCACAATGTATGCTGTGGGAGACTTCTCCTGCAGCAGCAGAGCTTGAGCAGCGTTGCATGGAGTGGTGCAGGGATTTGCTTGGTCTTCCTTCAGGTTGGCAGGGAGCCATCCAGGATACAGCTTCGTCCGCAACATTAACAGCATTGCTTACAGCGCGTGAATGGAAGTCTGGTTTCAGTATTTCAAAGCATGGATTTGACGGAACCGTCTATCGCATTTACGCTTCTGCGCAGGCTCATTCATCTGTGGAAAAAGCAGTCCGCCTGGCCGGCTTTGGTACTGACCATCTTGTTCACATTGCTGTTGATGAAAATTTGGTAATGATTCCTGCACAACTTGAAGCAGCAATTAATCAGGATCTCCAGGCAGGTTTTGTTCCCACTTGTGTGATCTCAACCCTTGGTACAACTGGAACAGGTGCTATCGATCCGATACAGGCGATCAGCAGTATTACAAAGCTATATGGTCTGTGGCATCATGTAGATGCTGCATATGCAGGTAGTGCATTAATGTTGGAAGAATATGCTCACCTGAGGGCAGGCCTTGATGGGGCTGATAGTTATGTTTTTAATCCACATAAATGGATGTTTGTCCAGTTTGATTGCAGTGCCTATTATGTGAGAGATCCCGAATTGCTGATCCGCACCATGAGTATCAATCCTTCATATCTGATGACCTCGCAGGGTGATAAAGTGAATGACTACCGTGACTGGGGAATTCCTTTGGGAAGAAGATTCAGGGCACTCAAGCTATGGATGACGTTGCAATTGTTGGGAACAGATGCCATCAAATCAAAGTTGAGGCACCACATATCACTAGCCGAGAAAATAGAAGCGCTCGTGGTGCATGATTCGCGTCTCGAACTTTCATACCGGCGTTCGTTAAACATTGTTTCCTTCAGAATTAAAACTCAGCTTGACCCTGAAGACAAACTGACCAGGCAACTTTCGCAGGAAATCAATAACAGTGGGAGAGCTTACATGACACATGCAGTGATAGAGGGCAGGGGCCTGATCAGATGGGTTCCAGGACAGACGTATACAGAGGAGGTGCATATTGAAAATACATGGCATTTGATTCAATCACTATTGGATAAAATAATTCCGGAATGACACTTTCTTCAAAACAGGATTTACTTGATGCCAGAGGCAGGATCAGCAGTATAATTCATAGGACTCCGGTATTGACATCTTCGACCTTGAATGAAATGACAGGGGCAGAAGTGTTTTTAAAATGTGAGAATTTTCAGCGGATGGGCGCATACAAAATGAGAGGGGCGTCACATGCGCTCTCAAGATTGAGCGATGAGCAACTGTCAAAAGGAGTTGTAACACATTCATCGGGCAATTTTGCGCAAGCCATAGCTCTCGCCTCAAGGATCAAAGGAGTAAAAGCGGTGATTGTCATGCCGGAGAATGCACCTGCTGTGAAAGTTGAAGCAGTGCGCGGTTATGGAGCAGAGATCATTTTTAGTGGTTCCAGACCTGTTGATCGTGAGGAGACAGTGCATGCAATCATCAGTGAGCGTGCGATGACTTTTATTCATCCCTCAAATGACCTTCAGGTTATTTTGGGCAACAGTACCTGTGCCATGGAATTGATTGAAGAGGTGCCTGGGCTTGACATCATTGTTGCACCCGTTGGTGGAGGTGGATTACTCGCAGGTACTGCATTGGCTGCGCATTGGTTTTCACCCGCGACCCAGGTGTGGGCTGCAGAGCCCAGCAATGTAGATGATGCCTACCGGTCATTACAATCCGGTAAAATAGAAATCAATGAACGGGCGGATACCATTGCAGATGGTCTTCGCACCAATCTGGGTGATATCAATTTTCCGATTATACACGAACTGGTCAGTAAAGTTTTACTTGTCAGTGAAGAAGAAATTATTTCTGCCATGTGGTGGGTCTGGGAAAGAATGAAGATCATCATTGAACCCAGCAGTGCAGTAGCCGTCGCTGCGGTCATACGATATCAGGATCAACTTAAAGGAAAGAGAGTTGGCGTAATTATTTCCGGAGGAAATGCAGATGTGAGGGAGTTAGCACTGAGAAACTAGAAACTAGCAGTGAGCAGTTTGTAGTACATGAGCCTAAAGCCTGGCTCCCGAGCCAGGAATTGAATTGCCACGGCTTTCAAGCCGTGAACGCTCATGAGCAATGTGGAGTTAGCAGTGAGAAAGTTGATAATCATCAATTGCCACGGCTTTCAAGCCGTGGTTTACGCATTAGCAAGAAAGGGTCTTCAGCCCATATTGAGATCTCTGCTTGTGGCTAAAGCCGAATTCAATCTACATGCTGAACCCCTGGCTAAAGCCAGGGGCAATTATGAAATTTCTTTGGAAAAAACATGAGCGAACAGCCTGGCTCTCAAGCCAGGAATTGAATTGACACGGCTTTCAAGCCGTGGACGCTCATGAAAATTTATTTTGCGATATAAATCAAGGATGAAGCATTATCCACATTCTTTTTGCCGGCAATGAAGGTGCTTATACCAGTCGTAAATCCGGCAATAGATCCCAGGAAATCATTACCCCTGTACTTTTCACTGAGCATACTTACATAAAAGGCATCCAGGGGCATTGGGATTTTGTTTGTCAGGTTAAAGCCATGTTTTGTCATCAGTCTGTTCATGGCATCGGGACTGAAATGCCAGAGATGTCTTGGTACATCATATGCCGCCCAGATCGCTCCATATTTTTTAGCATCTCTTGAAGTATGATTTGGTACAGCAATCATCAGGGTGCCTCCCGGTTTTAGAATGGACCGGAAATGATCCATGTATCCCGACAGGTCATGTACATGTTCAAGCACATGCCATAGAGTGATCACATCAAAAGATTGGGTTGTTTGCTGTCCTAGTTCTTCGAGGGGTTTAATATTAATTTTTAGTTTTTCGGCAGCGACCATCCGGGCTTTACCATCGGGTTCGAGCGCAGTTACTTTCCATCCTTTTTCTTGCATATGATGTGCAAAATGCCCCGTCCCAGCCCCGACATCAAGCAATGTTCCGTTTTCCAGCCCTGAAGCCTCCTTTACCCAGTCATACTTCTTTCTTAGCATGTAGGCCCGGGCAGTATGATAAATCCTGTTGATCAGGCCGGCCTTTGTGTCACTGTGAGAAACATAGTCCTCAGAGGCATAATATCGTCCTATTTCCGCTGCCTTTGGGTGTGGGTAGGTCGTCTTGAGGTGACATAGAGGGCATTCCATCAGTTCAAACCACTCGCCGGTTATGCTATAGTCTTTCACCTGTCCGGCCTTTTCCCACTGGTCCCAGCCACAAGCCGGACAAGGGCCAAGCGGTTCCTGAATTCCATCTGACAATGTCACCATGGATGCAAATGTAGGATTCAGTCGTTTAATATACGTCCCCGGGCCTATTTGAAGCATTAAGAATGTTATTTTTGCCGCCTATGATCAAAAGCCAGATGATCCGCACAAGAACCCTTATTGTGCTTGTTACCCTGTTGAGCGCATTCTCTGCCTCCATTGCAGTCGGACAAGTTGCAACCTTACGAGGCCATATTTACGACGAATCAACCGGACAGGCTGTTTCTTTCTGCAACCTTACCCTTGCGGGCACCACGATCAGGACGGTGTCCGACCTTGATGGCTTTTTCGTTTTCACAAATGTCCCCATAGGTTCGTACCAGCTTCAATCCGCATTTATCGGATATGACACACTGCTGACCTCAGTTACGCTTCAGGCTGACCAGGTCAAATACCTTAAGCTCCTCATGGTCGAGGGTACCATTCAGCTCCAAACGATCAATGTCAGTGCCAGTCTGGAACAACGGAGAAATGAAGTGAACGTATCCAGAATAACCGTTACACCTAAACAAATCAAAGCACTGCCTTCTACCGGAGGTGAAGCGGATATCGCCCAGTATCTTATGGTCCTTCCAGGGATTATCTCCACAGGAGATCAGGGTGGACAAATCTATATACGTGGTGGCTCACCGGTACAGAACAAAATATTACTTGATGGCATGACCATCTATAACCCATTCCATAGCATCGGATTTTTCAGCGTTTTTGAAACGGAGGCGATCAAATCAGCCGAAGTCCTAAGCGGTGGTTTCAGTGCGGAGTATGGTGGCCGGATTTCAGCTATCGTTGATCTTAAGACAAGAGAAGGGGATAAGACCCGTTTCGGAGGATTGGTATCCGCAAGCCCTTTTCAGATAAAGGGATTGGTCGAAGGACCGATCACCCCATTCAATCCTGAAAGTAAAGCAAGTTCGTCCTTTTTGATTACCGGCAAACATTCCATCCTCGATGAAACATCCCAAGGGCTTTATGATTATGCTACTCCCGATTCACTGGGATTGCCATACGCGTACACTGATATCTACGGTAAGTTGTCTTTTCTGTCAGGAGAAGGGAGTAAAGTGGATTTCTTCGGCTTTAGTTTTTCTGATGGGGTCAATCTGGAGCAGCTAGCCAAATTAGACTGGCAGTCAGGTGGTGGAGGGCTTAATTTCAAGTTAATCCCCAATTCCTCTAACCTGATTATTTCAGGAACGCTGGCCTACTCAAAATATGATATACAACTCAAGGAGGCTGATAATGCACCCCGTAAGAATTCCATCGGTGGGTTTAATGCGTTATTTGATTTCCAGTCTTTTGGAAAGAACAGCACGCTCAATTATGGATTTGAACTCAATGGAATTTCGACTGCACTCGAATTCCGCAATTTCGTTGGAGTAACTTTTGAACAAAACGAGAATACCACAGAGTTAGCTGGTTATGTTTCGTGGCGTCAGAAAACCGGGCCGCTGATTATTGAGCCAGGGTTACGTGCTCAGTTTTATGCTTCTTTAGGAGATTTTTCTATTGAACCAAGACTTGCGTTGAAAAGCAATTTTTCGGACAAAGTCAGAATTAAGTTTGCCGCCGGAAAATATTCACAAAACCTCATCAGCACCGTCAACGAAAGAGATGTTGTTAATCTATTTGTTGGATTTCTATCCGGCCCTGAGGAAACGATTTATGAACCTGGTATAGACAACAATACAGAAACCAAAGACAAATTGCAGAAAGCATGGCATTTCTTAGGTGGAGTTGAATTTGAAATGTTCAAAGGATGGGAAGTCAATGTGGAAGGGTACTTTAAGGGCTTTTCACAACTCATTGGTGTCAACCGTAATAAATTAAGTGAACAAGATCCTGATTTCTCCACAGAGACCGGCAACGCTTATGGACTGGATTTTACATTCAGCCGTCAGACACAGAAAGTACTCATGTGGGCTACATATTCTTTAGGTTACGTCAACAGAGATGATGGTGAGCAGGTTTATCCTACTCACTTCGAAAGAAGACACAATATCAATCTACTGGTCAGTTATGCACTCGGCCGTACCTGGGAATTGGGGGCACGCTGGAATTACGGCTCAGGTTTTCCATTCACCCTTACACAAGGCTTTTACGGTCAGCAGGATATACTGGGCGGCATTGATTCTGATGTACTTACCGGAAACCCAGATCAGCCCGGTATCATTTATTCTGATCAGCGCAATAGTGGCCAGTTGCCGGACTATCATCGATTGGATATGTCTTTAAAGAAGACTATTGAGTTCAATAAAAACCTAAAGCTCGAGATTTTGGCCAGTGTAACGAATGTGTACAACCGGGCCAATATTTTTTATTTTGACAGGGTCAGCTATTCGAGAGTAGATCAGCTTCCGATCCTTCCAAGTCTCACAGTAACGGTTGACTTTTAATCCATAGAAGATTTCTCCCTGCCAGCCTGACCAAATATGGCTATAATGGTCCGGGTCATGCTTAGGCTAAACCGCTTGTTTAGACTAATTTTACACCCTATATACGAAAAGGGATTGCTCCCTAGTTTATTTCACCGTGAGGAAACCTTGGTACGACATAGGATATCAGATAGACAGACTGCTTATCAGCAGTTTTATACCGCCGTTTATGATGTCCTTTTTTATGGCCCTTTTCGTGCTGATTATGCAGTTTCTCTGGAAGTTTATAGAGGACATCATTGGCAAAGGGGTAGGGGCCCTGGTGATCATGGAAATGTTTTTCTACAAATCTGTTTCACTTTTTCCACTGGCACTTCCGATTGCCGTGCTATTAGCTTCAGTCATGGTGATGGGAAATCTCGCGGAACGCTATGAATTATCAAGTTTTAAATCCGCAGGGGTACCGCTGACCAGAATATTGGCACCCTTACTGGGGTTGAGTGCAGTCATCGGTTTGTTTTCATTCTATTGTTCAAACACGATTATACCAATTGCAAATCTAAAGTACCAATCCAGGTTGTACGACATTCGTAATCAGAAACCAACTCTGAGTATTGAGCCGGGTGTTTTTAATGAGGACTTTCATGGATACTCCATCCGTGTGGGTAAAAAACACAAGGATAAAGAAACGATTGAAGATATCATGGTATATGATGATTCTCAGCGAAGTAAAGGGAGGCTAAATGTTGTTACCGCTCAGAAAGGAAAGATGTATGTCTCCACAGATGATGGCGCTTTTGTCATGACCTTGTATGACGGTTATCAGTATGCTGAAGCCGATGGACAGGGAAGGCCCAATGCAAAGCCGTTTATGATTTCGCATTTCAATGAATGGACCAGGCGATTTGATCTCGGTGAATTTGATCTTGACCGGACAGAAGAAGAGCAGTTTAAATCGCATCACACGATGAAAAGCGCGCGGCAAATAGCGAGTGAAATTGATACGATGAATGAGCAAATTGCAATTGCAAGAGCATCTAACCATACGCCATATACACTGCTGTCAGATTCATTGTCGAAATCTATTCCGGTCAAAGATGGCATTGAAAAAGATACGGTAGAAGTCACCATACTGGAAAGAGGGTTGAAAGGTAGTCGACTCATCATCGAAAACTCCAAGGCCGTATCCCGATATACCCAGATGAAGGTATTTCTGGATTCAGTGGACGTAAGCCAGGCGAAATCATTGATACAAGTCCTTCCTGCCAACCTGCAGCGGGAATTCAAGGGACAAATGAATAGTAAGGTTTCTATTGCCAAGTCCACCATCGACAGGAATGACAGGACCATACAGCGACTTGAACTCAATAAACGAAAACATACGTATGAGTTGCATTGGAAGTTTTCGCTGGCAGCCGCTTGTATTGTCATGTTATTTATTGGAGGGCCGATGGGAACCATTGTACGCAAGGGAGGATTTGGGTATCCGCTTTTAGTTTCCATTTTCTTTTTCACCTTCTTCCTGATGAGTAATATCAGTTCTAAGAAATTGAACGATGCACAAAAACTTCCTCCTGTTCTGGCTGCCTGGCTGCCCGTGATTCTATTGTGTGTCATCTCCACCGTCCTGACGTATAAGGCCCTGCAGGATTCCAAGATGATGGATATGGATCGATTTAAAGCGATGTTTAGTCGTTGGCGTTCTGCGCTTAAGTTGAAAAGCGCATGAGTTCGTGGAGGATGTATGTTATCGGCGCATTTGTCTTTATGACTGCAGGACTTGCCATTACTTTCCTTGGAGATAAAGGACATTTTGTGCGATGGTTAGCATTGCACAGGACCCCATTGGCAGATTATTATTTTTACTATGTGACTAAGCTTGGTGAAGAATATGGCTTTGTCATCATTGGGATCTTATTGTGGTTACAATCCTGGAGACGAATGATCGTGATCCCTTTACTCGGCGGTTTGGTGACGGTGGTTACTTTTCTTTTAAAGGAATGGTTTCAGCATGAAAGGCCATTTTTGTATCTGGAGCGGATGGGTTGGGAAGGGCCGATCGGGGTACTGGATTACCAGGTGTTGTCAGGTCATGCGAGTTTTCCGTCCGGGCATTCAATGGCTGCATGGGCCTTATTCACCCTGACGGCAGCATTGAGTAGAAAGCCATGGGTATCATTTGTCTGTTTGTTTCTCGCCGCATCTGTTTCGCTTTCACGCGTTTACCTGGTTGCCCATTTTTTGAGGGATGTCATTGCTGGTGCAGCGGTAGGATTTGCGCTGGGGTACGCTCTTTATTATTTCTATGACAATATGATGAAAAAGAGGGCGTTAAGCCAGTCATTTAAAGATAAAGAGGCCTGAAAGAACACCTTAGTCAGCTTCGGCAAGGTCATAGTTCAATCTAAAGCGGCCTAACTACCAATAGGGTAGTATATTTGCCGCTTCATAATCACTTACTCATGAAAAATCTCAGTATTCCCTTTGTGCTTGTCTGCACGCTCCTGATGACTTATGCCTGTAAAGAGGCCGGTTCATCTGCCGCTCAACCTACCGGAGAAGGTACGGGGATAAAAATCGCTTATGTCAACGGAGACTCCATCCTGACTAATTATAAAGAATTCAAAAAGGAATCTGCGGCGATGGAGATTAAGCAACGCAATGCAGAAGAACAATTGCAGAGCAAAGGGGCTGCCCTTGAAAGGGAAATAATGGCCTATCAGCAAAAAGCACAAACCGGCACCATGACCGGAAAGGAAATGGAAGCCCGCGAAAAATATCTCTCTACATGTCAGGAAGCGATTATGGCAGAACGAGATAAGATGGCTCAGGAAATCATGAGCGAAACTGCTCAGATCAACAAGCGACTACAGGCTGTCATGCAAGAAAAACTCAATGAGATTAAAAAACAGGAAGGATACGATTTTATCCTCAGCTACGTCGAGGGAGGACAAGTACTCGTGGCGGATGAAAAATACGATATCACGGACCGGGTTCTCAAGGAACTGAATGCAAGTGATGCTTCATCACCTGCAACGGATACCACTACCAAGAAGTAGTTGATGAGCGGCTGTAATTTCAGAAAGCAGCAGCCATTCATTTACTTCAAGCGCATCGCGTCAAACGCGTAAAACCACATTTTTAAATTGCGAAGTTATCTGTTCCCGCAATTGGAGGAGATCTGCATGCATGCGCATGTGAATAATCATTTCTTCCTCCTTCCCTTCTGCCTGCAGTTGATTGATGACGGCTATGTTATTCTCAATATGGCCCATCAATATCTTGAGTTTTAAACGCAGGATCGCATCGAATGCATCTTTCTTATAATTGGCATCCGGATGGAGTTGAATCTGCAGCGGAATGTCATGCTCTTCCCAGCTCGCGTATTCATAGGGGAAGGTGAGCAACTCGATGGAAAGATTTTGAATATCCTTGTCGGGATGCTGCGTAAAGTAGTCAGGGCCCGGGGATTTACCTTGTTCCAGCAGGTCCTGGTATTCGCGCATTATTTTCTTATAGGTTTCGTTTTGAAACTCATCGATGATATCGAGCAGGCTGACTAAAATGTAGCGGCTTAATGGGGTGAGATTGGAATCCGGGATGGGTTTGTCACCATAAGACAGCAGGATGCGTATGATATCTCTTTCCTGGAATTGATCAGATAGATTAGGTAGTGCCTGAATGCGCGCATCTGTTTGCTTAGTCTCCTGGTTAAATACCTGATGCTGTATTTCACGTTCAGCACTATCGACATCGCGTGGGATGCCTTGTCTTTTTTGCCGGAGAAATTCATCATAAGC
>JANNSS010000193.1:0-3950 GCA_031402955.1 Saprospiraceae bacterium
TGACTAAATTTGTCTCCCACCCGGAAAACCAATGTTTTGACCATAAACAATCTACGTTGACACAGTTTGATTTTTCTTTCTTCGGGTACCGACCACTATCCCACTTGATCATCAGCTCCCTATTTGTATTTGCACATGCAGATCTGGGCGCACAGCGTGAATACGCCTATCAACCCAGATTGTCAGAATCAATACCAGATTGGGTCACCGCGATGTACAAGCCCGATGCCGACCCCGGTCAGGTCATGAATCTCTACAATGAATATTACAAGACAAATCCTTTTGTAAAAAATCAACACACCCAATACTATAAAAGATGGATCTCCGGATTGAGTAAAAACGTAGTACCCGATCCATATTACGATTCCATCTACCTTCAAAACTATTTTGATTTAAAAAATCAACGCAGCAGTTCCAACTGGTCTACTGTAGGTCCTATTGACTGGGATCACGATGCTGCCAGCAGGAGTTATGCCCCGGGCTCTGCACATGTGTATACGGTCGAGCAGTCTATTTCAGATGAAAATATCATTTATGCCGGCACCGCCAACGCAGGCGTTTGGAAAAGTACAGATCGTGGCGTATCCTGGACCCCAAAGACAAATGATTTTCTGACAGGAGGTGTCACCTCGATTGAAATCAATCCCACGAATAACAATATCGTCTACGCAGAGCTGCTGTCAAATATTTACAAAACTACCAATGGCGGTAACTCATGGCAGCCGACGGGTGACGTCAGCTTCATGGGCTTGTCTTTTGCCACCAGAGATATACGTTGCAAGCCGGATCAGCCAACGACTGTTTTTGCGGCCACTGACGATGGGTTGTTCAGGACTACCAATAGCGGTACAACCTGGACAAATTTACTCTCGGGTGATGCACTCGAAATAGAGTTTCATCCTAATGATCCCGACACCATGTATGTCGTGCGTCGCAACGGAGACATCACAGAGTTTTTCAGATCCTACAATGCAGGCACGACCTTTACCCAACAAACTACTGGCTGGCCATCACCTAACCTTGGATTAAGTGAGCATCAACAACGAACTGAGATTGCAGTGACCCCCGATGCACCAGACAAAGTCTATGCACTTGCCACCGGTTCTGCAAATGGTGGCAGCGGCCTCTATGGCGTGTATGTCAGCGCTGATCGCGGTTCTACATGGACCTTCCAATGTTGCGGACCTGGACCCGGAGGCCCACCCAGCTCAACCAACATGAATCTCATGGGCTGGAGTGATCAGGGCCTTGATGATGGTGGTCAGTATTATTATGATCTCGCTTTCGGAGTGAGTCCGTATAACAAAGACTCCATGTGGGTTTGCGGTGTCAATCTATGGGTATCCGGCAATGAAGGGGCAAGCTTTGTATGCCCCTCTGCATGGAGCCATTCATACAAACCCAATTATGTACATGCGGATATTCATGATCTGCACTATATGGAACACAGCGGTGAACTGTGGGTGTGCGGTGATGGTGGAATCTTTTATTCAAATGATCGTGGCGCCAATTTTTCACGGCGCAACGTGGGCATCGCTGGGTCAGATTTCTGGGGCTTTGGCATGGGCCATTGGTATGGTGATGTCATGATCGGTGGAGCATATCACAATGGCACCTTGATGAAGGAAGAAAATACGTACATCAATGGATGGATATGTACCGATGGTGGTGATGGCGTAGGTGGATTTGTTAATCCAGGTTTTGATCGCCAGGCATACAGCAACTATAATATCAAACGCCTGCAGAGCAACAGAACCATCAGCCCTTTAACACGTGACTTTCAGTTTCAACCAAATAGTACTTACATCACCGGACAATCAAGCGATCTTCTGTTTCATCCTCACTATTATGGAACATGGTACACCGGCTCCGGTACGAAGCTTTATCTCACCAGAGACAATGGTTTTACGTACGAAGAAATTTACAATTTTGGTGTAAGTGTCGCCGCAATGGCAATGAGTCATTCAGATCCGAATGTACTTTATGCATGCACCTTTCCGGATTGGTGGGGGACCAAACGAATCTATCGTTCTTTAAATGGAGGTTCTACGTGGACCGAAGTTACGCCGCCCGCTTCGCTGATGAACAATGCAGATCTCTGGATACCCTATGATATCGCTGTTGATCCTGACAATCCGATGAAAGTCTGGATCGTACGTACATCGATGTACAATGGATATCCGGGGTATAATGGCTATAAAGTATACACCTCTGACAATGGTGGCAGCACTTGGACCAATATCAGCGGCGCAGCGCTCGATGGGCAATATCCGACTAACCTCATGCATCAGCGGGGTACCAATGGCGGCATCTATATCGGTACACGTAACAGTGTCTATTACCGGAATGCTACCATGCCTGAGTGGGTACTCTTCAATAGCGGACTTCCTGCCAGAACACATACAGTGAAGATGCTACCCTGGTACAGAAACGGGGTACTGCGAAATGCTACCGATAGATCAGTGTGGGAATCCCCGTTTTACGAAGTCTCACAACCAATGGCTATCCCTGGTGTGCAGAAGCAATACCTGTTTTGTGATCGGGATACCGCTTATTTTTCTGATCTCTCTGTTTTGAAAGAAACTAATGCCACATGGGCCTGGAGTTTTCCAGGTGGTACTCCTTCAACATCAACTATCCGCAATCCCAAGGTAGTATACAAGAGTCCTGGCGTCTACGATGTCACCCTCATCGTACATGATGTCAATGGAGATGATACCACTACGGTAGATGGTATGATCATCTCAGACAACAGATGTGCGATTGATACAACGCCAGGCAGTGCAATGAAAATAGCATCATCACCGGGTTATCTCAAAGTAGATGATATCAACCTCACTACGCAGACATTGACGGTGACCGCTTGGATCAAGCCAACAGGTATTCAAAGCGAGTACTCCGGGATATGGATGAATGATGGCACCGCAGCTGGTTTCAATTTCAGAGAAAACAATAATACGCTTGCTTACCATTGGCCAGGTGGTGCATGGTGGTGGGATAGTAATCTCACAGTTCCAGCAGGCGAATGGTCACATGTCGCCATGGTTGTTAAATCAGGATCTGTTACATTGTATGTCAATGGAGTTTCTGCAGTTCACAATACGAATGTTGAATCTGTCACGATTGATAATGTGCGTATAGGAAGCTATCAGGGCTGGAATGATAGAAACTTCAAAGGCGAGATGGATGAAGTATGTGTGTGGAACCGCGCACTCACTGAAGATGAAATCAGGCTCGGCCGCCATCTCATCAAAAACCCATCCATCGATCAGACGATCGTAAGTTATTATCAGTTTGATGATGTGTCATCCGGAGAAGTGATTGACAAAGCAAGCGGAATAGATGGCGTATTGTCAGGAAGCGCTGACATCATTCCTTCCAATGTTGCTGTTGGATCAGGTACCAGCCAGATATTGCTCGTCCAGAATAATGGAAATGTGTCATTCAACAATGGGGGTGATCTTTCTATTGGTTTTGGCGCTCTCAACCCAAATGGTAAAGTAGTGGTGAGTCATTTGAATGTGCTGCCGGATACGGTGCCACTGATTAAGACACCGCAAGGTGCATACTGGATAGTGAATAATTATGGCACTAACCAGGATTTCCCTGCACTGGATAGCATCAACTTTTACGACTGCGGCGCTTTAAGTCATTTGATGGCTGATGATTTTGATTTTAAAATATACAAGCGGGGAGCAAATTCTTTCGGACCGGTATGGACAGAAATATTTCCTGGCATGATGATTCCATATCCGGGATTAAATGCCACGATTAAAAGTAAGACACTCTTATCAGCAAGGACCCTCGGGCAATTGCTCATCATGCGGGATACAGTCACCTCCGGACATGCGGATGTGGTCATCAAAACACCTGATGCCCCTGATCCATTTGTACACGGTGGAGAAAGCGTGAGCCTCCTGGTCTACTCAGCGCAACAAGGAATTCAACTA
>JANNSS010000194.1:0-2682 GCA_031402955.1 Saprospiraceae bacterium
AAAAATCACCTCGAATAGGCAACCAACTTGTCGCGCTAAATTGTCCGAGCTGCGCGAATGACTTGTTTCTTGCAAGGACAAGACTCTACTGGGCACAACAATGAAAAGAAACAGCACATGAAACACAGACAAGCGAGAAAGCAGACCAAAAAGCCAGGCAACTGCCCAGATATGCAGGCGAGTTTTTAGCGCGACTAGATTTTTTGGTTACTTTTTTAGCAATGAAAAAAGTAACAAGAAAACCCCTCGGGCAACGAGTTCAAAAATTTCCACCTCCTCATGCAACCTCCAGGCACTTACCATCGTCTTAGGGTTAAATCAAACTCACGGAGCCCACATCACGTGAACGAAGAACAACTCATCAAAGGGTGTATCCGGAGGGACCGGATCGCCCAGAAGTACTTCTACGATACATTTTCCCCGAAAATGTACCCGTTGTGCTGCAGGTATGTCAAGGATCCTGATGATGCTGAGGATGTCCTGGTCACAGCCTTTACCCATATCCTGGATCGGATCGGGCAGTATCGTGGGGATGGCAGCCTGGAAGGGTGGATCAAACGGGCGGTAATCAATGAAGCCCTGAGTTTCCTGCGCAAGAAGCGAAATATGTTTATGACCACGGCTATTGACGATGTGGCTATAGAACTTGCTTCCCATCATGACCGTGATCCGCTCGCGGCAGAGGACCTGCTCCGTATGATCGGCGAACTGCCTCCGGGATACCGGACGGTCTTTAATATGTATGCCATCGATGGCTATTCACACCAGGAAATCGCAGCGCAAATGAATATCAGTGAAAACACCTCTAAGTCCCAACTAAGCCGCGCCAGGGTATATCTGCAAAAACTACTGGCCGCACGCGAACCTTCACCTAAACAATTACGACATGACATCACCTCCAGATAAATTATTCCGCGATGGTCTCGAACATCACCGCAAAGCTGCACCTGTATCTGCATGGGAGCGGATTGAATCCGGTATGGAGAGGAAACAACATAAGAGTCCGTGGTTTAAAATTGCGGCCACTCTTCTTCTATTGATGGTTGCATCGTTTGTGATTTGGCAGCTTAATGAGACGGATACTGCTGTTGCTACAGTTTCGAAAGAATCGTCATCTGGCAAACTGACGACAGATACGATTTCTTCTGTTGCTACAGAAGAATCAAAAGACAAAATTCGTGAGTCGTCAGGCGTGAGTCGTGAGTCAATCGTCAAGGATGAGCCCTCAGACGTGAGACGTCAGACGTCAGACATCAGACATGAGGCACTAAAGGGGAACAAGCCATTGGTCGACAATTATACACAAGAATACGACAATAGTAAAAAGCCCAAAACCTCCAGTCTGCAGTCTTCAGTCTACAGTCTCCAATCCTCAACTTCTATTGAAGACACTGTCGAACCTGATGAATCAAGACAGGTGGTGACAATTGACCCGGGTGAAATACATGCTTGGGATAAACCTGTGATCCAGGAAGAAATCACAAATGAAATATCCACTACTGAAGTGGTATCTGATTCAAAAAGAACCAGCATCACCTATACTGCTGAAGAGGTCAATGAAAAATTTTTGAAAAAAGAATCGACCCCTCAAGCAACCCCGGAAAAGAAAAATACGTCTGGTCTGCAGAAGGTCATTGATCTGGCCCTGGATTTCAAATACGAAGGATCTGTACTGGGAGACATCCGGGAAAAGAAAAATGAGCTGCTGTCTTTTAACATGCCGTCCAATAAACGGGAAACGAACAAATAACAAACGCAAACCATGAAAAAAGGAATTATACTCTCTACTTTGTTGATGACCCATATAGGCGCAATACTGGCCCAACAAGCAGATACGGTGACTGTAGAACTTGCGCGCACCAGCAAAATCGTCTTTACAATAGAAGACAAGCGCGATCTGGAGCAACTCAAGCATTATGATTTTAATGCCTTATTTGATGACATCCTCAGCAAGCTTGCCGGTGGGGACACCTTGTCCGGTCATTTGGCGGATACCACCTTTCTGTACGATGCACCGGTAAGCCCTGGAATTGATGATGATGAATGGGCTGATGATGATAACGACTGGAACGAAGATGATGAGTGGGATGATGATAATCATTGCGATCATGAAGATAAAAGAGTGTGGCACTCTATGAACTTTGACTTTGGGATCAACAACTATCTCGAGAATGGTGCTTTTCCGGATTACAGTGGTGCGCAGTATACGGTTCGTCCGTGGGGATCATGGTATGTGGGTATCAATTCCATCCTGCACACAGATTTCGGTGAGAAATTTTTTGTTGAATGGGGCTTTGGTGTCAGCTGGTACAACTTCAAATTCCAGGACGACCGAACGCGCGTCAATGATACCCCTACCGGAGTCACCTTTACCGATGATCCTCGTCCATTCTCCTTTGATAAGAGTAAGCTCGAAGCCACCTACCTCAATGTATCCATCATCCCGATGTACTCCTTTGGATCCAACCACCATCATACTCGCTGGAACCACCATGGTCATGATTCATTCCGTATCGGCATCGGTCCCTATGCCGGATATCGCATAGAGAGTCATTCCAAGCAGGTCTATGAAGTAGATGGTGACAAAGAAGTAGATAAAGAAAAAGACAACTTCTATCTGAACAACTTCCGTTATGGTCTCAAACTGCAGATGGGTACGCAGGGGATTGAGTTTTTTACAGC
>JANNSS010000195.1:0-1911 GCA_031402955.1 Saprospiraceae bacterium
CGCGGACTTGATGTCAATGACCTGACGCACGTTATCAATTACAACCTTCCGGATGACCCGGATGTATATATCCACCGTAGCGGACGTACAGGACGTGCACACCGCAAGGGTGTATCGATTACGATCATCCACTCCCGTGAGCACAATCGACTCAGAGATCTGGAAAGACGTATAGGCAAGCCATTTGAAAAAAAACTTGTACCGACCGGAAAAGAGATCTGCGAAAAACAACTTTATCACCTGGTGGATAAAGTTGAAAATGTAGAAGTGGATGAGAGTCAGATCAAGGATTACCTGCCGGTGATCTTCAGCAAGCTTAGTTGGCTCGATCGCGACGAACTCATCAAGCGTTTTATGTCAATTGAGTTTAACCAGTTTCTCTCCTATTACAAAGACTCAAGAGACATCAATCTCGATAGTAAGAACAGAAGCGATGATCGTGGCTCCAGGAGCGATAGAGGCGGAAGAAGTGAGAGAAGCTCAAGAGATGACAGAGGATCAAGAGATGACAGAGGATCAAGGGATGACAGGGGTTCAAGAGGAGGAGGAGAAAGAGAGCCTTGGAAAAAGAAGGAATACGGATCAAGAGATGACAGAGGGCAAGGAGCAAGGGGCAAGGAGCAAGGAGAAAGAGAACCTTGGAAAAAGAAGGAATACGGTTCACGAGATGACAAAGCGCCGAGAGCAGAAAGAAGCCCAAGAAGTGACAGGGATGACAAACCTAGAAGTGAAAGGCCAAAACGTGATGACCGTGGTTATGATGACAAACCAGCTCCGGCTAAGAGAGGTGATGACAGGCCGAAAGGAAAATTTGCTTCACTGGTGATCAATGCGGGTACGGTCAATAAATTTAATCCAAAGACATTGCTGACGCTGATCAATCAATATCTGCCTGATCAGGAAGCACAGATCGGTAAGATTGATATTCAGTTTTCACACACCGTGTTTGATGTTGAAGAGGCATACCAGGATCAAGTGATCAATGCTTTCAAAAAGGCGAAATACAAAGGGACGAGTCTGGTAGTGGATAAGGTGAAGGGAAAAAAGAAAAGTGAATAGTCATCAGTCATCAGTTAACAGTCATTTCGAAGTATGTTGAAATAGCGGCCGCAGGCCGCTATAAAAAGCCAATGTTGAGCTTAAGTTGACTTAAGATCGCGTGCTACGTATCAAAAGAGATCATCGATAGTGTTAAATTATAGGTAGCCGTTTTCAACGGCAAGTAATAATCTGTTCTATGCCCTATGCTCTATGCTTTTCATTGCACAGCATACACATTTGTAAAAATCCTGCCGTCTTCATCCATAAAATGATAGAGCTCTTCTATCTGCAGCTTTGTATCCGGTCTGCGGTCATAAGTGATCGTCTTACGATCCTCACTTAAATCTCCAAGGGGCCCATTCCATGGAAACTCCATGCCAATGTTCAGACGGTAAGCTACGATTCCATTGGGCCATACAATAATGGTATCAGAGACGCCATCAGCGGTACGCATATATTTTTCTACAGGGTATTTTGCTTTCATTTCTTCCTCCTTTGCCACCTGGTCATTGTATTGTTTCATGGAGGCCATCGATGTGATGGACATCCACGCATAGAGTGCGATGCACACGACCGGGGCAACAGTGCCAAGCAAGACAGATTTTCCATAATGGCCTCCTGCATAGGCTTTCCATGCCAGGATCAGACATACCAGGAAGATCAGGAGTGGAGATGCTATCAACAACCGCATACCCCATGCCTTGGGATCTGTAGTGGATCCCGGTGCATCAAAAGACATCGCGAATCCCAATAAAAAAAACAAACCAAATCCACCGATCATCAGGATGGTCAGGAGCATGAGGAGAATAGCGAGGGTTTTGATTTTGTGAGTTGTGAATTGTGAGTAAATAAGTGAAGCAAGTTAAATAT
>JANNSS010000196.1:0-2106 GCA_031402955.1 Saprospiraceae bacterium
ACATTAGGCACCCTTTCGAAAAGGCCCAAAACGATTTCCATCGGAACAGATTCGCGGAGTAGCTCGAACCTCTTTTTATAAAATTCACCTTGGTATTTTAAAGCAATTGCACCTGGTACGATGTCGCCTTCCACTGTTCGGTAAAGTTCAATGAAGAAATCTTCCCCGGGATACGGTGAATCATTACCGGTTTCGAGCCTGCCTTCCACAAAATCGGGGGTAACCTTCCACTTTACATTTGCATTGTTTTTCCAAAAGTAATCACCATTTTCTTCGATGATATTGGCTTCATGCCACGGATTTTGGATCACATCCAACGAATAGCTACCCAACAATTCATCCATTGAAAAAGTACTATATAAGGTGTCAAGGCCATCCTGAACTCTGGTAATCAATTTTGTTGCCAAAGGGACACAATTCACCTGTAGCCTTTTATGCAATGTCTCTGCATAGTAATCTGTCTCAAACTGTCCTTCAAAATCGGAAGGCCAAAAGCCAGGATCAAACCAGTCATGCCCATTTACTTCTAAGGCCAATTCAGGGTAGATGCGATACAGATGGTGAAAAAATTCGTGTTGAAGCCATTGCGGGAGATATATCCTACGTTCAATATCACTATACAGGCCCTCCCCCAGATGCGCTGGTTTGCGAACGATCCATTGATCATCGATGATAAATACAGGGCCACCTTTATAATCGGATCCCATACCGCCAGTGATGAAAGCCTCATCATTGAACGTCGGAAACTCCGGCACATGGGATGGGTAAAGAATCCACCACCAATCGGTACTATCCTTGAGTTCTTCGTGCAATGCATCCCAGACAGGTTCAATGCCACTATAGGCCAGATGAGGCAGGGTGGTCGTTACGCCCACCGGCAGGCAAAGGGTATCCAGTTCAATAATTTCCACGTCCACTTCCAAGGCACCCTTGGTAATGGCTGTCACATATCTTGAAAAAAAATCAAACGACTGTTTAACAATGCGATAGTCGCTTTCCCGCAATGCAGGATCCATCGCATGTGTTACAAAAGGGCCAGTTCCGCTCTGCAATTCCGCTTCTGTAGTAGGCTGTATGCCTTCAGAACAGCCTACCAAAACGATCTTCATATTTACCTTCCTGGCCTGTACATTCGGGTCCCCATTGATCTGATAGTCAAGAATATCTTCCATCATCCGCAAGCCATAATAGGCATGGGGTGTACCAATATTTGCACCATTCGGGTCATTAAATACATTCCACCAAACACCACTGCCTTTCGGGTAGGTATTGAAAAGATTGTCAACCCATATTTTTGCCTGCGCATAGTCACCTGCCTGCAAAGCATCGTCGGCTTCAATAAAAGTGGTCACTGCCGCTACGGAGTGTGTGCTAAATGCACTTTGTCCTCCATAACAAGCATAGAATTCGTCCAAAGTCGTGGCATCACAAAGCACACTTTGAGTAGCCGCAGAGAACGGCAGTAAAAGGAGCCAAAGACTTTGAAATTGGATTACCCGATAAATATTCCTGATATTCATGAATATGAAAAATTTAATGATTTGGATTCATTGCACTACCTATGTAACGATAAAGATATCATGAATTCCCGGAGTGGTGTTTCGGGATAAACGGTTCTCGCAGTGTAGTTGCACTCCTGAGCAGTGTGGTCTATTTCGAATAGAATCTTTGTCTGATGCTGTTCTGGTCGATCACTGTAAATGCATTATAAATCTCAATTTTTGAAACCGTTACAAGATCGTGCAAGAGCTTTCCGACAAATTGCGGATCACTTCCTTTATACCTGAAGTAAACAACTGCTGGAGGGTTCACAACGGCATATCGAAAAATCAATTCTCCATAATCCCGGTCAAAAGTCAGAATAATTAAATTTTCATCTCTCGCCATTTGTAAAACTTCCTCATCTGAAATACCTTGTCTGATCTCCTGAATGCTTTAAACAACATAGCCCATATCTCTAAGAAAAAAGATACTTGGTCGCGGAACGTTTTCGTTGGCGAGAAACACCTAAGCAGAGATTGGGAAGTATAATTCCTGCTGCAGACCATCCTTCAGATATGCAAATACAGCGCGGATCGAATCTTGTGTCAAAGCAGGATACGCCTC
>JANNSS010000197.1:0-8481 GCA_031402955.1 Saprospiraceae bacterium
ACCCTCCAATCAGGAGGAAGGCACAAAGTGAAACGTAGAAAAAGTAGCCGATATATGCTTTTCGTTTTTCTGGGTTCATTGAGATGATAATTGGAGCTCTATTTACCCCTAAAGAATAAGCAATAGACTATTTTATGGGAGAATAACAATGGACAATAGCAAGCCTCAAGTAATGACAATTCTCAATTAGAAATTCACGTTACACATTCTCGTCATTCTGGTAATCCGCCTCGGGCGGAGCATCGTGGCTGGCTACGCAATCGGCCTGACTTATTTTTTGTTCGAGGAACTCAGTGGCCAAGCCATCAAAATGTGGCTCCACAATAGTCTGAGCCTCGGTGCCTCACTGACGCAGCCAGACCGCTACCACAAATGGGCGCAAGGCAAGCTGGTCTGGGTGTCACCGTCCACGATGTCGCGCAATGTCGCCGCCATGACGCCCCTGTTGTGGCCTGCCTTGATGGTGCTGCTTGGCAACTATCCAGCTCGCAAGGGCAGGCTTGCCGCAGGCGCACTTTTTGGGTTTGCTTGTCTCGTTATTTTTATGTCCCCCCACGAGACCTCTAAAGTTGCCGTCGTGGCGGGCTCATTGATCTTGTTGCTCGCGTACTTCAAACGCCAGTGGGCCTATGGCGCTGTCCGGTCAGCGTGGATCTTGGCCTGCCTGGGCATTGTGCCAGCCGCCGTGCTCGCATACCAACTCGACTTGCAAAATGCAAAGTGGCTGCAAAAATCTGCGCAGCACCGGATTGTGATCTGGAACTTCACCGCACAGCAGGTTGTCAAAGCCCCACTTTTCGGATCGGGGATCTATACGACCTACGTCAAAGGCGAGGAAATCTCGGCAACGGCCAAACCCAAATCTGAAGACCGGTTCAAAGCCGGTATGTCGCGCCACGCGCACAATGTTTTCCTGCAAACGTGGTTTGAACTTGGTCTCGCCGGTGCGTGTCTGCTGTTAGCCGTCGGTTTGGCCGTCATAAGCCGGATACACCGCCTCACTGGACAATTGTGCCTGGTGGGTATTACCCTCTGGTCTTGCACCGACGACAGTTTCGGTCCGGTACTCCATAAGAATGGAGGACTGGAGATCACATCCCCTGCAGCAGGCGCATCGTGGGTATTGAATGATTCTACGGATGCCGTCTTTACCTGGAATGGTGCAGACTATGGCTTCGCAGCAGGCACTACCTACACGCTTGAAATGGATGTCGCAGGTAGTAACTTTGCAAGCCCCGCAGTGTTAGGCAATGTCAATGCGTTGACGCTCAATGTAAGGCAGGATGAAATCAATAATGTCCTGCTGGCTAAAGAGCTGGAAGGCAACGTACCCGCTAATGTTGATTTCAGGGTGATCGCCTCCGTCAGTGATGATATCGCCAATGATACATCACCGGTCAGGACCATCTCGATCACACCATATCCATCAAATGTCCTGATTCCGCAACTTCAGGTTCCAGGTAGCTATCAAGGCTGGTCTCCTGCCGATAGTACTACAGCTGTATATTCTCCGACTAGCAATAGTCAATATGAAGGTTATGTGTACTTCAATATTGACAATGCCTTCTACAAATTTACAGTCGGTCCTAGCTGGGATACCAATTATGGCGACACAGGCGGTGATGGCTCGCTGGACCAGAATGGGTCAGATATTGCCGCAGGTGCCGCAGGTGTTTACAAACTCAATGCTAACCTGAATCAGTTAACGCATACACAGTTGCGCACCGATTGGGGGCTTATTGGTTCGGCCACCCCTAATGGTTGGGATTCAGATCAGAATCTGACCTATGATCCGGCTTCTGGCAAGTTTACCATTACTCTTGACCTCGTGGCCGGTGAAATAAAGTTCCGGGCCAATGATGACTGGGCATTTAATTTCGGTGACGATGGCAATAATAAGACATTGGAATACAATGGCGCCAATATCGCTGTTGCTGAAGCAGGAAATTATACCATTGACCTCCTGATCGTCGGAGTTCCTAAGTACCGGTACGCGATCACGAAGAATTAGAGATTTAGATTTAATAGGTTTAAGAAGGCAGTGATGAAAGTCACTGCCTTTTTTATTGATCCTGCAGACCCCCTACCCCCTGGAAGGGGGAGCAGATGAGGTTATTGGCTAAGGAGAGCAATAACAATCAAGCCCACCGGCTGGAGAGCTGTCGCCCAAGGTTTTGTGCAAGCATGTCGAACGAGAAGTAATAATCAGGTCCCCCTTTCAGGGGGTAGGGGGTCAGACGATTCATCACCAAATTGGTATGCAAATTATTTCACACCGCTGTTTGAAGTTTGCACCACCGCTGTTTGAAGTTTGCAACTTCAAACCCATACCAGCATCATGCACCTACAGTATGATCAAATAAAGGCAGTTTGCAACTGCCAGATATACCCGCACCGATTGTAAGAACAATTCTCCAGTAGTAATTAATACTATTGATTTATCTGACCCCCTACCCCCTGAAAGGGGGAGCAGGAGATTTTTAAATACCTTAATTGGTGAAAAGAAGGTTAATAAGATTATTTGATCTCCACACTCCATGAAAGGTTGAGTTGATGATCATCATTGAGGGGGATTAATATTGCAAACTGATACATTGTCTACTACAATCTGGTCCCCCTTTCAGGGGGTAGGGGGTCTGAGGAATCAAAATAGCAATATATAGAGTTCCAATCAAGCCGCCGGTTGGTAAGCAGTCACCAAAGGATGTGAGGAAGTAGTTCGATCAAGAAGTTTTAATCAGGTCCCCCTTTCAGGGGGCAGGGGGTTAGCAGGATCAATTAATAATTACGCAAATCATTTCACTAACCGGTCCCAAAATCTGACCCTCAATCGAAAACAAATAACACCCCGGCACGAGTCCGTTTGCAGAAACATGGATGATTTCTGCTTCATCAGAAGATAGAATCGAAAATGCTTTTCGCAAGACACCATCCATCGAGTATACATTCATGGAGAATGGAAAATGCAAATTTGAAGTATGGGTTATCATTATTTTATCCTTTGCATAAAAAATCTTCACTCCATTAGCTAATCCTGGAGGAGCTTCTGTTGAAGAAGTAAAATCATACGCATGCTCCATCCATCCAATCCCTCCATCTGCAATCAGAGCGTTATCGAAATCAAAGAAAGTGGCATTATCCCAAGACGAACCCTGAGCCCATTGCGTAAAACAACCAGTGCTGACCCAGGCCGGTTCCCAATACACGACTCCTGAACCACCATGATCAATGACCGTCTGCGTCAGGTCCACCATCCATTTTTTTTGATTTGCAGCACTTAACGGGGCATAGGAAGGATGGGTATTGAATAAAATGTTGTTTGCCGCATCGGCATTCTGCGTCGTCCATCCATATGCGGTTTCGAAGATCATGACTTCCTTGCCGGGGTAGTCCTCTTTTAAGGAAGTAATCAACTGGCCCACCTGCGGGATCGTCACCGGTTGATGCCACTGCCAGTAATAGGAGATACCAATGATATCAAATCCTGTGAAACCGTTTAATACAAACTGCTCCACATACCAAGCAACGTCAGAAGGATCTGCTATATGTATAGCCGTTTTGATAGGTGCGTTGTAGGTGGCACTTATTTCTTCAATAGCAGTCAGTGCAGTTTGAAACAAGAAGACATTTCGTTGCCAGTTGACAGACCATCCCTGGTCATTCACCTCTTGCGACAATAATATCCCTCTATTGGTTTCATTGCCGATCTGGATAATATCCGGAAGTAAACCCTCATTACCAAGCCTGGTCAGGGTGTACAAAATGTAGTTGCGTAAAGAATCCCCAAGGACAGCCTGATTATCTACAACATCAGCCCATGCTGCAGGTACCACCTGGTGGCCTGGATCTGCCCAGGTATCAGAAAGATGATAATCCAGCAAGACTTGAAAGCCTAGCATTTTAGCACGTATGATTGATTTTCGCACATCCTCGAAGTCACTATAGCGCTCTCCGTCATTGAGCTGATCGTACCAGGAGGGAGTATGCCATAAACGTAACCGCACCAGGTTCGCACCTTTATCCACAAAAAGGCCAAATAAATTAATGGGGATACCGTTTTCGTAGTAAACAGCACCACATTGCTCCATCTCATTGACATAGGATATATCTGCTCCGAAATAAAACGGTTGTGAAAAAGCCCGCTGTGAACTAATCGTCATGGCAATCAAGCAAAGACTCAATTTTATTTTCAGAGCATATCCTGTGTGCATATGACTTATTTTCCGAGAGCGTAAGTCAATCCAAGTACCCAATAGGTCTGCAGTGGATTATTGGTCCGTCCTGCTGCTTCAGCTTCCTGTTTGTTGCTCCTGAGGCCTACATCAAGCCCGATACCAAATCCTTTCACGGAGGTCGTCAGTCCATTGATCCAGGTCCAGTTGGACAAATCCATGCCTTTATAACTCATGAATGCCGAGAGGTTGGAAGTCCAGTTGATCCCCTTTACGATTTCTCTTTTATAATCCGCTACGATTTTGGTTCCAAATGAGCTCTGGTAATCAAAGCCCGTATTGGAAAATACGAAATTGTAGTTAAGCGGATGGATGACGACCACCAGATCTTTGATCGGTGTCCAGGTAGCTCCGGCACCGACATCCAGGTAACCTGGATTATTGAAGTTGTCAATCAGGGAGGAGCGATATTCTGCCAGTGTAGAGAGTGCCCATTTGTCAGATAGTTTATACCCAAAGAGCGTAGTTACATTAAACGCATCGGACGTAACCTTAAACTCCTTGTTGTCATCGTTAGGGTCGTCTTCATCATCAAATTTCTGCCAACCCAATGCCACGTTCAGGTTATTTCGCCAGAAATATTTCTTTTGGTCCAGGTTGGCATACCCGTTACCCGTAAAGCCAATGCTGATGGCATTTGTGCTAGGTGATTCCTTGGACAACCAGTCACTGAAATTGGAGATGTTAAAGCCGATATTACCCCTTGCTCCGATATCCCAGCGGGGATAGGGGGTGATCTTGTCTGTCAGGTCAGCCACTTCTGTTTTTAGGGCATCGACCGAGGCGGTCAGATCCTTGAGCTGTGCTTCGAGGGAAGTAAGTTCAGTTGCCTTCGCATCCTTCAACACTGTTAATTCCTCTGTTGTTTGTGCCTTTGTTGTCCCAATGGAGATGCATACAATGGCCATGAGTAAAAATCTGTTTCTCATATTGTATTTTGGTTAAAAGATCAATTCAGGCAGTAAAACTAATCAAAATGTTTTCTGCTCAAAACCTGTCGGATATGCAATCCAGACTCACGCATCCACCCCTCTTACTCTCTTACCTCTTACACATCTCGTCTCGTGCCTCCAAAAGCGTAGCTTTGAAGGACATGAGTGAAATGACCGATAAATTCGAATGCCTGATACAAGGCTTGATGGATAATGAATACGGTATAGTCGAAGATTTTATTTCACCAGCCCTTGTCGCACAGCTGAGGAACAATCTCCTGGCCAGGCTGGCTACTGGTAAAATGTCCCAGGGTGGAGTGGGGCAGCAAGCTTCCTTTCAGGAAAACAATGCGGTGCGAAGAGACAAGATCAGTTGGATAGAAGATGATCACAGCGATAGCGGGGAGGAAGAATATTTCCGGTTACTCTGGAATTTAGTAGCCTATCTCAACCTTACTTGTTATACAGGCCTGAATGCATTCGAAAGTCATTATGCCCATTATGATCTGGGGAGCTTTTATAAAAAGCATCGCGATCAGTTTAAAGTTGATTCGGGTCGAAAGTATTCCATCGTCTTATATCTCAATGACCTCTGGCTGGAGGCAGACGGTGGACAACTCATCATCTATCGAAAAGATGACCAGGTATCCGTGTCACCTCAGGGAGGTAAAGTCGTTTTTTTCCAAAGCGATAAGAATGAACATGAAGTACTTCCTTCAACCAGACCCAGGATGAGTATTGCAGGCTGGATGAAAAGAGTATCCTGAGCAGTCAACAGTATTCATCCCTTCATAACTAATCTCCGCCCTATTGGTATTGAGTATATCCCTCAATAAAAGCCCCTATTTCAAACTTCATGGCCATTAAAGAGCCCATTTGAGTGTCAATATATTATAGTAATAGGCCTTGCTAGTTGATAGTTACCAGGCATGAACTTTACATTAAGGTTACACTGCAAACAACTTGGATTATATATAATTAACTCTTATTTAATCTATTAATACAGAATTGCCGAATGTAAAATTTTAGGCTTTATTATGTAAAGGTTACAATAAGGTAACATTATTTGAAAGGTTATCCCCATATTTACACCCCTTTAATGATTCTGTATATGAAAACACAACCATATCATCTAGTTCGCACCTCAAAAATCCACGGGCGTGGTGTTTTTGCCAGTAGACCCATTCGTAAAGGCATCAGGGTCCTGGAATATACAGGTCCTCTCATCTCTGAAAAGGAAGCGGATGAGGTAGGTATTACCACCGACAAGGATGGACATTCGCATACCATGCTCTTTCAGGTCAGTAAGAAAAGGGTGATCAATGGTAATGAAGGGGGTGATGCACGTTATGTCAATCACGGCTGTGACCCCAATTGTGAAACCGAACAGGACGGAGATCAAATATTTATCACTTCACTACGTGCTATTAAGAAGGGCGAGGAACTGGTATATGATTATCACCTCCAGGTGCCCGGTAAAATTACCGATGAGGTTAAAAAGGAATATGCTTGTTTCTGCGGATCACCGGCGTGCAGAGGCACACAGATAGCTGCTTCTATTCTTGCTAAGCAGGCTAAAAAGGACGAAAAGAAAAAGAAGAAGCAAGAAGAGAAAAACCTGGGTAAGAAGAAAAAAGCAGCAGAAAAGGATCTTAAGAAGAAAATGAAATCAACGGATAAAGTTGAAATCAAAAAGAAAAAGAAATCTGCAGATATAGTTGATAGCAAAAAGAAAAAGCAGGATAAAAGCAAGAAGAAAGCCGATGCCCTTTCACTGATGGTCGATAAGAAACCATCCACTTCAAAAACAGAGAATAAGGACAGCAAGGAAAAAGATAAGAAGAAGAAAAAATGATATTACGACGATTGAGTTCTTAGTTCGGCATACAATTGCTTGAAATCAATCTTCCCTTTATTTTTCTTGAGATGTTCTACCAGGACCATAGCGCGTTGGATTCGTAGATCAGGATTTTTTACCTGCCCAGCCACATAAATGATGTTTCTCTGTTTCCCCGGTGTCAATTTGTCGAAGTACTCTTTTCCTGCTTTATCCTGGGCCAGCACTTCTTCGAGTTCCGCAGGAAAAGGGAGACCGAATTCACTCTCATCCGTGGTCAGATATACTTCCACTTTTGATCCTTCCTTCAGTTTCAGTTGATCCCTTATTTTTTTATTGATCAGTATGAAATACACTCCGTCCCCTGCGGACATGATCGCACATTGCAGCTCAATGGCTTTGTTCAACGTACATACTACCCGCTTCACTCCTTGCTCCAGGAAATACTTTGCAACAAGGTTAGGCACCTTGAGATGATAGGACCATAGCTTTGTATTGAAATTTTCAATGATTGTCTTGAATTCCATGGTGTCTGGATTGTTTTCTGGCCTCAAATTTAAATAAGCATTTCCATAGATCTGCCGTTGCAGGATTTTGCTCCTGCAACCACTGCGATACCTACCGGAATACCATAGAGAGAATCCCTATTGGAATCCTTTTCGTTATCCTCACGAGAATACTGCCGTCGGGGGCGTATTGCATCCGTCCCCAAAACCCGGATTTCTTTCGTCACGGGCGGATGCAATACGCCCCCGAAGAAAGAAATCGCTCTGAGACCCAGTATAGAACTCTCTCACGCTCTCACGTTCTCACGCTCTCACGCTCTCACGTTCTCACGCTCTCACTCTCTCACAATTGAATATCTTTCCCCCATCAATCAACCCACTACCATGAAGACCTTACCCTGGACCGGTGTTTATCCCGCCGTCACCACAAAGTTTACACCAAACGGTGACCTTGACCTGGATGCCTTTTTGATAGGAATCCACGCACAGGTCAATGCCGGAGCCGATGGTATCATCATAGGCGGTTCCCTTGGGGAGAGTAGTACGCTTACTCATGATGAACGAATAGCGATGTTATCTGCTACGCTTGAAGAAGTTGGGAACAAAGTTCCGGTGTTGATCAATATTGCAGAAGGCTCAACAAAGCAGGCTATTGCATTGGCACAAAAGGCTGAGGCTTCAGGCGCACATGGACTGATGGTGCTCCCTCCGATGATGTATAAGCCTACAGATCAGGAGGTCATTGATTTTTATGTAGACGTAGCATCTGGTTCCGGATTGCCGATACTGGTGTATAATAACCCGGTTGATTACAAGGTAGAAGTGACTCCACGAATGTTTGAAGTTCTATTAAGACACGATACCATCCAGGCCGTCAAAGAAAGTACCAGGGATCTTTCCAATGTGACACGATTGATCAATGCATTTGGTGACCGGCTAAAAATCCTCACTGGTGTGGATACCATTGCGATGGA
>JANNSS010000198.1:0-29858 GCA_031402955.1 Saprospiraceae bacterium
CAGGATACTGGCCTGCACGCCAAAGGCTGAAGCCAGATCAAGAATAGCAGGGGCTGATTTTTTATCGACAAATAACATCATACGGATACCCATGTTAAAGACCTTATACATTTCAGCAAGGGATGTGTTTGAAGCCTTACGTATGAGGTCAAACAAAACAGGGGTTGGAGGCACATTGTCGATGTGCACGGCAAGATTAGGTGCAATAAACTTGAGCACTTTACTATAAGCACCTCCTGTGCAATGAATGATGCCTTGTATCTCACTTCGATATTCCCTGATGACAGGCATCAGGATCGGCAGGAATGAGCGTGTAGGGGACAGGAGTAATTTACCGACATTGATTTCTTCATTCCCTACCTTTACCTTATCAGTCAGCTGCCATGGTCCGTTATAGACATAGCGTATGTCCGTCTCCGGGCTAAAGCTTTCGGGATACTTTGCTGCATACATGTGATGCAACATATCATGACGTGCAGATGTCAGTCCGTTGCTACCTATACCGCTGTTGTATTCAGCTTCATAATTCGCCTTGCCATCTGAAGCAAGTCCGATGATCACTGCACCGGGTCTGATCTGGTTGACGATAAGTTCCTTGCGTGGCATGCGGCCAAATGCTGTAATACCTACATCGATTGTTCTTACTATATCACCGGTATCAGCTGTTTCACCACCTGCATGTTTGATAGAGATACCTCTCTCCCCCATAGCCTCTACAAAAGCGATGGTCCCTTCGATAATTTCTTCAATTACTTCACCTGGAATCAGGTGTTTGTTTCGTGCGATCGTATTTGAAATCAGAATATCATCCAGACATCCGCAGCAGGCCATATCATCAAGATTCATGACCAGGGCATCCTGGGCGATTCCTCTCCAAACGGAAATATCACCTGTTTCTTTCCAGTACAAATAAGCCAGACTGGTTTTAGTTCCCGCCGTATCGGCATGCATGATATTGCAGAAATCTGCATCACCGCCGGCTACATCCGGTAGAATTTTACAGAAAGCATTCGGGTACAACCCTTTATCTAGATTCCGGATTGCATGGTGGACTTCTTTTTTGGAGGCAGAAGCCCCGCGTTGGTCATATTTTTCCACTGGAGGGGTCATTGTTACGGCAAAGATGCATTAATTTCATGCAACCGGAAATCAGGCTTTTGCTTTTTTGGTATATAATTTGCTTAAGTAGCAGAAATCGCCATTGCGATCTGTTAAAACCAATCTGAGGCCACCTCTCTCTGTTGACTGGGGTGGTTTTTTTATGGGTGGCCTTCGGCCACCATGCTACAGACATTTATCCCCTACGGGGAATTGTTGTCTGATGCTATCAGACCATTAGCCACTTTGTTATCGACATGTAGCCTCTACGAGGCATGCAGTGTGAGGAGTTCTTTTAATGCTGAATAGTCAGCCGGGACAGATATGCTTTTGACTGGACCACTCTTCCATGTTTTAATCCATTCTGCTGGATAGAAGCCAAGTGCTTTGACGATAATATCTTCAAACTTATAGGGATGGGCTGTCGCAATGATGATACCCTTACCACCGTTTGCTTTCAACATATGCCATGCAGTAGCTGCATGCGGATCTAAAAGATATTGATGATTGTTCCAGGCATCACGGATAGCTTCAAGTATCTGGGTGTCTGAAACAGATTGAGCACGGAAGTTGGCAAGACGTCCTCTGTATTGATGCTGTTGTAAATACTGTAGTCTCACAAAATTGCTTGGATCATTTACGTCCATAGCATTCGCGAAAGTAGAAACGGTTTTATCTGGTGCATAGACCCCGGATGACAAAAACCTAGGGATTGTATCATTCGCATTATGTGATGCAAATATTGCTTTAAAGGTCAAGCCCATGTCATGCATCAGAAATGCAGCGGCTACATTACCATAGTTGCCACTGGGGATACACAGCGTACTTTCAATCGACTGCCATTGAATCTCACGCCAAGCTATTGCATAAAAAATCATCTGGGGTAACCATCTTGCGATATTGATGGAGTTTGCACTTGTGATGTTAACCCTGGCCCGTAGAGCTTGATCATTGAAAGCACTTTTCACCATTGATTGACAATCATCAAAATTGCTATCCACCGCCACCGCAGTAATATTTCCACCCAAACCTGCTATCTGCATTTCCTGAAGGGATGAAATTTTTCCTTTAGGATATAGTATGACTACCTTAACGCCCGGCTGATTATAGAATCCATTTGCAACTGCACCTCCAGTATCACCTGAGGTTGCTACCAGAATGATGGTGTCCTTTGTCTGGTCGTTCCATATGGATAAACAACCAGCCAGAAATCTTGCCCCGACATCTTTAAAAGCCCATGTGGGGCCATGAAATAATTCCAAAACAAAGATGTCAGAATCACCAACCTGCTTAAGTGGAATGTCAAATTGAAAGGTATGTTCAATGACGCTGCGCAACTGAAATTCTGTGAGATCTTCCTTGACAAACGGATGCAGAATCGTAAAAGCGAGATCCTTGATATTGAGCGTATCCATCTTATTTAGAAAAGCAGTCTCCAGTTGAGGTATGGCCTCAGGTACAAATAAGCCGCCACCAGGTGGAAGTCCCATCAGGACGGCTTCTTTAAATCCAACCTGTAGCTGATGGTTATTTGTACTCGTGAATTTCATCTGCTTAAACGTTAGCGATTGAAATCACATCGGCCAGCACACCGGATGCGGTGACATCCGGGCCAGCGCCCGCACCTGCTATGACCATTGGCCTTTGTTGATAGCGATCCGTCCAGATCAGGATGATATTGTCAGTGCCTTTGAGATGATATGCAGGATGGGTACTGTCAATCTCTTCAAGACCGGTAGATACCTTGCCCTGATCAAGTGTTGCCATATATCTCCACCGCTTATGTTGCGCATCTAATTTGATACGATCAGTTTCAAAACGGCCATCCAGCGCCTCCAGGTTTTTATGGAGTTGATTCCAGTCATCAGTTGCCAATGTAGTTGAGGGCAGGAAAGGTTTGTTTTCAATATCATCCATCTCCAGGGTGAGGCCGGCTTCGCGGGACAGGATCAGGATTTTTCTCATGACATCTTTACCACTCAGATCAAGTGCCGGGTTAGGCTCGGTATATCCCTTTTCTCTGGCTTCAGTGACAGCCACAGAAAACATACAACCATCACTCCCTACCCTATCAAAGATATAATTAAGGCTACCTGACAAGACAGCTTCAATGCGATGGATCCTGTCACCGGTCAGGACAAGATCACGTATCGTCTTAATCACCGGCAATCCGGCACCAACATTGGTTTCATTCAGAAACTTGACATTGTGGGTCAGGGCAAGCTCCTTCATATGCCTGTATACATGGTATGGTGCAGAGGCAGCAATTTTATTTGCCGTCACAACATGGACACTTGATGCAAGCATATCCGGATATATTTCACTTACTTCCTCAGAGGCAGTCACATCGATCAGGATGCTATTCCTGAGATTAAACATCCTGATATCATTTCTCCACGCAGCAAGGTTGAGGGTTACACCTCCTTCCTGCAGGGTATTCTTCCAGTCAGCTATGTCAATTCCATTGGGATCGAGCAACATTTTTTTACTATTGGCGATTCCACAAACTTTGATATCAAGATTACCTGTTTCGAGGAAAGATTTTTGCGCTATTGCAATTTGCTGAATCAGCGTTGCGCCGACATTTCCAGCCCCTAATAAAAAGAGATGGATTGTTTTATATCTGGAGAGGAAGAATCCTTCATGCAGTACGTTCAGTGCTTTACTAACATTATGCTGGTTGATGACGAATGAAACATTCCGCTCTGTAGAGCCCTGGGCAATGGCCCTGATATTGATACCATTCTCACCAAGCAGGCTGAATATTTTGCCAGCCACACCTGAGCGTTCCTTCATACCATCCCCTACGACCGCAACCAGGCCCAGATCAAATTCAATGTGTACGGGATCGATTTTAGCAGCTGTTAATTCAAACTCATAGGCTTGCTCAATGGCCTGTTGAGCTTTCATAGCATCATGCCGGGTGACAGCAAAGCAAATACTGTGTTCAGAAGAAGACTGTGTGATAAACAGTATATTGATTCGTTCCTGAGCAAGTGCGTGAAACATGCGCTGTGCTATGCCAGGTACACCGATCATTCCGGTACCGGAAATGGTGATCAGCGCTATATCCTGAATAGAGGTCAGCCCTTTAACAAAATAAGGTCCATGATCAGGATGTTTGGATATCGTCGTGCCAGGATGTTCGGGGTGAAAGGAATTCTTAATGACGATAGGAATCTGCTTTGCCATCGCAGGTTGAATCGTCGGTGGATAGATCACCTTAGCCCCGAAATAACTCAACTCCATGGCCTCCTCATAGCTCATTTCCGGAATCGTGATCGTGTCCCTCACGAGCCTGGGGTCAGCCGACATCATTCCGTTGACATCCGTCCATATCTCAAGCACCTGTGCATCAAGTGCGCCTGCAAAGATCGCAGCAGTATAGTCAGATCCTCCTCTTCCTAAGGTGGTACTCTCACCAGAGTTGCTTCGCGCTATATAGCCGGGGGCAATATAAATTCGGTTTCCACTCACTACTTCGTCTAGAATTCGTTTGTTGGTCGTTGCGAAGTCTACGCGGGCAGATAGATATTGATTGTACGTTACAATTACTTTCCTGCTATCTACCAGCACCGGAGACAGGCCTTCATGCTCCATGGCTGCTGCTACAATCCTTGAGGAAAGGAGTTCGCCATAACTCATAATATGCGCCTTTGTTTTGGAAGTAAGATCACCAACAAGGAAGAGTCCTTTGCAAATTTCTCCAAGACGCTGCAATGGTTCTCTGACCTGTATGATGAGTTTGGAAGAAACAGCAGGAGAAAAGGGAATTGAACCGATACATTCATCATGACGTCTGGCTATGGCTTCTACGATTGCTTTAAAAGACTCATCCTGTGCTGCTGCCTTGCCGCAGGCCTCTTCGAGAAGATTTGTCACTCCGGACAATGCGGATACTACTACAATCACAGGGCTATCCGCAGCTTGTTTTCTGACTATGCTGATCAGCTGGAGGATGCGTTCTGCGCTCCCTACTGATGTACCTCCAAATTTCATTACGATCATACCCGATGCTGGTTTTTCATTAAAGCAAGATGCAAAAATAGCCCTTACAGGGTCAGCAGGTATGGATCAAACCGTTATTCAAATCTTAAAGCCTTATTTTAGGGTTTTAATAAGCTATTCTGCCAAGATTGCAAAACACCAGTCAAATATCATTTCTCCTGACCTGCCTGCTGGGCTTGATCAGCTGTCAAACAAAAAATACAATGGAACATCCGTATACCAATAAACTCATCGAAGAGAGCAGTCCATACTTGTTGCAACACGCGCATAATCCTGTAGACTGGTATCCCTGGGGCGAAGAAGCGCTTGACAAAGCAAAGAAGGAGAATAAGCTCCTGCTCATCAGTATAGGCTATTCATCCTGTCACTGGTGCCATGTGATGGAACATGAATCGTTTGAAGATACTGCTGTTGCTGCGTTCATGAATGAACATTTCGTCAATATCAAAGTCGATCGTGAAGAACGGCCGGATATAGATGATGTCTATATGACCGCCTGCCAGCTTTCTTCAGGAGGTAGCTGTGGATGGCCCTTAAATTCATTTGCATTACCTGACGGCCGACCTGTGTGGGCAGGCACCTATTTTCCAAAACTCAAATGGCTTGAGGTGTTGGAGTATTTCAGAAAGACCTGGGCTGAAGAGGGTGAAAAAATGGAAGATTATGGCAACAGGCTTGTTTCCGGTGTCAGGGACAATGGTCTTGATAGCCTTCTGGCAGATAGTGATCAGGCTTTCACCGTCGATGACGTGCATACATTAGCCAAACAGTTTAAAGACAGGGTTGACCCGCAGACCGGTGGAAGAAGAGGCGCTCCAAAGTTTCCGATGCCTAACAACTGGCAGTATCTCCTGCATTATGCTCAGCGCTATAATGATGCACAGGCAAAGCAACTGCTCCTTACCACACTTGACCGAATGATGATGGGTGGCATCTATGATCAGCTTGAAGGAGGATTTGCACGCTATTCGACCGATTCATTATGGCTGGTCCCACATTTTGAAAAGATGCTGTATGACAATGGACAATTGGTTTCCTTGTATGCTCAAGCCTATGCGTGGACGGGTAAGAAAGCGTACCTGGACGTTGTAAAGCAAACAACAGACTTTGTTGAACGGCATTGGAGTGATCCATCCGGTGGTTTTTATAGCTCGTTTGACGCGGATAGTGAAGGCGAAGAAGGGAAGTATTATGTATGGACTGCAGAAGAATTGAATCAATTAATTCCAGAAGGGGAAGACCGGAATATATTTTACACCTACAACGATATCCGTCAGCAAGGAAACTGGGAACATAATAACAACATACTGCAGCGTCATATAAGCGGAGAAGAGATTGCAAGGCAGTTTAAAATCAGCACAGATGCTTTTTATACCAGCATTGACAAAACAAATAAACTTCTACTTGAAAAACGAAAAGAACGTATTGCTCCAGGTCTTGATGATAAGATACTGACCTCATGGAACGGACTGATGCTGCAGGGATATATTGATGCTTACCGCGTTACAGGATCATCAGCCTATCTCGACAGAGCCATGAAAAATGCAGATTTTATCGTTCGTGAAATGATAAATGATGGATACAGACTAGACCGGAATTATAAGAACGGAAAGTCAACCATCAATGGATTTTTGGATGATTATGCGATTACTATCCAGGCCTTTTTATCCATGTATCAGGCGACTTTTGAAAGTAAATGGGTTGAACATGCGAAAGGATTGACCGATCATGTCCTGGCGCATTTTGATGGTGATCCATCCGGATTCTTTTACTTCACGTCAGATCTCGATCCGCCATTAATTGCACGCCGTATTGATTTCGGGGACAATGTGATCCCTTCTGCCAATAGTATAATGGCACGAGACCTCTTGTTATTAGGTGAAATGCTTTACGATACAGCTTATTCTGAAAGGGCTAAGCGGATGTTTAACCAGGTTTGGCCGAGGTTGAAAAAAGATGGACAGCCTTCTTTTTACAGCAATTGGTGCCAATTGATGTTGACCCTGGCCAGGCCACCTTTTGAAATAGCAATCGTCGGAAAGGATTTTAAACCCTTGCTGGCTGATTTCCTGAAAACCTATCAACCGGAGGCTATTTTCATGGGTGGAGCTGATGAAGGAAATTTACCTCTTCTTGAACATAAACTCTCTGAAGGAGAGACACTTATCTATGTTTGTCAAAACAAAACCTGTAAGCGGCCTACCAAGACATACCAGGAGGCATTAGCTTTGATGGCAGAATGATGGAAGCCTGAGGTAGGCTGATTTTATTTAGTTTCGCACACTCAATCGAAAAGAACAAGATTCATGAATCTACACGAATACCAGGGAAAAGAATTACTCAGCCGCTATGGCGTTAAGATCCAGCGTGGCATCGTCGCACAAAATGTTGAAGAGGCCGTTGATGCTTATCATAAGATCACTGCACAATCAGGCAGCCCGATTGCCATCGTTAAAGCTCAGTTGCACGCCGGTGGTAGAGGAAAAGGTGGTGGTGTCAAGATGGCCAAGAATTTAGATGACCTAAAGCTTCACGCCAGCAATATTATCGGTATGATGTTGAAGACTCCCCAGACTCCCGGTGGCATGGAAGGACCAGGTAAGCTTGTGAGACAAGTACTCATCGCTGAAGACGCTTATGTACCTGCCTTTGATCAGTGCAAGGAGTTTTATATGTCGGTTCTTACGGACAGAGCTAAGCAATGTAATGTTATCATTTATTCTACAGAAGGTGGAATGGACATAGAGGCGGTGGCAGAAAAGACCCCACATCTTGTACACAAGGAATATGTAGATCCTGTACAAGGTCTGCAGGGATTTGAAGGCCGAAAAATTGCTTTCAATCTCGGATTGAGTGGAGATGCCCTCAAAAACATGACAAAGTTTGTAGCGCAGGTTTATAAGGCCTTTGTGGAGACGGATGCTACCCTGCTTGAAATAAATCCTGTACTGATCAATGGTTTCGGAGAAATCGTGGCTGTTGACTGTAAAGCATCTATGGATGAAAATGCACTCTATCGTCATAAAGACATAGAAGCTATGCATGATCCGAATGAAGATGATGCTACTGAATTGGAAGCAAAAGAATTCGGTCTCAACTATGTAAATCTGGATGGCAATGTAGGATGTATGGTCAACGGAGCCGGTTTAGCTATGGCCACCATGGACATCATCAAATTGTCCGGCGGTTCACCTGCCAATTTCCTTGATGTCGGTGGAACAGCAGATGCCAAGCGTGTCGAAAACGCATTCAGGATCATCCTGAAAGATCCTAATGTCGAAGCGATTTTGATCAATATTTTCGGGGGCATCGTGAGATGTGACCGGGTAGCTCAAGGTGTGGTGGATGCTTACAATAACATCGGTAATATCAAAGTACCAATTATCGTAAGACTTCAAGGCACCAATGCGGACCTGGCTAAGAAGATCATTGATGAGAGTGGCCTTGAAGTAAAATCAGCCATTCTGCTCCAGGAAGCTGCAGCGCTTGTGACTGAAGTACTCCAACACAAAAGCTGATTGAATGCAGCATGTCGGAGCAATCATCATATTCACTACTTGAACTCAATCAATATATCCGGAGAGTCATCTCCCTCAATTTTGATGAGCCGGTATGGATAGAATGTGAGATCGGCCAGGCATCGCTGTCCAGGGGACACTGGTACCTGGATTTAATTCAAAAAGAAGAAAACAATATTGTTGCCCAATGCCAGGCTGCTATGTGGGCTAATGTCTATTTTTTTCTCAAACGCAAGTCCCCTATTCCACCTGAAGATATACTTAAGCAAGGCGTAGCTGTCAAGCTGAAGGTCAATGTAGACTTCCATGAGCGTTATGGCCTGAAGCTCATCATTGAGGATATCGACAGCAGCTTCACGATGGGTCAATTGGAAATGCAACGTCAGGCAATCCTGAAGGCTATTCAGGAACGTGGACTCATTCGTAAAAATGCGGAGACACACCTTCCTCTCGTCGTGCAACGACTGGCGGTCATCAGTTCAGAACGTGCTGCTGGGTATAAGGATTTTGTAAAACATCTGGAAGACAACTTCTACGGATACGATATACGTATAGATTTGTTTGAAGCTGCTATGCAGGGACAGCAGGTGGAAACGGAAATATCAGCTTGTCTCGATAAGGTGGAAAAAGCAATGAGTGATTACGATGCTGTGGCCATCATTCGTGGTGGTGGTGGCAGGACTGATCTTGCGGCATTTGACAATCTCAACCTTGCCGTTCGAGTCGCCAGATTTCCGATTCCGGTGTTGATAGGTATCGGGCATGAAATAGACCAATCGGTGTTAGATCTCGTTGCATACCGTTCGCTGAAGACACCTACTGCAGTTGCTGATTTTATCATAGAACGAAATGCGGCCTTTGAAAGCAATCTGGATGGAATCGGTGTACTCATCAGAGATGAAGTGTATGAGCGCCTGAATAGTGAAGCCAGGAAGATTACAGATATGGCACACGGATTAAACCATGCTGTCCGATCAAGAATCATGATGGAAGGAAACAAGCTTGATCATGCATGGAATATGATGCGTCACTCCATTCAACATCAGACCAGTAAACATCATCAGCGGATTGATTTTATGGAAACGTTGATCAAAGCAATTGACCCTGACCAGGTGCTTTCGAGAGGATATACGATCACCAGTGTAGAAGGTCAGACGGTCACGCATGCAGATGCTCTTGCATCCGGTATGACCATCCACACCACATTTATTGACGGAACCGTTAAAAGTAAAGTAGAATGACAAAGAAGCAAACCGATTACGACAAAGCAATGCTCCAGCTTGAAAAGCTGGTGGAGAAGATACAACAAGGGCAAATGGGTCTTGAAGAGATGAGAGGTGAAGTCAAGGCTGCTTTAGAACTTATAAAACTGTGCCGGGCGAAGTTGCGGGATATCGAAACTGACCTGGATGAGCTTTTGGAAGAAGAAGAGTGAAAAGTTAGCAGTTAGAAGTTTGCAGTTTGCAGTTTGAATTCCTTGAATTCCGAATAGCGAGCAAGGAATATCGAAGTGAGAAGTTTGTCTGGATTTAAATCCTGCAAATCATTCTCTACTAACAGATCATGACTCCCCTCTCTTCGGAAAATCATTTTCTTACTTGGCATCACTTCACAAAAGAGAGGGGTCAGGGGGTGAGTTATACGAAGAAAGCAAAGGAACACAAGTATAAAGTAATTCCGAATAGCGAGCAAGGAATATCGAAGTGAGAAGTTTGTCTGGATTTAAATCCTTCTCGGTTTAAATATAGAATAACCAATAACCAAGGAAAAGTGGAAGGTTTAGTAAGTTGTGTAATCATGGTTTTTGAAAAATCATGACTCCCCGGGGTTCACATGCGGTTGGATGCGTAAAGGGTGACACAGGGGGCGGGGGCTAAAAGGAATACCGAATACCGCATAAGGAATATCAAGTGAGAAGTTTGTCGGGAGGTCGATCCTGTTAATTTATAGCATACAATAACATTACTTCGAGGCCTTCTACGAGTTTATGGTATCAGTATCCATGCCGTGAGACGTTGAGCGAAGTCGAAACGTCATCGAGGCGGATCAAAGACTATTGTGGAATTTAAATTGGATCAATGAACTGTGTAAAACTCCCGGTCGTTGAGCGTAGCCGAAACGAAAACGCGAATGAGCTGTTGACACCCCATTTTTCCGGTCGTTGAGCGCAGCCGAAACGACATTAGCCGTGCAAAGGAGAATACCTCTTACTTCGTTATTCCTTGTTCGGTATTCTACTGTTCTTTTTCTTTTTACAAGTGAAGCCTGTTAAAAAAGAAAAAGGTGGAAGCCGACCCGATGGCCTGCGCTTCCACCAACTTCACCAGTTGAAAACAATCTTTATAGCGTTGGGATCCTAAGCATCTGACCTGGATAGATCAGATTAGGATCTTTCAGCATAGGCTTATTGGCCTCAAATATAGCATTATATTTATTTGCATCACCATAAACGGCTTTGGCAATTTTAGACAAAGAGTCACCTGATTTTACCTCATAAAATGTAGCTTCGGGCTCAGGAGAGACAACGCTGATCCTGTCGTCTACCGAGGAGATACCTGCGTTATTTCCCAGGGTCAGAACCACTAGTTCTTTGGCCACTTGAGTTTCTGCTTCGCCAAAGACGCTGACTACGTCATCATTCAATAAAATAGAGATATCCTTGACAGGTAACTCGAGGTCATTGACCGCTTTCATCATAGAGTCGATCTTAACACGTTTCAATTCGTCAGCTGAAACGGCTGTGGCCTTTTCTTCGGTCTTCTTATCGACCAGTTTAGCGCCTGAATTTTTTGAAAAAGAGAATAGCCCCATATTGGTTCGTACGTTTTTGATGATATATTATACCTTATTCCTAAACAAATCAACTTTCAGAAAGATTCACGATAAATGTACTTTTTACCGGTTCAATCAGCTTTCAATATACAAAGGTTCATATCTAAAACGATATATTTTAAATTAATGTATATCAGGTATGTAAATCTTACCTTTGGGGATTCACAAAGAGGCTGTTGTATTGAAACCTAAACCTGAACCAGTTGCATTAGATCCGGGGAAAGAGACCCCGCTGATGAAGCAATACCTGAAGATCAAAAGCCAGCACCCGGATGCCTTGCTCCTCTTCAGGGTAGGTGACTTTTATGAAACTTTCGGAGAAGACGCTATCAAGACAGCCGATGCCCTGGGTATCGTCCTGACCAGCCGGAATAACGGTGGCAATAATATCGAACTTGCAGGTTTTCCCTACCATGCCATGGACATGTACCTCCCCAAGCTCGTCCAGGCCGGATATCGGGTCGCCATCTGTGAGCAACTGGAAAAGCCCTCCAAGGAAAAGAAAATAGTAGACAGAGGCGTGACAGACATGATCACCCCCGGAATAGCCACCGAGGACTCCCTGCTCGACCGCCGCCAGAATAATTACCTCGCCTCAATCCATATTACTTCTCCGGACCTGCTTGGGATTGCCTTTCTCGACATGTCCACAGGCGAGTTTGTCATCAGCGAAGGTGAGCAGCGCGATATCGAAAAACTACTCCAGAGCTTTAACCCATCAGAGATCATTTTTTCGAAAGCCAACAAAAACAGATTTGAAAAAATATTTGGTAATTCCTACTACACTTTTGGTCTCGAAGAATGGGTTTATACCACCGATTATACCAGTGAGAAAATTTTAAGGCATTTTGAAATTGCCACGCTTAAAGGTTTCGGTATCGAACATCTCGCTACTGCTCAAATAGCAGCAGGTGCGATCCTGCATTATCTCAATGCAACTAAACAGGATGGCCTCAAACACATCAGGACCATCAGCCGGATCCAGTCTGAGCATTATGTGTGGATGGATAGATTTACCATCCGTAATCTTGAACTGCTCCAACCTGCAAACGATACAGGTACCAGTCTTCTGGACGTACTGGATAAGACGACGTCTCCGATGGGAGCGCGGATGCTCAAGAAATGGATTGCGCTTCCACTGGTCAATCTAACAGAGATCAGACTACGACATGATATGGTCGAGTATGCGCTGCGCCAGCAGGATTGGTGTGCGGAGATCAAGGATCACATCCGGCTGATCGGAGACATCGAGCGAATCATCACCAAGGTCTCTTTGTCAAAGATTAATCCGCGGGAAATGATACAACTGAGACGAGCCCTTGGAGCACTTCATCCGATTAAGGATCGCCTTCAGGATAGCCGTCAGGAAGGTTTGATCCGACTCGCTGATCAGATCAATTGCTGTGATCATTTGCACAATACCATCGAACTGGCTGTGCAGGATGACGCCCCTGCCATGCTCATCAAGGGAAATGTAATTAGAAAAGGCTTTAATGAAGAGCTTGATGAATACAGGGATATCATCCAGAATTCCAAGGAAATACTCATCAGTATTCAACAGGAAGAAGCACTGAAGACCGGTATCAATAATCTGAAAATCGGCTACAATAATGTCTTCGGATATTACCTGGAAGTCACTAATAAATACAAAAATCAGGGTCTCATTCCTGATACCTGGGTCAGAAAGCAGACGCTCTCCAATTGTGAACGATATGTCACTGATGATCTTAAAAAACTGGAGCAAAAAATACTGAGTGCTGAAGAAAAAATCGGTGCACTCGAGGAATCTCTGTTCAATGATCTGGTCATCGCTGCGCAAGAGTACATCGGACCTATCCAGATCAATGCAAATGTGATCGCACAACTGGATTGCATATTGTCACTTGCAGCTGTAGCACTCACTTACCATTATTGCAGACCTGAGATGAATGATGGGTTTGCTATCGATATCAAGGAAGGGCGCCACCCTGTGATTGAGCGCCACCTTCCACCAGGAGAAGGATATGTTGCCAATGACCTCTACATGGATAGTGATGAACAGCAGATATTTATCATCACTGGTCCGAACATGTCCGGTAAATCTGCTTTCCTCCGTCAGACAGCCCTGATCAGCCTGATGGCCCAGATCGGAAGCTTTGTGCCAGCCAAATCTGCAAGACTCGGGGTGATTGATAAGTTGTTTACGCGCGTTGGTGCTTCAGATAATATTTCTTCCGGCGAATCAACCTTTATGGTGGAGATGAATGAGACTGCCAGCATTCTCAACAATCTTTCTGCGCGGAGCCTGATCCTGATGGATGAAATCGGACGTGGTACAAGTACATTTGATGGTATCAGTTTAGCCTGGAGTATTGCCGAATATCTGCATCATCATATCCAATACAAACCAAAGACACTATTTGCCACCCATTACCATGAGCTCAATGAACTGGCTGAAAAATATGATCGTATCCACAATTACCATATCGCTACTGAAGAAAGTGGTCAGCGTGTGATTTTCCTGCGCAAGCTCACAGCAGGTGGCAGCGAACATAGTTTCGGCATCCATGTAGCCCGTATGGCAGGCATGCCCCGGACCTTACTGGAGCGTGCTTCTGAAATCCTGCACGAACTGGAATCCAAAAACCTGAGTCTGGAAGATTCGACAGGCAAAAAGAAAATGAAGGAGATCAAGGATCTCACATCCTTTCAGTTGAATATCTTCGACCAGACGGATATCAACCTTCGGAAGATGAAAGATGAATTGCTAAAGATGGATGTCAATCAGATGACGCCGATAGAATGTATGATGGCTCTCCTGAAATTAAAAAAGGAGTTGGATTACGAATAACTTATTGATCAATACTCCAGTAGGAATACTCTCTGACCTGCCATCTTTCCATTGATTTCAAATCGGATTTCATATAGTCCTGAAGGAACATCATTCAATTCATATGAGGTTGAAGTCTCCATTCGTTTTACAAGCCTTCCATCATGGGCATAAACACTCAATGGAAATGTAATATTTCCTTCGAGACCTGGTTGTAAGTTCAGGCTTCCCGTGGTTGGGTTAGGAAAAAAATAGTTTTCTCCCCTTACAACTTTGGGGTCAACTGTACCTACCGGTTCCCTTTGAAAGCGATAGACCGTATTTTCAGGAATGGTACTACTCAAAGTATAGTTCATATAATCCGTATTCACATCAGGATCGGATGGATCACCGGATAATAATATAATCTCACCATTGACGATGTCAAAGTCTGCATCATAGTCCTCTGCAATGCCAATGACGGTGCCGTTTTCTCCACTGTAGGCCAATTCAGGCATCGTGACAGAGTTGGGCCCAAAATGATAAACAATGTCTCCACTGGCTTCGTACAATTTCATCTGGAAGTTGACATAATCGTTAGTGGTGCCATTGGATAACAATTCACCGAAAAAACCAGCATTGTCCCATTCAACAGTCATCACTCTTGAACCTACATTTCCTTCCAGCTTTCTGGTGATCGGTGAAAGGTGTATACTATCTCCGAGACCTCTGTCCACCAGATCAGCTCCGAAAAGCAAGAACAATGAAAATGTATTGTTGATATTGTTTTCTGAAAGGGATATGATATTGAAATTACTCCTCAACGCTATCTCCTGGATATTTCTAGAAAAAAACTCAAAGCTAAACCCGATCGGTATAGATAAATCCGGATCATCCCACACATCATCTACAAGCGCCTGACCTCCCTGAATGGGTTCATATTCCGCTGATTCAACGGAGAAAAAATACGTTTGAGCTGAGGCATGACCAACCCAAACAAACACAACCAGCAAACAAATGGTCTTTAAATGCAACTTCATAGTTATTTATTTTTGTTCGGGAAACATCACCACGCTGATGAGATCCTTGTCATTGAAATATTTTCTGGCAGCCTGCTTCAAGACTTCCGGATTCAGACTGGCTATTCTGGTTTCTAGAACACTCAGTTGTATGGCATTTTTCATGTCCGTTCCATTGAGCCATGAATTGATAAAGGCGCCCATCCAGAATTGATTTTGTTCAAGGTCCTTGATCCGGCTCTGTCGTTGCGTCTCGGTTACTTTGACAATATCCTCGGGATCCACTTCCATTTTCATTTTGCTGATTACTTTCTGGGCTGCAGCTATCAGATCATTGGTGCGCGGCGGATCGGCGTTAAAACTAATCCGTATAGAATACTGCTCAATTGGAAATTTGCTTTGTCCACCTCCGATATTGACACCATACACGCCGCCTTCTTCTTCACGCAGTTCTTCGCGGAGCTTGATCCGTGCTAATTCAATCATGGATTGCATCAGATAACTTGTATCAGGGTTAAAATGGTCTGATCCATGATAAATAAGTTGAACAAGTGATTTGGGCGCTTCGCCTCTATAATAGACTGAGTCCACTTTACCTTTTGGAAAACGGTCACCTATATCTTTCCACATTTCATCTCTGCCACCACCGGGTAATGCCCCAAGATATCTGCTGGTCAATTGTTTCAGGCTGTCCACATTTAAATTGCCGACAAAGAAGAAATGCATGTCACTGACATCTTTAAATCTGTCTTTATAGATGTCCATGATCTCCTTCATCTTGATCTGGTCATAAGATTCGAGAGATGGAAATCCACGGCGTGGATGATTTTGAGAGGATATACGGGTGACCTTATCTGAATACCAGTTATTAGGATTAGAAAGCATATTGGCAAACATGCTGCGCTCTTTATTGAGATATGAATTAAGTGCGGTAGGATCTTCACGGAAAGCAGTGACATAAGAGTAGGTCAACTGCATCATGGTCTCCGCATCCTTCACAGAAGAAGATCCGTTAAGCCCCTCATAGCGTTCGAATATAAACGGACTGACATTGACACGCAGTCCTGTTAGTTTCTTCTCGAGTGCGGTAGCATTAAAGGTGCCTACTCCACTTGTACTGATGACACTTGAAGTGCTCCTTGCTGATGGGTACATCGCATCACTATACAGCGAGTGTCCTCCCACGCTATAGGCATTCATGAGGATCTCGTCGTTTTTAAATGTCGTCGCTTTGGCACTCACCTGCACCCCATTTTCAAATTCCCAATGATGTACGTCAAGCGCACTGTCATATGAGTAATTTAATACGGGTTTTGGAGCAAAAGTTCCAGGCAAAAGAGGAGCAGAGACATCAACATCCTTATAGGGTTCCATTGTTTTCATAGATGTTGAGTTCATCATGCCGATCAGGTCAAGAGAATCCGGATACATCTCTTTGTCTTTCTCCGGTCCGGTGATGATGATCACACGATTCTGATCAACAATCCATTTTTTGGCTAGTTGACTAACTTCAGCGGTAGAAATAGTAGGCATCATGGAAGCATACATTTCAAAATGCTGGGTGGCATCTGGAATAGGATTGTCATCCAGGAAATTATTGACAAGGCGCTGTACGACTCTTGAAGATTCCAATTTCGCTTCTTCCAATACAGACTGTTCTGCCTGGCGCATGATGTTTGCTTTTTCCCTTTCTAGTTCAGCATCCGTAAAGCCATGCTGTAGTACTCTTTGATTTTCATCCAGCAAGGTCTGGTAGGCTCTTCTGGTATCTTTAGGGGCCGCTACTGCATAGCTGCTGTAAGTGGCCAACTCGCCGACGTCTTGTCCAAAACCTGTATTTCCAAAAATATAGGGAGGGGTGCCTTCCTTGGCGATATCGGACAATCGCCTTCCCAACATTCTGTTATAAAGGTTCTCCACCAGTCTCTGCCTGTAGTCCAGCAGTGAAGTCACTTTAGCATATTTATGCTTGTAGATAATCTGAATATTAGTATTCGTTGCTTCGGGATCAGTAATGACCCTCGCCATGGTGTTGGTATGCGCAGGCACAGCATTTGATTCTTTCTTACGTGCCATCGATTTCGATGCCAGGCTACCAAATTGCTCCTTGATCTGCTTTTCAATTTTATCTGGATCAACATTCCCTACCACAAACAACGCCATCAATTCAGGGCGATACCAATCTGAATAAAAACGCTTAACAACATCATAAGTCGCATGATTGACGATATCTGGATCTCCAATGGGCAATCGAGATGCATACCTTGAGTTGTAGTACATCATCGGCAGGTATTGCTGCATCATGCGTTGATCAGGGCTCAGGTTGCTGCGCCACTCCGAAATAACAACACCCCTTTCTTTATCAACCTCCGCATCTTCAAATGAAATACCTCCGGCCCAATCTTTGAGAATGAGTAATCCATTATCAAACTGCTCGGTATCGTCTGTCCGTACCTGAAGCATATATACGGTCTCATCAAAGCTCGTATATGCGTTGAGATCAGGACCAAAGCGTGAGCCAACACGTTCCAGATAACTGACCAGTTCGTTCTTTGAAAAATGTTCAGTGCCATTGAAGGCCATATGTTCAATAAAGTGAGCGAGTCCAAGTTGGTCAGGATCTTCCTGCATCGAACCTGCTTTGAGAGCAAGTCTGAGTTCAGCCCGATTTTCCGGTTTTGCATTGACTTTGATGTAGTAGGTCAGGCCATTGGGTAGCGTCCCGATCCGGACAGATGGATCTATCGGAATAGCTGACATCTTGGAATTCGGGAGAGGTGCGGGAGGCACGGGAGGTGCAGGTGGTGGTGTGGGGGCCTCTGTTCCGGATGATTTTGGAGAATCAGATACGGTGCCTTTGGTCGTTTTGGGGGTACAACTAATGCAAAACAAAAGGAGTCCCAGGAGGGTAACGAATGATTTCAACATGAGAAATGCTTTATAAGGAATGAATATCGGAAAAAATAGCCAAATTAGTCCCGCAATGTAAAATTCATCAGCGGGAGTAGCTCAGGGGTAGAGCATTAGCTTCCCAAGCTAAGGGCCGTGGGTTCGATTCCCATCTCCCGCTCTTTCTAAGTGAAAAATGAAGAGTGAAAAACGATAAGTGGAAAAAAGACTAAGGCGGAGGCTGAGTATTAAAGTGAAAATGGAAAAAGACCTCATTGGAATGCCAATCTTCATTTTTCACTTTTCATTTTTCACTTACTTATTCTCCGCGCAGTTTTTCATCCTGCTTATTGGCGATATCAATGATGCCTTTCATCGTCCGGGCGATGGCAAAAAATATCATGTAGACCATCGTGAGTACAAACCATAACCAGCGAATCGATCCTACATCATCGATGTGTTTGCCGCTGAGCAGATAGCACCATCCATAACTGAATGCCAGTAATCCAAGATAGATCAGTACAGATTTACTCCAGTAGGGAACTATGGGTTCGATGCGCAGCGCTATAATACTATTGAGAATCACAAAACACAACATCATGGCCGTGGCTACGATCCAGGGGCCTGCATTGACTTCAAATAAGTTATTGGAGTGAGGTAATATCTTATCGACAAGTGTAAAAACAAGAATCATACAAGCCACCAGGCCCGCCTGATGCAGAGGTTTTTCAAAAATAATAACTAACCTGGATTGCTTTGTCATATCATTTGATAATAGGTATTCCCTTAAGGTCATAATCCGATGCGCCGGTAATCAGTACCATAACAAAAGTGCCCGGGATTAGTTTCTTATCAGTTTGATCAATCCAAATTTCATTATCTACTTCAGGTGAATCGTATTCTGAACGTCCAACAAACTGTCCACCTTCTTTACGGTCAATCAATACTTTAATCGTCCGGCCGATCATGGCCTCATTGTGCTCAAGTGATATGGATTGTTGTATTGCCATGATTTCTTCTGCCCGTTGCTTCTTCATTTCTGCAGGCACATCATCTTCGAGCACGTAGCCTCTGGTTCCTTCCTCATGTGAATATTCAAAAACCCCTACCCTGTCAAATTTTGCTTGTTTCACAAAACGGCATAATGCCTTGTGATCTTCCTGCGTTTCGCCTGGAAAACCTACGAGAAAAGTTGTCCGCAATTTTATTTCCGGATGTATCTCACGGATTTTCTGAAGCAACTCTGTTGTTTCTGCTGAAGTGATCTGCCTCCGCATACGCTGCAAAACAGGATCACTGAAATGTTGCAATGGCATATCGAGGTAACTGCAAATCTTTGGCTCCGCCTTCATCACTTCGATTACCTCCAGAGGAAACTTATGTGGATAGGCGTAATGAAGTCTGATCCATTCAATGCCTCTAACTTCACAAAGCTTCTCCAGCAATTCAGGTAAAGCCCTACGTTGATAAAGATCCAATCCGTAGTATGTCAGTTCCTGAGCTATCAGGATGAGTTCTTTAACCCCACGGTTGGCCAGATGCTCCGCTTCTTTGATCAGACTTTCCATGGTCCTTGATACATGTCCTCCGCGCATCAATGGAATCGCGCAAAAAGAACAGGTCCGGTTACAACCTTCACTGATCTTGAGATATGCATAGTGAGCGGGCGTTACGATACTCCGTTCACCAAGTAGTTCATCCTTGTAGGTAGCGCCCATTGTCTTCAGTAGTGAAGGCAATTCCATCGTGCCGAAGTAGGCATCAACTTCAGGGATCTCCTTTTCGAGGTCATCTTTATAGCGCTGGGAAAGGCAACCGGTGACATATAATTTTTCAAGTCGGCCTTCTCTTTTCTCGCCTGCATATTCGAGTATCGTGTTGATGGACTCTTCCTTGGCCAGGTCAATGAATCCACATGTGTTGATCACGACCACCGGGGTAGAACCCTTGGTCTCGTGTTCCACCTCAAATTGATTAGCTTCGAGTTGGGATTTGAGGACTTCAGAATCAACAGTATTTTTACTGCATCCGAGAGTGATGATCTTGATTTTCTTCGGATGTAAGGTTTTGGTACGCAAAGTGCTGAATGATATATATGAGGGCACAAATATATCGCAATTCAGGTTGGTGAACGGATGCCAATGTGGCTGCTAAAACAAAATTCAAGCTTTAATCGTTATTTTATACATGATCCTTAGGTTTATACCTCTTATTTTAATCCTTTGTCCATTAACTAGTTATGGCCAATATGGGTTTAATATCAAATACCTCTTGGGGCAGTCCGAAACACTGGATTCGGTAAACATTAGTCAGGATGGTCTTTATATCTCGTTTGAATATAGTTTCCGCCTAAAACAAAAGAGAATTGAGTTTCATCCGGGACTTGGCTATAGGACAACAGCCCTGAGTAACCTGCATGAAGGAGATTTCAAAGCGGTTGATCTGGACTTTAATACAGCCATTTATCCATTTGATTTTGAAGGCGATTGTGATTGCCCGACCTGGTCAAAAGAAGGAACACTATTTAAGAAAGGCTTTTTTATTGAGGTGAGCCCTGGTTTGACTTACCAAAAACTTACCCGAGATTTCTGGGCTGATTTTGTTGATCACGAACCGATACAGAGTTCCAAACTATTGTTGAAAATAGGTGCTTCGGTCGGTCTGGACATTGGTATTTCTGAACAATTAACACTGACGCCTATGCTTTCCTGGACCAGAATCGCTACTGAAAATTGGGAGAATTTACAAAGGGATAACCCTTTTTTAGAAAAACCTGTTACGCTTGATGATCAGACTTACCTTGGTGCAGGTTTCCGTCTGGCTTACAAACCTGATCCAAAGCGTCGTCGTAGATTCTGACGATAACATTCCCACAATACAATTCCGGCGCTTGTAGCCACATTCAGTGAATGCTTAATGCCATCCTGCGGTATTTCAATACTTTGCTGACACCGCTTCAGGACTTTGGGATCAACACCCCGCATCTCATTTCCAAATACCAATGCTATCGGGAACAATTCCGTGAGATTAATCTGATCGAGGTTGACTGCATGATCAGTTTGCTCAACAGGCAAAATAGTATAACCTGAAGATATCAATTCATTGAGTGCACTCATACTGTCTGGAAATGATTTCCAAGTGACAGATTCAGTTGCTCCTAATGCTGTCTTCAATATTTCTGCATGAGGTGGCTGGACAGTGATGCCACACAGGTAGATGGCCTCCACTGAAAATGCATCACACGTCCTGAAAATAGCTCCCACATTCAGACCTGACCTCACATTATCAAGGACGACGCAAACCTGCATTTTTTGCGCCGCTTTGTATTCAGATAGCTCGGGACGTTGAAGTTGATCAGGGGTGAGTTGTTTCATCCGGGGAGAATTAAATAACTGGTTGGATGGTCAAAATACCACTTTTGGAACTCCTATCATGAATTTCAATAGCTCACTGGATATAAGTACTATTTTTAAGCCTCATCATGAAAGGTTTAACCAAGATTCCATGGCTCGATATCCTGACGGCAATATTGCTATACGCCATTGTGCTCATATACCAGGGTTATCAGTATGGCCAGGGTGACCAGTCCCAGATTTTACCTTGCCTCTATGCCCAGGATCATCCGGGGACGTATGCTGATGATCACTATGTCTCCTCCTATCTGGACGCGAAGGTTAATGAACGAACCATCTTTCACTTTCTCCTCAGATACCTGGGTTATAGCCAGCCCTGGATGGTTTGGATTTGGCACTTGCTGCTCAGTGTCAGTCTCTTCATGGCGTGGCTGAAAATAGCCGGCCTGGGTATAACAAATAGGGTTTATCAGTTTCTGGCAGTTGTTTCCATCTTCATACTCGGTTTTCTGACGTCCGTTGGTTCTAATGAGCTTTACTACAATATGCTCATTCCGAGCCTGGCTGCAAAGTCAATGGCATCATGGGCCTTGTATTTTTGGCTAAAGGAGAAATACACTCCATGGATTGTATTTCTGGTGATCGCAGGATACTTACAACCTCTAGTCGGCTTGCAGTTATTTATCATTACGGTCATATCCTCCGTCATTGAATTCGTCATCCAAAAAAAATCGAAAACCATACCATGGCGTTCAATTATAGTGTACCTCTTATATACGCTTCCCTGGCTGTTTCTTCTTTCCATAAACAATGGAGGCTCTGAGGATCCGGCTGCTTTTATGGACATCATGGAATTCCGCTTATCCCATCACTTTTTTCCCGGTGCATTTGGTGGGTTCCACATCCTTGTGTTTTGCATTTTTGCGATCATCACTATCCGGTTCTACAAAATGCGGCTCAAATGGTTTATCCTAACCATTCTATTGGGTTGTATCGCTTACACCATTGGTGTTGAAGTGTACAGGTTGCCTTTGGCTTTGTACACCCAGTGGTGGAAGACAACCATTTGGCTCGAAGCCTTTGTCTTTATTGCCATCTTCGTCACATTGGAGAAAGGGTCACCAAAACCAAAGATTTTTACAAAATATACGGTGGTGGTCCCCTTGACTATTTTGATGTTAGTCAGTGTTTATAGATTGTCTGGATGGTTTGGAGACAAACCCGAGTATATGTTGCCATGGTCTACTGCTCAAAGTGATGAAATAGATGTCAGTATCAAAGCCGATAGCCTCACGCCTGTGAATGCTGTGTTTATCGTCCCTGTCGGATTCACTGCGTTTAGATGGTATTCGAAGCGGAGCCTTTATGTTGATTATAAAGCACTCTTTCATCAGGAGCAATTCCTTAAGGAATGGTACCAGCGGATTGAAAATATTTATGCTTATGGCCTGAAGGAAAAACAAGCTGGATTTGAAATGAATGTCTTCAGTACGGCCCTCCTGGAAGAGCCGACACTTATCAGCACAGACTATTGGCGTAAACTCGGGATCACCCATATCCTTTCTACCTCCCCGGATATCAAGACCTTGAATAAGATTTACAGCAACGAGACCTACTCCATTTATAGCCTTTGGTAACCTTGCCACCCGCTATCTGTTTGCACCCGGGCGAATACCCTATTTCCTCCTTTTAACATAAAATAAGATCTATTTATAAAAACCGGATCGTCATACCGGCACGTATATAGGGCTGAATGTGAAAACACATTCGGTAAAATGATTCCTAACCTATTAACAAACCAAACATGATGATCCGAAGAGATTACACACTTTATGTTGGTCGGAAAGCATTTCTCCTGGCCGGGATGATATGCTTTCTTGCCATTTCCCTAAGGGCCTCCAGCCATCGGGAAGCCCCACTGATTGCCAATGATCCATTGGCTGACAATACCGACCTGTACGCTTTCCGAAGCCCTGACAACCCGGATATGATCACCATTATCGCCAATTATATCCCGGCAGAACTCCCGTATGGCGGACCCAACTACTTTTCTTTTGGTCAGAACATCCGCTACGAAATCCATATTGACAATAACATCGCAACCCCTGGAGATGATATCATCTACAGGTTTACATTCGAGCAAGTCAATGAGGATCCGACTACTTTCTTCAACATCCGGTTAGGGCTTCAGAACCTGAAAACCACCTATACGATGGAGAGAAGTACTAATGGTGGAGCTACTTTTGTGACTGTGCTGACCGGGGGAATTGTTCCTCCTAATAACATAGGGCCACGCTCTATTGAAGGGGGAGCAGGCTTAAATGCTTCGGATTATCGTTCACTGATGACCAGTGCGATTATGACAACAGGGCAGGGCGAATCCGTTTTCTGCGGACCTGTTGATGATCCGTTCTTTGTAGATTTAGGTGGCATATTTGATTTGGGTGACTCCCCACGGCAGGAAGGTAATGTACGTGATGGTGTTGCTAAATATAATGTCCACACGATTGCGATTCAGATCCCAATCAGCTTACTGCAGAAGGATGGAAAGAATGTAAGCCAGTCTGCCAATATCCTTGATGGCGATTTTGTCATTGGTGTTTGGGCTTCAGCAAGCAGGCAATCCATTCGTACGCTGCAACCAAACGGTGCACAACCAAATGATAGCGGCAATTGGGTACAAGTATCCAGGCTTGGAATGCCATTGACCAATGAAGCGGTGATTCCTATTGGTTATAAGGATCAATGGAATTTTCTCACACCGTATCAGGATCTGGCTAATATCAGCACCTTCGGCAATTTCTTCTACAATCCTGAACTGGCACTTTACATGGATGACAGCCAGTTTGGTGGCGCAGTGCCTGCCTTCCGAGGTCTGAGGATACAATCTGCCTCGCTTGGTGGTTTTGATTTCAGAAATGGAAAGGACGGTCTCTACGGACTCAAGGGCAATGCAGCACTTGCTGGAACAGCGCTTGATGATGCCATTTTTGGAACATTATTGTTGCCTGCTCCTGGATCTCCAAGATCCGTAGACTTATGGCCTATATTCCACACCGGAGTTCCTAACCTGGCTCCTTATCATCTGGCCACTGGTAAAGGCGGAAACCCGTTAGCCAATGGTAAACCATTCATCAACAACTTCCTGCCCAATGGTGGCGATATGCTCAGGCTCAACATGGCTGTGCCTACAACACCTCGTGATGATGCGCAGTTCAGCAGCCTTGGAATTGTATATGCTGCAGTCCTCGGTTTGACGGATCCATCTTATGCATCTTCAATAGATCTTCAGTTTATACCAAACATGGATGGCTTTCCAAATGGCCGCAGACTCGAAGATGATGTGACCCGTATCGAATTACAGGCAGTCGGTGGTGTTGCCCTTGCAGCTATCGGTCTTTGGTATGATGATTATTTTCCAGGAAGTTCTACTTCACCGGTGACTAACCTTCTTGTCAATGTCCTGCAATATTCTACAGGTATTGAGGCAAATGATGCGTCATTCACGTCAACATTTCCTTATCTGGCTGAACCCTGGAGAGGCACGGAGACTGGTGCACCCATTGAATAAAAATCCAATCAATATTCACATCAACAGAAACTAAAATCATGAAAAAAATACTTTTCCTCATTTGTCTGATGAGTGCTGCCCTGGTACAACAACTCATGGCCTCGAGCCATAGGGAGGCACCATTGATTTCCAATGATCCATTGGCAGACAATACCGATCTTTATGCGTTTGTCAGTCCTGATGATCCAGGCACAGTGACCATCATCGCTGCATATGTGCCTATGCAATTACCTCACGGAGGCCCAAATTATTTTGGATTTGGTGAAAACATCCGCTATGAAATTCATATTGACAACAATATCGCAACACCCGGAGATGATATCATCTACAGGTTCACTTTCAAGAAGGTCCATGAAGATCCTTCCACCTTTTTCTACATCCGGTTAGGTGCTCAGAATCACAAGACCACTTATACACTAGAGCGTAGCAGAGATGGTGGATTGAGTTTCACCACACTGATTGAAGATGGTATTGTACCACCAAACAATATTGGTCCAAGATCCATCAATGGTCCTGCAGGATTGAACACAACCTACGCACAACTCATGCAGAATGCACTCACCACTACGGAAGATGGCGAGCGTGTATTTTGTGGACCTACAGATGATCCGTTTTTTGTAGACCTGGGTGGTGTATTTGATCTGGGTGACATGCCAAGACAAGGTAATGAAGCACGTGATGGTGTAGCTTGTCTCAATGTCTCTACGATCGCCTTGAAGATTCCTATCGAATGGTTACAGAAAGATGGAAAAACTGAACTTGAAGCATCAAGTATTCTCGATCCGGATTTCGTCATTGGTATCTGGGCTTCTGCCAGCAGACAAACGATCCGCACACTCAATACTGCAGGTAGTGAATCTTATGGTGGTGATTGGATTCAGGTATCCAGATTGGGTATGCCGCTCACCAATGAAGCAGTGATTCCAATCGGTAGCAAAGATCTTTGGAACTCACTTACACCTTACCAGGATCTTGCAAACATCAGCACTTTTGGTAACTATTTTTACAATCCTGAACTCGGGTTGTACATGGATGACAGCCAGTTTGGTGGAGCGGTACCTGCTTTCACTCCACTGCGTATCCAGAGTGCTTCACTGGGAGCATTTGATTTCAGAAATGGTAAGGATGGTCTCTATGGATTGAAAGGAAATCCAGCATTGGCTGGAACAGCATTGGATGATGCCATCTTTGGTACTTTATTGCTGCCTGCTGCAGGCTCTCCGAGGTCGGTGGACTTATGGCCAATCTTTCATACAGGTGCTCCGAATCTTATACCATATCAATTAGCTACAGGTAAGGGCGGGAATCCACTTGCTGCAGGAAAACCATTCATTCACAACTTCCTTCCCAATGGTGGAGATATGTTGAGGTTGAATATGGCTGTACCAGCAACACCGCGTAATGATCCAGACTTTAGCACATTAGGGCTTGTCTATGCTGCTGTACTTGGATTGACAGATACCAGGTTCAATACAACTACTGATCTGCAGTTTATTCCAAACATGGATGGATTTCCAAATGGCCGCAGACTTGAAGATGATGTGACCAGAATCGAACTACAGGCTGTTTCCGGAATCGTATTGGCAGCAATTGGCTTATGGTATGATGATTATGATCCATTGTCAAGTCCATCACCTGTAACACCACAATTGCTCAATGTGCTGTCTTATGACACCAAGGTCAGTGAAAATGATGCCGCATTTGGAATTGAATTTCCATACGTAGCGATGCCTTGGTCTGGTACCAGTATATGTTCAGGAGAAAAAGGCGATTATACACAGCCTGAAATACTGCCACCTACTACTACTGGTGTAACAGGATTAGGTTCTACTGAAGTGTATGCTTTCAATCAGCCAAACCCGTTTTCGACGACTACGACCATCAAGTATCACTTAAGGTCTGCGGGCAAGGTATCGATCTATATCTATGACCCACAAGGAAAACTAGTCACCACATTACTTAATGAATCAAAAACCGAAGGTGATTATCAAATCGCATGGGATGCGGCAGCTTATCCTGCAGGTATCTATAATGCAGTCATCACCCTAGGGAATGCAGGTATACACACTATCCGAATGAACAAAATGGATTAAAACCCAAGTAAAGTCGGTTGCACTTGCCGGTAATTTTTGCCGGCAAGTTGCACTGACCTAAGAACAACAAACCATTTTTCCACAACTCAAACATTTAAACATGAAAACGATCTATATACTCGCTGTGATCTCTCTCGCATGGGTACTCAATGGTTGCCAGCAAGCAACAAATAAAACTGCAGAATCTCAAAAATGGCCAGAACTATTGATGCGTCCTCAAATCATAGGCCCTGAAAATGAAATGGCCTACATGCTGGATCAGTATACAGCGTTAACCACCAAGCTGAATGCAAATCCAAACGATACTGAATCACTATTAACCCTCGCAGAATTGTTCATGATGGAAGCCCGGATTTCGGGCGAACATGGGCACTACTACCCTGCTGCACTCCAACTTATCAATACTGCAATGCAGTCAGAGGTGAAGGAGCCTCTGGCCTATAGAGCAATGCTTGATAAAGCTTCCGTCTTACTTTCCCTCCACCAGTTTGCAGAAGCCAAAGTAATCGGTGAAAAGGCAGTTCAATTGAATCCGCACTCTGCTGACATTTATGGTGTACTGATCGATGCGAATGTCGAACTAGGAAACTACCAGGAAGCTGTCGCATATGCTGATAAAATGGTGTCCATCAGACCAGACTTACGATCCTATAGCCGTGTCTCCTACCTGCGAGAAATCCACGGCATGGTGGATGAATCAATTGCGGCTATGAAAATGGCAGTAGCCGCCGGATATCCTGGCATGGAACAAACCGAGTGGGCGAGATTGACACTGGGTCACTTGTATGAGCGATATGGGATGCAGGATAGTGCCATGTTGCAGTATGCGATTGCACTAGCAGAAAGGCCAAACTATCCTTTCGCGATAGCTGCAATGTCAGATTGCTACGCTGCCATGGGACAGCCTTTGAAAGCGGATAGTCTTAATGATGTAGCCATGGGATTGATTCCGGAAGTTTCCTTCTATGTTTCTCGTGCTCAACGTGAGTTAGAAAAAGGAAATTCAGATAAGGCAGGCTCGATGACAAAAGAAATCCTTGTTATGCTGGCAGATGATGAAGAAGCTGGTCACCAGATGAGTCTTGAGCAGGCAAGAGTCCAATTAAGTTTGTTGGATAATTCAGACAAAGCACTTCAGTATGCACTGGCTGAATACAGCGTCAGACCTGACAATATCGATGTCAATAAACTACTTGCGGAAATCTATTACTTCCAAAATGATTTAACTAAATCCAATGAACATCTTCAAAAAGCATTGATTACCGGCACGAAAGATCCGGAGACTAAATGTCTCGAAGGCATCCTTCTGGCTAAGTCAAATAAAACGGATGAAGGTGCAAAACTGCTTGAGGCCGTTTTCGTTGAGATTCCATACCTGGATTGTAGTTTTTGTGATGATGCCAAAGCAATCATTCTATAAATCACTGCAAAGCCACACCACATGAAAGTCCAATTACTCATCCTATTGATGACCTGTTTTGCTGGTCTTCAATTGAATAGTCAGTCCTCAGGCATCAAAGGCAAGGTGCTAGATATGGCCACCAATGAGTTTGTCATAGGTGCGCAGGTCATCCTGGATGAGGGGAGTCTGCAAACGACAACGAACACAACAGGCCAATACTTCTTTGACAATGTGCCCTCTGGTTCACATTCGATTACCATTGCCTTTATAGGGTATGAGACGTACATGAATTCATTTGAGATCAAAGAAGGAGAAAATCAAACCTTGCTGCATTCCATAAAGCCAGGTGTTATTGAATTAGGCGAGGTGCAGGTTACTGCGGAACCAGAAATTGCTTCTGAAGTCATCTCTGCTGTTGATATAAAGTTGAGAAGTATCCATTCTTCACAGGATGTCTTGCAACTTGTACCTGGTCTGTTTATAGCACAACACGCTGGAGGGGGCAAAGCAGAACAGATTTTTTTACGCGGCTTCGATATCGATCATGGTACTGACATTGCGATTACCACAGATGGTATGCCGGTCAATATGGTATCTCATGCCCACGGCCAGGGATATGCTGATTTGCATTACCTTATTCCTGAAACGGTGGATAAAGTTCATTTTGGTAAAGGCCCGTATCATACCCACTATGGTAATTTAGCCACTGCCGGTTACGTAGGGTTTCAATCACGGAATCGATTGGAAGAGAGTTCCGTTGCCCTGGAAGTAGGACAATTTAATACATTCAGGGGTTTAGGTATGATTAATCTGCTCAACCGAAATGATGAACAGAAAACACAAAATGCATACCTCGCTGGTGAGTATTTATCTACTGATGGTTATTTCGAAAGCCCTCAAAATTTTGAGCGCATCAGTTTATTTGGTAAATACAATGCTTCACTTGGCAAAAACCATTTTCTTGCTGGAACACTATCCACTTTTTCCAGTAGCTGGGATGCCTCAGGGCAGATTCCGCTTCGGGCTGTAGAAAGTGGGGAGATTGGATTTTTTGGTGCGATTGATGATACAGAAGGTGGACTTACATCAAGATCAAATGCAAATCTTCAGTTGAGTTCGACACTTAATAGCAGTAGTTTCCTGAAAAATCAAATATTCTACAATAAGTATGATTTTGAACTCTATTCCAATTTTACTTTCTTTCTTGAAGACAGTATCAATGGGGATCAGATCAAGCAAAAAGAAAGCAGGAATCTGTTTGGGTACAACGGATCTTATCAACGAAAT
>JANNSS010000199.1:0-4630 GCA_031402955.1 Saprospiraceae bacterium
CGGAACATATGCCTTGACTATGACCAATGATTGCGGAAGCTCTTCCGATGCTATACTGGTCAATTACATGGCAGATGTCCTTCCTCCGAATCTAGGACCAGATGTCAGTCTTTGTCCCGGAGAACAAGTCGTGCTCCATGCTAATACTCCAAATGCAGGTTACCTATGGCAGGACTTTAGCACCGAAGAATTTCTGATCGTCACAACCGCAGGCACTTATATCGTTGATGCCTTCAATGATTGCAGCTTATTCTCTGATACGATCGTGGTTACGGTCAATAACAATCCTCCTCAAGTTGATTTACCCGCTCAACTGAATTTATGCCAGGGTCAGATCGTCACTCTTGATGCGATGGCGTCCGGTGTTAGTTATCTCTGGAATGATAATTCCCAAAATCAGCAGTTGCTTGTAAATACACCAGGCACCTACAGCGTAACCATCAGCAATACCTGTGGTACTGATGCAGATACTACCATCATCGTCGATGGTGGTTTGGCTCCAGCAGTTGATCTGGGTATTGACCTTCAACTCTGCGCTGGTGATACCGTGGTGTTGTCTCCTTCTTTTTCAAATGTCACCTCATGGCTGTGGCAAGATGGTTCAACGGCTCCTATCGATACCATTACTAATGCAGGTTTTATAAATGTTGCTGTCAGCAATTCATGCGGCACTGCATTCGATACACTACAGGCAAATTTACTTCCTGCTATTCCACCACTTGATCTTGGACTTGATACCTCACTCTGCCCGGGTGAATCTTTTACGCTGACCATAAGTGAGCCAGGAGTAAATATTCTCTGGTCAGATGGTTTCAATGGTGCTGACTTGAATGTGTCTGGTTCAGGCTTGTTTTTTGCAACTATTTCTAACACTTGCGGTCAGTCGTTTGATACACTCATTGTGAATGCCTTACCAGCTATACCAAATCTAAATCTCGGAACAGATCAATCGCTTTGTCCCGGTGAACTCATCACCATCAATCCGGGCATTTCAAATGTTATATATCAATGGCATGATGGATCATCTCTTGACAGCTATCAGACCACACAACAAGCAACCATCATTCTGACGATTTCAAATTCCTGTGGCACTACATCTGATACACTTGAAGTAGTCGAAAGCACACAAGGCCCTCAGGTAGATCTCGGCCAGGATATTCAGGCTTGTGAAGGAGAAGTGGTCATCATACCTTCAGGAATTTCAGGAGTGAATTATCTGTGGCAGGATGGATCAACAAATCCTGACTTCACGACAACACAATCTGGTCAGTTCATTCTACAGGTCAGCAACAATTGCGGTGCAGATGCAGATACCATTGTCGTAGATATCTCTGGCATCCCTCCTACTCCATCACTGGGTCCGGATACTACACTTTGTCAAGGCAATTCGTTAGTCTTACAGTCCATCGCTAGTGCAGGCACAAGTATTGAATGGCAGGATGGTTCTTCCGCACAATCGTTTACTGTAGTATCATCTGGTGTTTATACACTTTTTGAATCGAATCATTGTGGTGCAGCGAGCGATGCTGTTCTGGTTTCTTTCATTGACGCTCCGGTTCCGTTTTCATTCGGACCTGATACTACATTATGTGATGGAGAAACAATGGACCTGGACGCTCCGGCAACTTCTTTTGAAATCGAGTGGCAGGATGGAAGCACCTCTATGACCTATCAGATTATCGCTGCAGGACTATATAGCCTTTCGGTAACAAATCAGTGTGGCACAGAAACAGATGAGATCATGGTTACTTATCTGGATGCACCCGGAACATTTTCTTTGGGAGCAGATACAACATTGTGTACCGGGGAAATCTATACGCTGCATGCTCCAGCGAGTTCGTCGAACATTATTTGGCAGGATGGTTCCGCTGCCCCTGCTTACGATGTTATTGGTCCAGGTACTTTCTTTGTTGCAGCTTCAAATCCATGTGGTGAGGCAGCTGATACGATTCAAGTCGATTATACAGATGCTCCACTTCCATTTTCACTTGGACCCGATACCATACTTTGCCCGGGAGAATCCATCATACTGAGTGCGCCTTCCAATGCATATGAAATACAATGGCAGGATGGAAGTGATCAGCAAGTCATGATAGCTGATGTAGCAGATACCTACACGTTATCGTTGCGTAATATATGCGGATCCGTATCCGATGAGCTCATGGTAAGCATAGAAAACCAATCACCTCAACTCCATCTCGATCCATCCATTTCCTGGTGTGTAGGCGATATTATTGCACTGGATGCAACCCAGGCTTTCTCTGCAACATATCTATGGAATACTGGTGAGGAATCGCCTTCTATTGAGATAACAACTCCCGGTATATACAGTATTGAAGTTTCCAACACATGTAATACGGTATCACAAGAAGTAGAAATATTTGTTGGAAGCGATTGTGACGTTGTTGATGCAAGTAATGAAATCTATGTGCCGAATGTATTTTCCCCGAATGATGATGGCTTCAATGATGTTTTTGCATTGAGCTTTGGTTCTGACCTCGAGGTCACGGCGATGAACGGGTCTATCTTTGATCGCTGGGGTAACCTTGTGTATTCATCTGAAGCAATTCCTTTTCAATGGAATGGACTTTTTGCGGATGACGTGCTGATGCCGGGAGTGTATGTTTATCTGATCAAGTGTACTTATCTGGAAGGAGGTATTGAGCGAGAAAAATTATTTACGGGGGATGTGACGCTGGTTAGGTAAAGTGTGAGAGAGTGAGAGGTGAGAGAGTGAGAAGTGAGAAGTGAGAGAGTAATTTGATACCTACCTGCCGTTAAAAACGGCTACACTGATCACTGCCAAGACAATGTTTTTTTTGATCTTACGCACGTGGATACTTCGACCTGCTTTCCTACAAGCTCTTGCTACAGCTCAGCAACCTCTTAAGTCAACTTAAGTTCAACTTTATTTTTATGGTAGTAATCTTATAATAGGTCCCCTTTAGGGGATTTAGGGGTATATTTGTTACCAACGAAATCATACCACAATGCCTTCTCCTTCTCCTCTCAGAATCCTTATTTTCATTGCTATCCTATCCATCACTAGCTGCAAGGAAAATGCTAAACAACCAGAAAATCACCTGGGTGAAATCAAATTTGAAGCCAGCGGTAAAGCCGAAGCTCAGCCAATCTTTACAAAAGGCATGTTGCTCCTCCATAGCTTTGAATACGCTGATGCTGCAGAAGCATTCGTTGAAGTGAAGGGTATCGATCCGGATTTTGTGATGGCCTATTGGGGTGAAGCCATGACCTACAACCATCCCCTGTGGCAGGAACAGAATTATGATAAGGGCAATGAAATACTGAATGCGCTAGCCCCAACTCCTGAAGGACGCATTGAAAAAGCAAAAACAGATATCGAGAAAGACTTCATTAGTGGCATCAATATCCTGTATGGCCCGGGTGATAAAGCTACACGGGATAGCAGCTACGCGGAATACATGGAAACTTTGTATGAAAAATATCCGGGTAATGATGAAGTGGCTTCTTTCTATAGCCTTGCCCTCAATGGATGGGGCACCACAGATACCAATAAGAAGATATTTGAAAAAGCCGCCAAAATCTCCTATGAAGTGCTCGAACGAAATCCTAATCACCCGGGAGCACTTCACTACATCATCCATGCCTACGATGATCCTCAATACGCAGATCTCGCGTTGGCTACTGCTGACAAGTATGCGAAAGTTGCACCAGACGCAGGCCATGCACTTCACATGCCTACACATACGTACCTGGCGCTTGGACTTTGGGACAAGGTGGTGACCAGCAATATCGTTTCATGGAAAGCAGCACAAGCCAGAAAAGAAAAGAAAAAACTTGACAACAATGACCTCGCCTATCATGCCTACCACTGGCTTGAATACGGTCAACTCCAGTTAGGACAAAATGAAACGGCCAAAGCCATGGTCGATAGTATGCTACAATATTGCACGGACCTCCCCAGCCCCCGTGCACGCGCTCACACGTTACTTCTCAAGTCTACGTACCTGGCAGAGACTAATGACTATAACAGTCCGATCATTGACATCACCGTTGATCAGCGTGACCTCAACATTGTAGTCCGCGCAAAAAATTATTTTGTCACCGGCATGGCAGCCTATTATGAAAAAAATAAAGTAGCCATGGACTCCGTGATAAAACATTTGGCAGATGAACGGATCATTGAAGACCTGAAGACGTCAGGCACAGGTATCCGGATGTGCGGCATGCGGTTGTGAGCGGCATTGTTGCATGATCGACGACTTCACCGCTGGTTGTCGTCAGGATCAGCTTGTTCAGATACGGCAAATGCGGCAGATACCGTTGGAGCCAGGCGAAGAGCAAGAGCGAGCTGATAAGCCCGCCGACGACGATCATTGCACCTTGTCGCAAAGCATCCATTGTCCCCTGTAACGTCGGCAAGACCCCCGGAAACTCCTGCGGCTCCGAGGGTACGAAGGTCATCACCAGTCCCAGCAGTACCAGACAGATGCCGCTGATTCCTGTCACGCCGAATCCCGGAATGACGAACAGCTCGATCGCGATCAATATCACCCCAACCAGGATCGCCAGAATCTCATACCACTGGGCATAGCCGGTCATGGCAGGCACTCCAAGCATGAGGGCAAGGCAGATGGCGACGATCGCC
>JANNSS010000200.1:0-4294 GCA_031402955.1 Saprospiraceae bacterium
GCTGTGAAGATAAGCCATCTCTTTTTGAGGATTCACAGCAGGTTAAGGATATAAATGCTGAAGCCATATAGAATGGCGGTTCTTAGCTTACTTTTACGGCAAAATCAAGAATCCCATGGGTCCCGCAGAGGTCTATAAATTCGGAGGTGCATCTGTCAAGGACGCCGCTGCCATAAGAAATGTAGCGGACATCCTGCGTCATCCGACTCCCCGACCTCTTGCGATCGTCATCTCCGCGATGGGCAAGACGACCAACAGCCTCGAAGAGATCATCAGAGCGCACTATCATCAACCGGAACTATTGCCTTCCCTTATTAAAAAGCTACAGGCTTACCATGAGGAAATCGCCATATCATTACTTGTAGATGCTGCAGGCAACCTGATGACCGATCTGCATGACCTATGGGTTGAACTCAACTGGATACTGGAAGAGGAGCCGCATCCATCCTACAATTATCACTATGACCAGATCATTGTATTTGGCGAACTGGCCTCCACCAAAATAGTAAGCGCTTATCTGACTAAAGAAAATATCCGTCACCAATGGCTCGATGCGAGAAATATTATCAAGACGGATTCTGAATATAGAGAAGCCCGGATACTTTGGGATCTTACGCAAGCCACAGTGAATTCTACTCTTCGAAAAACACTTGAAGAATATGGAATGGTGATTACCCAAGGCTTTATTGGGTCGACAATCTACAACGAAAGCACTACGTTGGGACGAGAAGGTTCAGATTATACAGCAGCGATCCTTGCCTATGCATTGGATGCCACATCGGTGACGATCTGGAAAGACGTACCTGGCATTATGACCGGTGATCCAAAGCGATTTGATTCCGTACAACGTATGGATGAAATCTCCTACCAGGAGGCCATTGAGATGACCTATTATGGCGCAAAGGTCATTCATCCGAAGACGATCAAGCCCTTGCAAAACAAAGGCATTCCATTGTATGTGCGACCTTTTGATCATCCTGATGCTTTTGGAACAAAAATTAGTGCAGATGTTGTAAAAGATCTCCCGCCTATCATCGTAGCAGAACCAAACCAGGTCTTGTTTCGCATTTCCACTAAAGACTTTTCATTTGTCGCCGAAGAAAACCTCAAGGAGATCTTTACGCGGATCGCTGATTTACGGATCAAGGTCAATAGTATGCGGAATACCGCCATCAGCTTTATGATCTGCATCACCAATGATCCTTCGAAAGTAGGTCAGCTTGTCAGTGCCTTGCAAGACAAGTATGAAATCATTCTCCACGAGCACATTGAATTGATCACTGTGCGCCACGCAGATGTAGCAACTTTAACTATGCTCAAGCAAGGAAAGGAAATACTGTTTGAAGAGATTTATGGAAAGACGCATCAGTTTATTATTAAAGTTTAGATGCCAGATGCCAGACACGCAGATGCCAGACGCTTGACACGTGCTTTCATAATTAAAAAATATCGCTCGTTCAAGACTCCAGTCTTGAATGCAATATATTCCGCGTCTCCAGACGCGAGTGAAGAATTTGCTATTTCTGTATGTTTAGGTAAAAAGTTATTGGATAGTTAAAACATGGAAATGTATAAACAAGGAGAACAGGACAATAACCGCGCGTCAGGAGACGCGATACATATGGCATTCAAGTCATGGAGATCATGACACAGGCTTGATGGCGCCGGAGGCGCCACTTGAACGAACGTCATGTTTTTTGTTTACGTAATTAACGTGTGCACGTCTTTAGTATAACCCAAATCCTCTGGAAGCTGGTAGCTAGTAACCCTCAGAGCTGACAGCTACTTAATAACACTGTGCTTCCTTCCAACCCTAATAAACGCTTCCAAACACTTATCCAAATGCTCACGCTCATGACCTGCAGATATCTGCACCCGGATACGGGCTTTGCCTTGAGGTACTACCGGATAATAGAATCCAATCACATAGATTCCCTCTTTCAACAGATCATCAGCAAATACCTGAGAAAGCTTTGCATCATAAAGCATCACAGGCACAATAGGATGTACACCGGGTACGATATCAAAGCCGGCATCGGTCATACCTTTTCTAAAGTAGGTCGTGTTAGTCTCGAGCTTATCACGCAGTGAGGTAGTTTCACCAAGCATGTTCAATACGGCTATCGAAGCTCCGACGATCGAAGGCGCTAGTGTATTTGAAAAAAGATATGGACGTGAACGCTGACGAAGTAAGGCCACAACTTCTTTTGAACCCGCAGTGAAACCACCAGATGCACCACCGAGTGCTTTTCCAAAGGTACCGGTCGTAATCTCCACTTTTCCAAACACACCACTATGCTCCGCACTACCCCGCCCTGTCTTACCGACAAAGCCTGTAGCATGGCAATCATCTACCATGACGATAGCATCATACTTTTCTGCAAGTGCAACGATCTTGTCCATCTGTGCTATAATGCCATCCATAGAAAAGACACCATCTGTAGCTATCATCCTTCGACGTGCACCCTGTGCTTCTTTCAATTTCTCCTCCAGGTCAGCCATATCATTGTTGTTATACCTGTAGCGCTGAGCTTTGCACAATCGTACGCCATCGATGATCGAAGCATGATTGAGCGCATCAGAGATGATCGCATCTTCTTCATTGAGTAGTGGTTCAAACAAACCACCATTCGCATCAAAGGCAGCTGCATAAAGGATGGCATCTTCTGCACCTACCCATTGAGCAATTTTCGCTTCAAGGTCTTTATGAATATCCTGTGTACCACAAATAAAGCGCACACTGGACATTCCGAATCCATGACTGTGAATCGTTTCAATCGCCGCTTCAGTCACCCGGTGATGTGACGAAAGTCCAAGGTAATTGTTGGCACAAAAATTAAGCACCTCACCACCTTCGATGGTATCGATCTCAGCACCCTGAGGCGAAGTGATCGTACGCTCGCGCTTGAATAATCCGGCTTCACGGATAGCGTCCAGTTCAGCTTGTATCTGCAGATCCAGTTTCTTAGACATGGTTATATTTTTTCTTTAGTTGAGTTAACATTTCAAGGGTCATGGCATCAAGATCATAGTCGTGTTTCCATCCCCAATCCTTACGCGCATCCTGATCATCGATACTCTCTGTCCATGACGCTGCTATTGCCTGCCTGTGATCCGGTGCATAATCAATTGTAAAATCAGGCATGTGCTTCTGAATAGATGCTGCCAGTTCAGCAGGTGTAAAACTCATCGCGGCCAGATTGTAGGATGTTCTGATTTTTATCTGTTCGCTCGGAGCCCTCATCAATTCAAGGGTTGCACGAATCGAGTCATCCATATACATCATCGGCAGTCTGGTATCTGCTTCGAGGAAGCATGTATACTTTCCATGCAGTATCGCCTGGTGAAAAATATCAACGGCATAATCCGTAGTCCCACCTCCTGGCATGGATTGATAGCTAATGATGCCCGGATAACGAACAGAACGGACATCTAATCCAAAACGATGATGATAATACTCACACCACAACTCCCCCGCGGCTTTAGAAATACCATACACTGTGGATGGAGTCATCACCGTATGTTGGGGTGTATTGATTCTTGGTGTTGTTTTCCCAAAAACAGCAATAGTGCTCGGATAAAATACTTTTTGCACACCTGATTCGCGGGCCAGTTCCAATATCGAAAGCAAACCGTTCATGTTGATATTCCAGGTCTTCTGTGGATTCGCTTCGCCGCTGGCGGAGAGGATCGCTGCAAGGTGATAGATCGTTGTGACCTTGTATTGGGCCACTAATTCCTTGAGAAGTTGGGTATTCAGAATATCCAGCGTTTCAAATAATCCGGCAGGATGTTCAGGCTTTCGGATGTCAGTGGCCAGTACATTATCCTGACCATATTCAGCGCGCAGGGCTTCGGTTAGTACGGTACCGATCTGCCCTGTAGCACCGGTAACGAGGATCATTTCTTTGGTTGGATTCACGATGTGGCTAAGGTAAGTTTTAAAGTGAAAAATGAAGAGTGAAAAATGATGGCTGGCTACGGACACCAAACAGAATGTAGAAAGAAAATTGCTGTAGTGAGTATATCCCAGGCATGAATAATAAATGTTTAACAAGGAAATAAAACGATTCTAACCATGCAAAAGGGACATTTAGCTCAGCAATTGATAAACCAACAAACTGCCTAGGTAAGCCAGGCTGGTCATCATGACAAACTGGATGATAGGCCATTTCCATGACTTAGTTTCCCGCTTGACAATCGCAAGCGTACTCATACACTGCATGGCAAAAACGTAAAAAATGAGCAGCGACCATGTCGTAGCAGATGTATAAATCAGAGCTCCTGTATGCGG
>JANNSS010000201.1:0-5651 GCA_031402955.1 Saprospiraceae bacterium
AAAAAAAACCAACATAATTCTTTTATTATTAAAATTTTTATTTGTCTGGGGCTCTCTACAAACCCCCCCCACCGCCACCCCTCTTTTGAGTTGTTTATAAACGTTAGGGCCGTTGGATGGAGCGTCGTGCTGAGCGAAGCCGAAGTATCGCCGCCAAACGCCGCGATACATACGTGATCTCTTCCGAAATTCCCTGTAGTATCCCATCGTCACGGGTGTATTGCATGCGCCCCCAACGATGGGATTTCTTTTGTCGGGGGTGGATGCAATACGCCCCCGACAAAGAAATCTATCCCTTTGCCGTTGCAGGAGTTTGCTCCTGCAACCATGATGATTCCAATTTAGATTCTCCACATGGATTTCGGTGGGTATTCAGGTGGTCGCAGGAGCAAACACTTCGACTCCGCTCAGTGCGGCGCTCCTGCAACGGCAGTAAAAAAATGGAATGGCAAAGCTTCTCAAGCCTATACCATTCCATTTGAATTTTAAATCAGCGTCCAATCGAATCAAAGGTCTACTGCAAGCGCACTAAAATTGGCTAAATCAGACCTCACGACTCACGATAATTAAATCTTAAACATCTACTCTCGCGTATTTCGCATTGGCTTCGATAAAGGCACGACGAGGCGGAACTTCATCACCCATCAGCATGCTAAAATACCTGTCTGCTTCTTTACCATCATCAATACCTACCTGGCGGAAAACCCGGTTGTCAGGATCCATCGTCGTTTCCCAAAGCTGTTCAGCGTTCATCTCTCCGAGACCTTTGTAACGTTGTACTTTGACATTGCCACCTTTATCACCAACGTTATAGCCATCTACTGCAGCCTGACGTTCGACTTCATTCCAGCAATACTGGAACTGGGTTGCACCTTTAGAAACTCTGTAGAGCGGTGGTGCGGCAATATATAAATGGCCGTTTTCAATCAATGGGCGCATGTAACGGAAAAAGAAAGTAAGGATCAGGGTCACAATGTGACTACCATCGATGTCGGCGTCGCACATGATGACGATCTTGTGGTACCTGAGCTTTTCAATATTCAGGATTCGCTCTCCATCTTTCTCCTCAATACTGACTCCGAGTGCAGTAAACATATTCTTGATTTCCTCATTGTCGTAGATACGATGCTCCATCGCTTTTTCTACGTTGAGTATTTTTCCGCGCAATGGAAGGATGGCCTGGAAATTACGGTCACGGCCTTGTTTGGCTGTACCACCGGCACTATCTCCCTCCACCAGGTAGATCTCACATTGCTTTGGATCACGGGAAGAGCAGTCAGCAAGCTTACCCGGCAAACCACCACCTGTCAATATGTTTTTACGTTGTACCAGTTCACGTGCCTTGCGTGCAGCATCCCGTGCACGTGCGGCGATGATTACTTTTTCAACGATCCTCTTTGCATCCGATGGGTTCTCTTCGAGATAGGTAGCAAGAGCATCCCCAACACATTGGGATACGATACCTACTACTTCTGAGTTACCTAATTCGCCTTTGGTCTGGCCTTTAAACTGAGGCTCTGGCACCTTAACGGAAACTACGGCGGTCAGGCCTTCACGATAGTCTTCACCGGAGAGCTGAACTTTAGCTTTTGTAAATAAACCGCTGTCATCACCATACTTTTTGAAGATACGGGTGATGGCGCGTTTGAAACCTGCTTCGTGTGTACCTCCGTCGCGGGTAGAGATATTATTGACAAATGAAAAGACGTGTTCCTGGTAGCCTGTGTTGTATTGCATGGCTACTTCTACTTCGACATTATCTTCCTTTGCTTTGACGTAGATGGGTCTGTCGATCAGGGGTGTGCGGCTTTCATCCAGAAAACGGACAAACTCCCTGAGACCTCCTTCAGAGAAGAAAGTCTCTTGCTTTGCAACACCGTTTTCATCCAACTCGCGGTCATCTCTTAGGTTGAGATATAATCCGCTATTGAGATACGATAATTCACGCAGGCGATTGGCCAGTGTATCGTATTTGAAATCAAGCGTTTCAAAAATTTCCGGATCAGGCCAGAACGTGATGATGGTTCCGGTTTCTTTCGATTCACCGATAGCATCAACGGCTGTGGTTGGTTTGCCACGCTCATATTCCTGTCTCCAGACTTTGCCTTCGCGACGTACTTCAGCGCGGACCTTTTGGCTTAGTGCGTTCACGCAACTGATACCTACACCGTGGAGACCTCCGGACACTTTGTAGGTGTCGTGGTCAAATTTTCCACCGGCGTGAAGTATCGTCATGACGACCTCAAGAGCTGATTTCTGCAATTTTTCATGCATACCTACGGGAATACCGCGGCCATTGTCCACGACGGTGAGGGAACCGTCCTTATTTATGATGACTTCTATATGGGTGCAATACCCCGCCAGATGCTCGTCGATCGAGTTGTCGATGACCTCCCAGACCAGATGGTGGAGACCCTTTACATCCGTGCTACCGATATACATGCCCGGCCTCTTACGGACGGCTTCTAATCCCTCCAGCGCCTGGATATTTTCGGCGCCGTACGTACCCTTTTGTTCACTCATAAAACGATATCAAAAATTGAGGTGCAAAAGTAAGGAAAATACACCGGATTTCCTAATGGGTTCTAAAGTATATTTTGCTGATTTTCAATCATATAAACTTATTTAATTCCTTACTGTGAGGGGTTTGTCAGGTTTGTCAGGAAAGCTGGAAAATAACCCGGTTTTTGGCCAGGAAAAACCAGATGGAAAAGGCCTGGAAATTGGGTGAATAAAAGGTTATTTTTCTGGTCCCTGAGCTTGTCGAATGGTATGCAGCGTGGATCTGTTTGTCCTAGCTGTCTCCTGATAGTCCCTATGCTCTCTGCTCTATGCCCTCTGCCTTTTCGGAGCAACGCCGCAGAGACGCAACGACAAAGTTCAAGTTTAGCCTCTAATTCACGCTAATTACGAGCATGATCAATGTGAATGACTTCCTGAGATATCTATGATTCAGCACATCCGACAGATGTTATGCCCCGACAGGGCAGGGAGAGGATTTTCTTGACTCTTATGTTACCGACATGTAGCCCCGATGGGGCATTAATGACTTTCCACCATGTATAAAATTATTCTCGGCTATGTCTGCCAACTACCATTGGTCTTATCGCAAAATCTGTCTCTTGACAGTCCCCTTGCTCCTTGCCCCTTGCTCCTTGCTTTTTGCCTCTTCAGCCATTTTCCACTTTTGCCCCTAAATCCCCTAAAGGGGACTTGTATCTTCCATTCTCATTTTAATAATATTTCTACCTTCAATGGTCTAACCAGGTATAATTACTAAATCATATTCCGTAGTGAAAAAACTAACCTTCCTTCTCATCCTCACTCTTTCATTGATCTCTGCAGCTGATGCTCAGGATACCATCAAGGTCCAGACATTTACCTGGGACGACAATCACCGCGTCGATTCTTTCGACTTTCCGGATGATCCGTTGTTGACTTTCAGGAAAATTCTGATGAAGTATAACATGCGATGCCACGACGCCGTGGTGGGTAATGGAAGTACCGGGTGCTACGAATGGGATTACAGTTGTAATACATTCGTCACTGATCCAACGCGCACTGACTCAACACGTGCAACAGCACCTGACTATACGATCTCCAATTTTAACGGCACCAGTTTTTCATTCAGCAATAGCCCTACTTATGTTTACACTGCTTACACGCAACATGAAACAATTCTTGAAGCTGGTAATATAACCAGTGAGGCACTTTTTATCGGGCCAGAGCCTTTTATAGCGCATACCCCTGTCTCAAAAACATATCGCTATCAGGTCATCCTGTCTGCCGCGGATCTTGTCACCGGCAATATGGCGATCGGATCACTATATGGCATAAAAATAGGTTTGAGAGAACCCGGGTCGACTGTTGGATTTTTAAAAATACGCTTGAAAAACACAAATCTGTTTTCAACAGGTGATCATCCTGATGAGATCGGCTTGCAGGAAGTATATCACAAATCAACAGATTGTTCCGGAGACTTTCTTGTGCTTCCGTTTTATCAGGCCTTTGATTGGACAGGGCAGAATCTCCTTGTAGATATTTCCTTCACAACCGAGAATCCATCAGATGTACCGGGATTCGAATTTTTTGAATCCATCACTGCCGATGCAGCTATCGAATCCGTACCAGGAGCACCAGAAAGTAATTTATTCTTTGGCGGCACAGGCGCGCTCGATCTTCCTCAAAGCGCTGTTGAAAATATCAGTGATGAAATCACTGTTGCTTTCTGGTCCTATGGTGATGCGGCCCTTCTTCCAGCCAATACACAGATTGTGGATGGTACAGATGCTGCAGGACGGCGACACGCAACAATCCATTTACCATGGAGTAACGGTGAAGTGTACTGGGATTGCGGTAACGATGGCACAGGGTATGATCGCATCAATAAAGCCGTTCCTGTAACAGATTTTGAAGGCCGATGGAGCCACTGGGCTTTTACAAAAAATACAAATACAGGCGTCATGAATATTTTCCTCAACGGACAACTCTTTCATTCCGGAACAGGAAATACAAAAAAAATGGATTTCGATGCTTTTCGTTTTGGACAATCACTTGCTGATTCAAATCCCTTCTTAGGTGCTATCGACGAAGTCCAGGTGTGGGACAAGGCACTTGATGAATCCACCATCAGAAGCTGGATGTACAGACATGCAGATGCCTCTCATCCTCAATATGATCATCTCGTCGGATACTATCCGCTGAATGAAGGCTCTGGAAATATCGCTGGCGATGCTTCAGGCAAAAACAATGACGCTACTTTAACTTTGCCTACATGGAAAACACCTCGTGGAAACCAGCTCTTTCACAATTTTTCCGGTACGAATCGTATGCCTGTCCTGGTTTTCTTACAAGGTGATTACACGATTGCAGATGAGTCGACAACTGTTTTAGATTCAGTAGTGAGCACATTACACCAGGTCATCCATTATGGTGTCTCCAGTACGGATTTGATTCGCCTCGATACACAGTATGTTTATCCTGCCGGTGATCGCCCTGTTTTTGATGAGAGCGGTGTACAAGTTGATATCATCCCGGCTGAAGTCGAAGGCACTATTCAGATCCAATCACTCCAATACTATGCTAAGCAGGATGCGCGGTTTGAACTCCTCTCGCTGGTCACGCCATATGGCAAACGTCTCGATCTCGGCCCGGCTGGTAAAACGTTCACATTTGATGTCACTGATTTTGGTCCAGTGCTGAAAGGGCGACGTAAACTATCTGTTGAGTTTGGTGGTGAAAACCAGGAAGAACTAGATATCGAATTCTGGTTTATCCCCGGGACTCCAGAACGTGATGTGCTCGACATACAACCTATCTGGCCTCAGGCACGTGGATACTTTAATGAGATACAATCCAATCTTCGTTTCGAACCAAGGCAAGTTTCTTTAATGGATTTTGCAACCCACTACAAAGTCAGGTCTGCAATCACAGGTCATGAACAAAACGGGGAGTTTGTATCCCGTCAACATTATATCAATATCAAAGGTGGTTCTCAGGAATTCCTCTTTGATGTATGGAAGTCTTGTAGCAGAAATCCGATTTATCCGCAAGGAGGCACCTGGTTAATTGACAGAGCAGGTTGGTGTCCCGGCATGGCCACAGATGTACATGAATTTTCACTTGATGGTTTTGTCCAGCCAGGAGAAACC
>JANNSS010000202.1:0-37096 GCA_031402955.1 Saprospiraceae bacterium
GGTATCTCAGGAGACACACTTTTTCCGCCTTTATTGAATGGGCTCAGCACGTCCATTCAATATACCTGGTTCGAACCGCTGTCAGGATGTGAATACAATCTTTCATCACCCGTTCAGTTTGTTCAACCTCCGACTACACCATTACCGGAATGTCAACCGTCAACATTAAATTCAGTCATGTATACCTGGGAAGGCACAGGTTTTTCCTTTGGCTTTACATTCTCCATCAATCAGGGGCTCTTGCAAGGGCCATACCAAACACCTGGCAATTTTTTCCAGATCGATACACTGCAGGAAGGCGATGCAGTGACATTGAACCTGTGGAGTGTTGGGCAGCCACCTTGCGGAAACAGTGATACCGTATCAATCACCTGTGTCGCCAAGGAATGTCCACCGGCTACAATCAGAATCGAAGGACCTGATATCTTTTGTGCTAATGATGATCCTCTACAGTTGAACCTATACACGCTTGGTTTGGTGGAAATAGACAATATTTTTTGGTCAGGCCCAGGTATAACTAACCCTTCCGGGATGTTTGATCCTGTTTTGGCAGTAGAGGGAGCAAATGAACTCATGGTCACAGTGGAGTCAGCCGGTTGTGTTTACATAGTGCCAATTAATGTTGTGGTCATATCTGTTCCAATAGCTAGTTTTATGTTCACGGGAGAAACATGTGTAGATAGTATTCTGAAAGTGGAGTTTTCTGGTCTTGCCTATTATGGTCTTTCAACATTCTATTGGGGGCTTGATGGAGCAATAATAACAGAGGATAACAGGCCATTTGATTTTTCAATTCTTTGGGACAAACCCAGTGATTATTCAATTAGCCTGTTCATTGAATATATTGGTTGTTTATCGGATACTTTTTTAGTGCCGGTCCAGATTGATGCACCATTGACACAACCGGATGTCACCTGCATTGAGGAAGAATATTATTCTCTTGTCGTTGGGTGGGAACCTGTGCCTGGTGCATCTCATTATCAAGTCACCAGTTCAATAGGCATTGGAAGTTTGTCTGGCACAACATATGCGGTTTCCAATGTGCCGGATAATACTCCGGTAACAATTCAAGTGATAGCTACAGGTTCATCAGCATGTGGACCATCATCTGCCACCATCGAATGTCAAACACTAGAATATATTCCTCCTCAAACCTTTATACCAAACATCTTTTCACCGAATGGTGATGGCATAAATGATCATTTCTTTATACAATCAAATGACCGGATCACCCTTGTCAATGCATTCCGGATTTTTGACCGATGGGGTAATGTTGTCTTTGAAGACTTCAACTTCCTGCCTAATGATCCACAACATGGATGGGATGGGATATTCAACGGAAAAATTATGAATCCTGCTGTCTTTACGTATCTGGCAGAAGTACAAACCATTGATCAAACCCCATTACGCATTACAGGAGATGTGGCGCTGGTAAGGTGAACTCTAATACAAATAAGTTTAGATAGGCTTAATTATGAGTGCTCTTTTATCCATTTATCCAGCATCGTAGCCGCATTGAATTTTGGTTTATCCAATTCAGAAGGCTCATCCATGGAAGCTCTGAGTTCTTTCATAGCGGGTACATAGTCAATCTCCTTGCTTTGAAATTTGTCCACAGTCCGTATCACGCGTTCCGTATCCCAGTTAAACATACTGGCATAAAAATGTGAAGGATGGGAACATCTTCTTATTCTTTCTCTGAATAACTTTGCCTGGATGAATACTCCTTTTTGGACAGGTGCTTCGAAAATAGAAGGGTTATCGACTGGGTTAGAGGCAAGAAACTGGAATACTTCAGGAGCCCAGTCAGTATCCAGATAGCTCAGCATTTCCTTTTCCCATTCCGGATTTGTCTTAATTTTTGCGACAGCCGCATTTTGAATTTTCGGAGGCTGATTGTCACCAGTAAAGACAAGGATGGAGCCCATGCTTTTCATAACATCACAAGAGTCTATGTCTGCCAGTATACGCACGTGATTTTCATCTTCATCATTCATCCGGCTCTTCATCATCGCAGCCTGGTTTTGGGCGGATGATGCCACTTGTGCCAGCAACAGTGAGGATAAGCCGAGGAAACTTACCACTGCCACAAATACAGATAGCCATTTGTATACTGCTAATGGCACAGATGTTCTGAAATTGTCATTCAGTAAAATGGCACTAATTAGTATCATTAAAACTGGAATGAGGAGATAAGACATGGGTAATAAATATTTGGCAGGAACGGCCAGATGTCCACTTTCTCCTTTGAAAAGACCGGCTAGTCCGGCAAAAATCAATGAAGCCAGAACGGAAATGGTGACATACAAAGTGCGCGATGATTTCGTAGCGGACACCCATTCAAATCCACCTTTCCAGCCAATGATCATTGCTACTATGCCCATGCAGACTACAAAGGCCAGATTGAGGATGATAATGCCCCACGCATAGCCAACACCTGCATCGCCTCCCGGCATTGGTTTGGAATAAAAGGATGTTACCAGGTAAAACAAGATCAACGCAGCTAAGCCCAGTAAGAGGTTACCAATAAAACTCATAGTAATTTGATTTGATGGTTGTATAAATATCAGAAAGAATTTTCGCGGAAGATCGGCTGAATGCCGTTGCAGGAGTTTGCTCCTGCGGCCACATGGATACCCAACGAAATTACTATGGAGAATCTAGATTGGAATTCTCATGGTTGCAGGAGCAAACTCCTGCAACGGCTGTGGCCATTTGATCAGTAGGATATTATATTAAAAAAGAAAAATTCAAAGTTGTGTATAAACAGTATCACTAAAGAGGGAAAAGAAATCCATTTATTTACGTAAGCGCTCTTCAGCCTGTTTAGCCATTTAGCACTTCCTCAAGACTGAGTCTTTTATCCACCTCCGGTCTGCCCTTCGCATCTAACTTGATAGAGATACATTGTGTCTCCTTATCATGTTCAAGAAAAAGATAGTAGCCTTTTTGCGCAACATCCGCGAGAAAAGCAGTTTTCTCCTCCAGGGTCACTAATGGACGTATATCATATCCCATAATGTAGGGAAGTCCAACATGATGTGCAGAAGGAATAAGATCTGCTGCGTAAATGATGGTGACCTTATCATTGATTCTGATCTCAGGTAACATCATTGATTCAGTATGACCGTATGAGAATCGAATGCTGATGTTCTTATCCCACATATGGCCCTGTTCTTCCGGAATAAAGTAGAGCACCTTAGCATCAAGCAGTGGAACAAAGTTTTCCTTCAGGAAAGAAGCTCTCTCACGTGCATTAGGTGTGTAAGCCCAATCATAATGGCGCTGGGTCGTCCAGTATTTTGCATTTGGAAAAGCAGGGGAGAGAGTGCCATCTGCATTTTTGTTTACGGCACCACCAACATGATCAAAATGGAAATGAGTAAGCAATACATCAGTAATTGACTCAGGCGAATAACCGGCTTCAGTCAGGGAGCTCATTAAGGTAGCTTCACCATGTGGGAAGTAATGACTGAAGAAACGTTCATCCTGCTTATCGCCGAGTCCGGTGTCAATGAGAATCACTTTTTCACCTGTATCGACAAGAAGGCATCTCATCGTCCAGCTGCAGAGGTTGTTATCATCTGCAGGGATCATTTTGTTCCAGATGGTTTTAGGTACTACGCCAAACATAGCGCCGCCATCAAGTTTCAAATGTCCTGTGTCGATGGAAATAACTTTCATATCAATACCCGATTCGCTTCTTGGTGGTTGTATCTCCAGTGCGTACGATGGCCATTTGCAATGCTGCGACTGCAGATTCTGCTCCCTTATTGCCATGCATGCCACCAGCTCTGTCTTTCGCTTGTTCTTCGGTATTCGTGGTGAGTACGCCGAAGATGACCGGTATGCCTGACATGAGACCCAATTGCATGATCCCGGAAGCTACAGCAGAAGCAATGTACTCATCGTGCTTTGTCTCACCCTGGATGATACAACCGAGACAAATGACAGCATCTTTTTTGCCTGGTTTCATGATTTGACGTGCTCCCCAGGGTAGTTCGAAGGAACCAGGAACATAGAGCACATCAATATTGTCTTCTGAAACTCCGGACTTTAGCAAGGTTTCCCGCGCACCTTCAAGTAGCGCATTGGTAATGTCAGCGTTCCATTCCGAAACGACTATACCTATTTTAAAGGATGATCCATCCGGCAGGTTAACCAATGAAGGTGATGCATCCCGCGAAGCCATAATTATTTGCCTTCTGCCCTTGCGATATATTTATCTATCGAAAGCGCTTCGTTACTATTCGGATATTTTGACTTGATGGTCCGATAAATCTCCAGGGCCTTGTCAACCTCATTCTGGGATTCATGCAGTAACGCTAATTTCTTCAGGTAGTATGGTGTGAGCAATTCATTGTCAGATGACGAAGAAGCTTTTTTATAATTGGCCATAGCTTTGTCCATCTGGTTGAGTTCAGAATAAACATCGCCGAGGGCACCATGTTTCATAGTCGGTCCTACAACACCATCCGGATTAAAATCATTGAGGTGGGTAAGAGCGGCATCAAAATTGCCCAGATTAAGATATGATATACCTGCATAAAAATTTGCAAGGTTAGCAGCTTTAGTGCCACCGAAATCTTTAATAATGGTCAGGAAACCACTATAACCTCCACCTGGATTTTCAAGAGCGACCTGGAAAGAGTCCTGTTCAAACTGGAACTGGGCCATCCACATCTGTGCCATGGCTTTCTCTTCCTTAGGTTGCCTGATCATATTTTTATATACAAACCAACCTCCAACAAGGATAACCAAACCGGCAACCACACCAATGATCATTTTCTGATTTTTCTCAAAAAAGTTGTTGGCCTGTAACCTTGCCTGGGTAAGGTCGATCAAGGTCTCTTCATTCTTTTTTTCCAGCTTTCTTCTGATTGCCATCTTAAATAGTGATTTTTAAAAAGTGGTGCAAAAGTAATCATTTGCCGCAAATAGGCAATGAAACAAGATATTAAGTATTAGTTTAATTTCTATGGGTAACCTAACTTGTACCCCTAAATCCCCTAAAGGGGACTTAAAATATCCAAACCAACTTCTAACTGTTAGTTGCTAACTGCTCATGGTTCGACTTGCTCACTCACATCCATGCGCTACAGGTCACCAACCGCTTAGTCTCTGGTAAACGGATAGTCCTCCTGCAAATAATTGTCTGTAAACAACTCAGACACCGGAGGAAAGGGTGAATTTTCAGCAAAAGCCTCCGCATCGTCAATCTCCTGAACTATTGCTTTATCAATTGCTTCTAATTCGTTGTTGGTAAGTAGTTTGTGTTCCAGAATATAATCCCGCAATTGCTCGATGGGATCTTTCTCCTTATACCGCTCCAATTCCTCAGGCGTGCGATATTTAGCAGGATCGGATACGGAATGCCCCCTGTATCTGTAGGTATTGATCTCCAATAAGTAGGGACCTTTACCCGACCTGATATGAGCGGCAGCTTCTGCCATGGCATAATGGATCTTGATGACATCCATACCATCTACAGAGGAGCTTGGCATGTCATAGGAGAGACCGAGTTTGGACAGGTCAGTTACATTACTTGTCCGGGAGATCGAGGTGCCCATGGCGTACTGATTATTTTCTACGACATAGAGCACAGGAAGTTTCCATGTCATGGCCATGTTGAAAGACTCATGCAACGCACCCTGGCGGGCAGCACCATCGCCAAACATCGTGAGACAGATGTTTTCGGTTCCTTTGTATTGCTCAGCGAAGGCTATGCCTGTTCCGATTGGGATTTGTGCTCCAACGATGCCATTACCACCGAAATAATGATGGTCTTTGGAGAAGAAGTGCATCGAACCACCTTTTCCTTTATTGACACCGGTTTCTTTCCCAAACAGCTCAGCCATACAGGCTTTGCTGGAAATACCTCTGCATAAAGCGATTCCATGCTGCCGGTAGGCGGTGACGATCGGGTCAGTAGGACGCAACGCTGTTGTAATGGCACCCGCTATGGCTTCCTGTCCGATATAGACATGCAGAAACCCTCTGATCTTGTTGACCGAGTACATCTTCAGGGCCCGCTCTTCAAAACGCCTGATCCTCATCATCGTTTCATACCATTCACGGTATGTGGTGACATCCAGTCCATTAGGTGATCCGGATACTTCCTTGCTTGTCTTTTTTTCTTTTACCTGAGCCATAAAAACTATATTCGCCGACTGACAAAGATAAGCTTATCTGCATTAAAACCGGTTATGAAGTCGCTGACGATCCAGGAGGTGGTATTGATTAATTTTAAAAACTATGCAGATGCCCGTTTTAGTTTCGGTGGCAAATTCAATCTCATTTCCGGTCTCAATGGGATGGGTAAAACTAATTTGCTGGATGCCGTCTACTATCTAAGTGTTGGGAAAAGTTACTTTACACCATACGATCAAAGGGTGGTGCGACAGGAAGAATCTTTCTTTCGACTGGAGGCAGACGTGTTCAAGGATGACATCGTACATAAGCTCATCATGAAGGTAAGGCCTGGGTCAACGAAGGAACTGGTCCTGGATCACATGCCCATTCCACGCATCAGCGAACATCTTGGCTATATTCCTGTAGTATTTTCAGCTCCAAGGGATATTGACCTGGTCTTCGGTTCCAGCCAGACCAGAAGACGCTACATCGATCACCTACTATGCCAGGTGGATCATGATTATCTGAGGGCATTAGTCACGTACAACCATTTGCTCGAAATGCGCACTGCGGCGCTTAAACAAGGTTTTGCAGATCTGGCTGGTGTCATTGCAACCTACGACGAACAAATGTCCCCGCTGGCGGCATTGATTTATGAAAAGCGCAAATGGGTGGTGGATATCTTCACCCCCTTGATCCGGGAAACTTATCTTAATCTTTCTGAAAACAGGGAAACTGTCGATATGCAGTATGAGTCAGGACTCCATCAATATCCTTACCATGTGCTGGCTGATATGAACTGGGAAGCTGATAAAAATACCGGTAGGTCAAATTCAGGTATCCATAAAGACGATTACAAGTTGTCGATTAAGAATATGCCTGCGAAAGAATACGGTTCACAAGGCCAGGTCAAATCACTCATCTTTGCGTTGCATCTGAGCAAGTATAACATCCTCCGAAATCAACGCGGTTATAAACCATTACTGATCCTCGATGATATTTTTGATAAGCTGGACGAGCGCAGACTCCACCGCCTGATGGAAATCCTGATGGCCCCCGATTTTGGCCAGATATTCATTTCCGATACCAGCAGCAAACGCTTTACTGACTTCCTTCCAGCAGATCTCCTGTATTCCATTGATATGACACCCTAGGCCTGAAAGGCCGTCCTCCATCAACCCCGGTTGCAGCCCGGGGAAATCTGACCTAAGGCGGCAGCCATGGTCCGATGCCCATAAGCTTATAAACCTTACCTTTAAACCATGCAGGGAGACAACAACCGCCCACTCAAAGAATGGTTACAGGTATTCGCTCAGTCACCTCAACTGCGGGCTAAACTATACCAGACCCGTATTGAGAAAATGTGGGTAGAACTCATGGGACCTGTCATCAGCGGCTATACGCAACGAATAAAACTCGACGGTCGCGTCCTGCTCCTGTTTATTGAATCCTCCTCTCTTAAATCAGAGCTGACGATCATGAAGGAAAATATCCGCTCACTCGTCAACGAACGGTTAGGCGAAGACTACGTCACCGAAGTCCGTGTCCTTTAAAGTGAAGAGTGAAAAGCGAAGAGTGAAAAATGGTGAGTTGTGAATTGTGAGTTGTGAGTAGGCTTAACCTGGGGCCTGAATCGTGAGTCGTGAGTATTTTAATACTGATAGCTGATAGCAAAAAATGTCGTGAGCTGCAAAAAAAAATACTCTGGCAGCTGGCAGCTAAAAAAGTGAAGAGTGAAGAGTGAAAAGTGATGGTTAGCTAACAAACGGAAAGTATATAGATTCGCTTAGTCTTGCGATGTATGTCTAGTGCGAAACGAAATAATCTGACAGCTGGAAGCTGGTAGCTAGTGACTGATAGCTGATAGCTGACGGCTGATAGCTAAAAAATCATGCTTTCCCTCCCACCGGAACATACTCACTCTCTGGCACCCTGTTTTTCTTCTTTGCTTTTCCTTTAGTCGCGGAAGCTAGTTTCATTGCAGTGACAACATCTACCATGCCTCCGCTCACAGACAAATCCGAAGCGGATACCATATCAAAGGTGCCTGGCTGTGTAACTGTAGCGGGTAATTTTCGAGTACTTTCCATGATGACTTCTTTCACCTGCACAGCACTGAGATCAGGGTACCTTGACCTGATGAGTGCTGCTACACCGCTTACGACAGGAGCAGCCATGCTCGTTCCACTTAGATATTCATATGTACTGTCAGGCGTGGTCGAATAGATGTAAACGCCGGGCGCAAAAACATCCACTTCCTTTTTGCCATAATTTGAAAATTCAGCGATGGCCAATTCACCACCATCAGGTGATAAAGCTCCGACGGAAAGCATATTGCGGGCTCCCTTTGGTCCCAGGAATTTCTTCTTTGCATACAAGTCACTAGGATATTTTGGATCTGTGTCAATATCAGTGCTTTCATTGCCTGCTCCTAATACGAGGAGCACATCATGTTTGGCAGCATATTTCATGGCATTGTCAACCAGATATTTTTCAGGAGAATAGCCTTTGCCAAAACTCATATTGATAACCAGTGCGCCATTGTCGACGGCATACTTTATGGCATTTGCTACATCTTTATCGCGCTCATCTCCGTCAGGTATGATTTTGACACACATGATGGCTACATGATCTGCTATACCATTCATTCCCTCTCCATTATCCTTCACTGCGCCAATGATGCCTGCTACATGCGTACCATGGGTTGAGAATGTACCATTGACCTTATTATTCCCATAGTTCATATTTTCAAAATCCGTATAGTTGTCACCAACGACTGTCCTGGAATCGTAATCCGGATTGTAGGTATACTGCAGGATTTCTTCATTGTCTTTGATCTGCTCTTCAAATTGCATAGTAGCGACCTCTATTAGCCAATCAATACTCTCCACCGGGACGCCTTGTTCCTCCACACTCTGAATAATCCGGGCAGCAGTCTGGAGCTCCTCATTTTCAGAAGCTTCAAGTCGGGTGACATCAATTGAATCTCCTTTGAGTTCTGTCTTTGCTGCAGCTAATGCACTGAGTACGATGGTCTGCATCTCCAATACCTGGCTGATCTGGATAGTCGCATTTTCACGTTTAGTCTCAATGAATTTTCTCTTTTCAACGAAAGCTTCATACTCTTTTTTCTTTTTCCCTTTCAACTTCTCTGAATCTACATTTACCCATTTACTCTTCTCTTTACTGTATTCTCGCGTTAGTTCCAGCGACTCATGGATGACACTGCTTCCATCCGGGCCACCGATGAAATTCCAACCGGAGATATCATCAATAAAACCATTCTTATCATCATCGAGCTTATTGCCCGGGATTTCATTTTGATTGATCCAGATATTATCCTTGAGGTCCGGGTGCTCGATATCAACACCACTGTCCAGCACGGCAACGATGATGGTTTTTGGATTGGACTTTGGAGCTGATGAATACCATTCTTCTGAACGGATAGCTGTTGGAAATTCAGAAGCTGGGCCCATTTGGTACCATTTTTCAAATACTTCCTGAGCCGTAATTGGTGACAATAGGATCAGATATCCACAAAGGGCTGATAAGATGTATTTGGTCAGGTGGTTCATGTGCAGCTGTGTCGTTTAAAACCGGCGTGTATAGAATGAATAGCAATGATAGTGTATTGTTCATACCGTTGGATTTTTTTTGGATAAAACGCTGGACTCAACGGATTGAAGGGCTGATCGGGTATATTTAGAAGGATTCGTATATAAATTTCAGACATATGGAACGTTCTATATCTTTGGGAATTATAATGCACCCGGATTTACCGCCTCGAACTCAATGATACCCAGTTTACGAATTGCAGTAGCGCTATTCATTTGGATTTCATCCTGCCTTGAACTCGCCAGTTATGGCCAGGGAGAACTAGGCATTATTGCAGGTTTTTCAAATTATCAAGGCGACCTGCCTTCCTACAATATCCAGAACGGAATTAAAGTAAAGATTGGTCCTGTGGTGGGTATCCATAGCGCGCAGGAGCTAAACAAAACGTTCCAGGTGAGAGCGGATCTCTTGTACACGAAGTTGTCCGGTGATGATGAATTAGCTGAAAGTACTGCTACCAGGGCCCGCAACCTTGATTTTTTTGCCCCAGTGATCCAACTGGCAGTGGGAGTTGATTATAACGTCTTGGGTTTTAGTCCCAAAGCAGGTAAAGTATTCACTCCTTTTGCCTCAGTGGGGGCAAGTTTTTTTTATTTCAATCCAAGGACCTGGTATGAAGGTGAAAAAGTCTCATTGCAGCCCTTAGGTACGGAAGGCCAGTATCTGGAGGATTATCCAGATCAAAAGCCATATTCACGTTTCCAGCCAACTCTCCAGTTTGGAGGAGGTTTAAAATATCTCTTTAGTGAAAATCTGATATTATCCCTGGAAGGAATGCTCTCCTTTACCTTTACGGATTACCTGGATGATGCAAGCACCATCTACATTACGTTTCCTGAATTGCTTGAAAAAGCAGGGCCGCTCACGGCAGCGCTTGCCAACCGTGAAGGAGAATATCTTGGGACAGGACCTTCCATTCAACCAACAGGTGTTGCCAGAGCAAACCCTGATTCCAGAGATTTATTCGGAGTTATGACGCTGAGGGTATCCATGCCTATAGTGATTTTTTCCGATGAGTTTAAAATCAGGAGGCACAACAATAGAACTATTCCCAATCCTAAATTCTGATTGACGTATTTTTACCACGATTTGAAAGATCCAGTTGACATACTCAAGCAATATTGGGGTTATTCTTCCTTCAGACCGCTTCAAAAGGAGATCATTGACCGTGTGATTGCCGGCGAAGATGTGCTTGCTTTGCTGCCTACCGGTGGCGGAAAATCGCTGTGTTATCAAGTTCCGGCGCTGGCATTGGATGGACTGACAATTGTTATTTCGCCGCTAATTGCTTTGATGAAAGATCAAGTCTCCCGGTTAAAATCACTGAACGTAGCGGCAGAAGCAATATACTCAGGGATGCGCAATGCCGATATCGACAGGTTGCTGGACAATGCAAGATTCGGAAAGATAAAGTTGCTATATGTTTCTCCGGAGAGATTGAAGACCCCCATGTTTCGCGAACGGGTTCATTCCATGCCTGTCAAATTGATCGCAGTTGACGAAGCACATTGTATATCGCAATGGGGACATGATTTTCGTCCTTCCTACCTTGAAGTCGGTGAACTGAGAGCTTCATTGCCCGGCGTACCTTTTATAGCCTTGACTGCTTCGGCAACCAAAGAAGTCAGGGATGAGATCATCGAACGGCTTTATATGAAAAAAGCCGTTGTCATCAAGGATAGTTTTGCACGGGCTAACCTGCATTATCATGTGATCCCGCGTGAAGACCAGATGAACTATATCGAACGCTTGCTTTTAAAGGCCACGGGATCCGCCATCGTATATGTCCGACATCGGCGCAAGTGTACGGAGTTGGCTGACTGGTTTAATACTAAAGGAATTGATGCGGTAGCCTATCATGGAGGTATGGACATGCAGGTACGCGATACCATTCAGACTGACTGGATCAGTGGTGCTAAGAAAGTGATTGTCGCTACCAATGCATTTGGAATGGGAGTGGATAAAGGTGATGTACGCCTGGTAGTACATTATGATCTGCCTCCGGGGATTGAAGAATATTATCAGGAAGCCGGACGGGCAGGTCGTGATGGAAACGATGGCTATTGCATCATCGTGGTGAAAGCATCAAGTGAGAAAAATCTGGTAACCAGAGTGGAGAGCAGTTTTCCTGACCTCGAAGAGCTCCGCCGTATCTATAAATCACTTCATATCTTCCTGGATCTGGCTGTTGGGTCAGGTCTTGGCGAAACATTTGAATTTGATCTCGATCGTTTTGCAGCTCGGTTTGGACTTCGTGCAGCGGAAGTGTACATCGCACTTGATATTCTTTCAAAAGATGGTTGGCTACAGATGGATGAATCTGCATTTCGTGGTAGCAGCGTACAGTTTGTGGCAGACAATGAGACATTATATAGTTATCAGGTAGCAGATAAAGAGACAGAATTGTTGACCAAAGCCTTGTTGAGAGGTTATGAAGGATTATGGACTTCGTTGGTCAATATCCGGGAGGAGAAGTTGGCTGATTTTCTGCAATGGGAAAGTAAGAAAGTTAAGAAAAACCTGGTGAGATTACATGCCTTAGGGGTGATTGAATACAGGACCTCTACTGCCCGGAATCAGATTACCTTGTTGCGCGAAAGAGTACCTGAACAAAATTTCTCTATCAACCTCAAGGCGTATGCTTTCAGAAAGGAGCGAGCCTTTGCAAGGATGAATTCCATGCTGGGGTATTTGAAGCAAGAGGTTGAGTGCCGGGAGGTATTTATCAGGAATTACTTTGATGAACCGGATGCACAACGGTGCGGCCATTGCGATCGTTGTCTGCAGGTGGATCAAGGTGGTGCGAAGTGGACAAAGGCTATCTATAAAGTCTTGAATGATCGGGATGGAATCACCATCAAGGATTTCCTGTCGCAGTACAACCATCAACAACAACCCTCTATCAAGCAAGAGTTGCAACAACTGGCTGAAGAAAACAGGATATGGATTGTAGAAGACAGAATATACCGAGCTAAGCCATAAGCCATGACCGGAAAAAAAATATTATTTGCAGTCACCAATGATCTGACCTATGACAGGAGGATGTATCGGATTTGCTCTGCATTGGCAGCCATTGGTGCAGAAGTTACGCTCGTAGGTAGGCGGCTTAAAAGTTCAGGGGTATTTACACCAGGTCATTTCAAGGGATTACGATTCCGCTGTTGGTTTAACAAGGGGCCATTATTTTATATCGAGTATAACAAGCGATTGTTTTTTAAACTGCTCGGTCAGGATTTTGATATTGTGTGCGCATGTGATTTGGACACAGCATTAGCAGTGCGCTTAGCTGCCTGGATTAAAGGGAAGAAATCAGTATATGATGCTCACGAATATTTCTCTGAGGTTCCTGAACTGACCAATAGGCCTGTTATCAAGAAAATTTGGGAGTGGATCGCAAAAAGGACCATTCCTGGATTCAATGCTTGCTATACTGTAGGAGAGGAACTGGCAGTGCTGATGGGTCGGAGGTATAAAGTTCATTTTGATGTTATCCGAAATATTGCTCCTGCACCAGTGAGTGGACCGTCCTTGCTTCAGAATGCTGCTGGCGAAAAGATATTGCTTTACCAAGGGGCATTGAATGTCGGTAGAGGATTAGAAGCTTGTATCGAAGCTATGGTTCATTTGCCGGACTGGAAGTTTTGGCTTGCAGGAGAAGGAGATATCACTGAACAGCTTAAAGAGCTAGCTCAATCCAGCGGGGTAGGGGACAACGTTGTTTTTCTGGGTTGGGTCAAGCCAGATCATATCCCTCAATTGATGAAGCAGGCCAGGTTGAGCATCAATCTGCGAGAAGTCGGGAGTCTTAATGATTACTATTCCCTCCCGAATAAATTTTTTGATGCTATTCATGCGGGTCTTCCTTCCATCAACATGAATTATCCCGAGTATGAGCGTATCATCAAGCAATACCCCTGCGCTATGCTGATCGATGAAGTAAAAGTTAATAAAATCATTGCAGCTATCCAGCAACTAGATCAGTACCCCGCACTTTGGCAAAGCATGTCCGATGCTTGCGCCCAAGCAGCAAAAGAATTTACCTGGGAGAATGAATCAAAGAAACTGGTTGAAATATACAGTCGGTTTTGAGAGCGTAAGAAGTGTAAGAGAGTGAGAAGTGTAAGAGAGTAAGAAGTGTATGAGAGTGAGAGTGAAATGCCTTGGAGAAGTCTGCTTCGGCATCTGAAGGACGTTGCGCTGCCCCCCCGGCGTGAGGCCGTTGCTGGTGTCCTCACCAACAACCACGAGGATACACTTGATTACGACACTTAGGTAGAGGTTCAAAATATTGAACCCCTACCTAAAGGTCGTATTGATTCCCATGTCTTTCCACTAACTATGCCCAGTAAGAATCACTGTTGTTGGCGGCGAGAACGCCATCCAACGGCAATTCTGAACTGCTCACTTCAAACTGCTCTTTGCGCCAGCACCTCCACCAATGAAACCTTTCTGATCTTACTCTCCATCCATGCTGAAAAGTCAAACAACCTCAGTGTCTGCTGCTCATAGACATCATGATGAATCAGGTCAATATCTTTTTTAAGTTTTTCCCACATCAGTTTTCGTTTCACTGTTGAAATAGGAAGGCTCGGTTTGTTGACGAAGCTTAGGATCTTTCTTTCTATCTTATATTCTTTTCCGGATGCCTGCATATCCCTTTTGAATGTACGTGTCTCCAGCTTAATGAGTTCAAATTCCCTCAGTTCGTACATAATCATAATGTTGACTAACCTGATCGTGCGGTACAGCGGGAGATTCGCAAATCCCTTGCTGGTAGCAATAATTTTACTCAATGATTTTTGAGCTTTACGGGGCTCTTTCAGGCCAAACTGGATCAATGCAATGTATAAGGACAACTCTGCATTTCTGGCAAGGCTGAGCAATTGTGTTTTTTTAAGAAGTTTTTCGGAATACGAATTCAATAATTTATCGCACGATCCAAAATCACCTTTGTCAAGGAAGGGTATCACTTCATACAAGAAGATCAGACAAGTAACATTGGTGTTAAAATTTAAGGAAGGGGTGTCCAGTTTTTTCAGTTTCTTAATAAAGTGGGTCATGCCTTCATATTGCCGTAAGCTTCGCAAACTATCTAAGACACCTTCGAGAGTGAGCACATAATAGATAGGCGGATCAGACCACAGATGTTTGTTGCCTTCCAGCAAAGTATTGAGTTCATAGAATGAATGAAGCGCTGACTTATAATCACCCACACTGATCAGGTAATTGGCCTGAAAGAGTTGATGGAGCTTATTAATTTCCAGGTTTTCAAGATTGGAGGAAGCCACGATACTCATTTCACTGACGACGAGATCATTCAATGCGGTCTTCTGGGATTCTGAACGTGCATTGCCTTTATAAATCATGCGGTGCCTGAGGAGTTCGTAGAGCGCAGCCTGTTGATGTATCTTCTGCGTAAACCTCAGCGTCTCATTGAGTTTGAAATGTTTGTGAAGTAATGTCTTCTCATCGGTATCCGGGAAATTGAGCGAGAGCAGGTATTCAAGTTCAAATCGTGAGGAGATCAGCAACGCATAGTAGTTTTCCATTTCCTTCGCGCTGTTCATGACCTTGTGTAGCAAGTCAAAACATTCTTTATACAGTGATTTTTCAAAAAGTATACGCGCCTTCATTATTTTATCAAAGAGACTGTAATAACTGTCTTGTTCCTTGCGCAATTCAAGCATGGTATCCAGGAGGATTTTGTAGAGGTAGTTGACGGATGTGTCAAACGAAGCACCTTTATACAACGATTCATATTTAGCGCGCAGGGACTCTGCAGATATTTCACTTTCCTTGATGATCAGATTATAAAGTCTTAGGTAGTTGGATACCTTTTTATTGTCTGAAGCGATCATGAAAGCTTTCTTTTCAGGCTTGGTCATGGAGTTGACCAGATAGAGGAGCGCTTCAGTCTTTATCATAAAAGAACTAATTGATGATCAGTTTGCAATAGGGATTAAACATGCCAATTCTAACCTTATAGTTATATATTGGATTAAATTAAGTAATTATATAGTACTGTATATCAATATATTAATTAATATTTAATGTATTTATAAATGACAAATTATCATAAAATTTGAAAATGTGGGGCAGATTCTTTTATATAAGTTTGGACAAGCTTTCCCTGCGGCTGGTATTAAGTGACATTGAACCCATAAGGCTATTGCCCATATGAAAGAAGTAAGAAGGAAACCATCCTGATGATATCAATAAAATACACAGGCTTATTGCTAGGCATACTTGCCTTTGCACTTATCATGGTGCTACCCTTGCCATCAGGTATGTCCTTTCAGGCCAAAAGTGCTGCAGCCGTGGTGGTTCTCATGAGCATATGGTGGATTACCGAAGCGATTCCTGTCTTTGCTACTGCGTTTTTACCACTGGCCCTTTACCCATTGCTTGGCATCCTGCCTGCCGGGGAGACTGCTGCCAACTATGGTCATAACTATGTATTGATGATGCTTGGCGGGTTCTTTCTTGGCAAGGCGATTGAAGCGCAACATCTTCACAAGCGAATCGCGCTTGTCATTGTCAATATGTTTGGTATCAGCAGGCAGCGTATCATGATGAGCATGATGATTGCCACTGCATTTCTCTCGATGTGGATTGCTAATGTTACTGCCGCCGTCATGATGTTTCCTATCGCCATGTCCATTATTTCCAAGGAGGAGGAGACTGTTTCAGGCCGAAGCACTTTCGGTACAGGTTTGATGCTTGCTATAGCCTATTCCGCTACCCTTGGTGGTTTGGGTACCTTGATAGGCACGCCTACAAACCTTATCCTGATTGGTATTCTGGAGAAATTATTTCCGGAAGCGCCTCCGATTACTTTTTTCACATGGTTGAAAATAGGTTTGCCATTGGTGATCGTTTTACTGCCGGTATTTTGTTTTTACCTCATCCGCTATTTTGATATCAAGGGCAATCTCAGTCAAAATGACACAGTCATTAAAGACGAACTAAAAGCCCTCGGCAAAATCACTCCGGGAGAAAAGAGGGTCATTTATGTTTGTCTCCTCGCTATTTTCGGATGGGTGTTCAGAGATGATCTTGTATTCGGCAACCTCGTGATCCCAGGATGGGCTTCATTACTGGGATTAGGGGAATATGTGCATGATAGCACCGTGGCTATCGTGGCTGCGTTACTTTTGTTTATGTTGCCTGCTAACAAAGAGAAAAGATTGCTTGATTGGAAGGCCGCTAGTCAGGTCCCTTGGGGTGTCGCGATGATCGTTGGAGGAGGTTATGCTATTGCTGCTGGTTTTGAATCAACAGGCCTCGCTGATTGGCTAGGCAACCAACTAGTGTTTATCGGCAAGTATCCATTCTTTATCGTGATGGTCCTGGTGATCGGGTTTGTGATGATATTTACAGAATTCAATTCCAATACAGCCACAGCCAATATTTTGCTTCCTGTATTGGCTAGCATGGCAGTTGCGGCCGCTATCAATCCACTTTTACTGATGATTCCTGCAGCTGTTGCTTCGTCACTTGGATTTATGATGCCTGCCGGAACGGGTCCAAATACAGTCATCTTTGGAAGTGAGCGAGTGACGGTGGCCGACATGGTCAAGTGTGGGTTTTGGCTTGACTTGATCAGCCTGGTGATTGTCGTGATAATGATGTATTTTATCATCATGCCATGGCTGGGGTTTGAGAGTGCTTTACCAGCTTGGGCGATATAATTTTGGAGCAATGGAGGAAGGGATCAATGGAGCAAAGAGGCTTAAATCAAAGATCGCTGCGTCTTTGCGTCGTTGCGCGAGATAATTTGGAGCAATGGAGCAAAAGGGAAATAAAGGGCTAAAGAGGCCAAAGGGCAGAAGGGTAAGATGAAAGACAAACTGCGTCTCTGCGTCTCTGCGCGAGAAAAATTGGGAGAATTTATAAAGGAAGTATCCAAGTCCCCTGGTTGCTGAGCTGTAGGACGAGGATGAGGACGGCAAGTCGAAGCATATGGGATTTAGGGGCAAAAGGCTGGTATTAAAATTGATGAGTACAACAACAAGTGATGAACAATACAATAGCAACAGCAGGTAACAAAGGAGAAAAGGATCGGTCCGATTGCTTTGTCTCCCTGCAACTGACTTCGTCGGGTGGTATTGTCATCGACCTGACAAGTAAGGTTGAAGTATTGTTTGGAGAAGCAATCCGGAATTTATGTTTGGAAGTTCTCCATTACTTCGGAATTGAAAATGCACATCTCACCATTGAAGATAAAGGCGCACTTCCTTTTGTCATGGCAGCAAGACTTGAAGCGGCGATCATGCAGGTGACAGAAACGGACAAAGAGTTCCTGCCATCGATGTTGCCTGAAAATCTGTATTCCTCCAAACGTGATCAACATCGCCTCTCTCGTCTATATCTGCCTGGCAATACACCCAGCCTGATGATCAATGCCGGCATTCATACCCCAAATGCGATCATCCTGGATCTGGAAGATGCTGTTGCTGTGCAAAAAAAATCAGAAGCCCGATTCCTGGTCCGTAATGCATTGCGTCACCTTAGCTTCATGGGCGTCGAACGCATGGTGCGCATCAACCAGGTACCTGCAGGATTGGACGATCTGGACTATATCATTCCACATAATGTAAATACAATAGTAGTTCCTAAATGTGAAAGTGCTGAACAGATTCATGAAGTAAATAAGCGTATCGCTGCGATTCAACAAATAAAAAACCTCACAAACCATGTGTGGTTGATTCCAATCGTTGAAAGCGCACTTGGTATTATTAAATCCTTTGAGATCGCTTCCGCTGCAGATAATGTCGTAGCCCTCGCCATTGGCTTGGAAGATTATACAGCGGAACTTGGAATCCAAAGAACAAACGAAGGCCTGGAAACATTGTTTGCCAGATGCCAAGTTATCAACGCCTGCAAAGCAGCAGGAATACAAGCACTTGATTCCGTTTTTTCTGATGTGGGGGATGCAGCAGCATTGAAAATTTATGCACGTCAATCCAAGTCAATTGGGTTTGATGGCGTGGGTTGTATTCATCCTCGGCAATTGAAAGACATTCATGAGGGTTTCGCACCGGATGAACGAGAAATCGAAAATGCAAAGAAGATCATGGTTGCGTTCGCAGAGGCAACAAATAAGGGCCTGGGAGTTGTTTCACTCGGAACCAAAATGATAGATGCTCCAGTGGTGAAGAGAGCTCAGCGAGTTATTGACCTGGCTATATCACTTGGTAAATTGCACAAGGACTGGAGAGATAGTGATCACCTAGTGAATACACAATCATGAAAAAGTCTGTGAATACAGTCATAAATGCTGCCGGAAGAACAGTACCTACTGAAGTAAATGGGGTACCTGTTATTCCTTACAAAGGAGTAGGGCAGCATCGACCAGAAGGCAACAAGTACGGTCCACCCATTTCAACTTGCATTGATTTTCCTGCCGACGGAAGTAAACAGATCGCTACGTTAAAACAAGCGCTCATTGCCGCTGGCTTAAAAGATGGAATGACGATCTCGACTCATCACCATTTCAGGAATGGAGATGTCATCGCCATTCAGATATTTGATATTGCTTCCGAACTTGGGATTAAAAACCTTGTATGGTTTCCATCAGCATCCTTTGATTGTCATGCTCCGCTGACAAAATATCTCGAGGATGGTACGATCCATCATATTGAAGGTAGCATGAATGGACAGCTTGGACGCTTTACGTCTGCTGGAAAGATGAATGGTGTAGGCGTACTTCGATCACATGGTGGCAGATATCAGGCTGTGCAAGATGGTGAAGTGAAGATTGACATTGCAGTGATAGCTGCACCTACAGCCGATTCTTTTGGTAATGCAAATGGACTTAATGGCCCTGCTGCGTGTGGCCTTTTAGGATTTGCACTTGCAGATGCACAATATGCAACCAAGGTCATTGTGGTGACAGATCATGTTGTTCCTTTTCCGTGCTGGCCATGGCAGATTCAGGGCAATTATGTTGACTATGTTGTGCAGGTCGACAGGGTTGGAATTCCAGACAAAATAGTGTCTGGTACTACTGAAATCACCAAAAGCCCAGACCGATTATTTTTAGCAGATCTGACAGCAAGATTTTGCGAAGAAGCAGGTATTATCCAGGATGGCTTTTCGTTCCAGGCTGGTTCTGGTGGTACCGCTTTGTCTATAGGCATTTATTTTGCAGAAATGCTGAAAGCGAAAGGCATGAAATCCAGATTTGCACGAGGAGGTAGTAATGCTTACCTGGTGAAAATGCTGGAAGAAGGTCTCGTGGATTACATCCTTGATGGACAAACTTTCGACCTTGAAGGTGTCAGATCCATGCGTGAGAATCCAACGCATGTGGATACCAGTCCGTTTACGAGTTACAACTACCATAGCAAAGGAAATTTCGCACAATTAGTGGATGTGGTCATACTCGGAGCTACCGAAGTAGATGTCAATTTCAACGCCAATGTGGTGACTCATTCAGATGGCGTTCTATTGCATGGCATTGGAGGCTGGCAAAATTGTCTTTTTGCAAAATGTACCATATTGCCGATCCCACTGTTTCGCGACAGAATACCTGTCATACGTGAAGAAGTGACGACACTTTGTGGTCCGGGTGAACTGATTGATGTCATTGTTACTGAAAGAGGCATTGCGATCAATCCATTGCGAATGGATCTGCTCGACAAACTCAAAGGATCTTCATTGCCAATCAGAACCATTCGCGAACTCAAAGACGAAGGAGAGAAGATTTGTGGCGTTCCTGCTGCTGTTCAATTTGAAGAAGAGATTGTTGCTGTGGTTAAATGGGTGGATGGCACTGTGATTGATTGTGTGCGTAAGGTTAAATGAGGCCAGTGCCGTTGCAGGAGTTTGCTCCTGCAACCATGAGAATTCCAACATAGATTCACCAAGGGGATTTCGTTGGGAATCCCCTTGGTCGCAGGAGCAAACTCCTGCAACGGCAATCCTCCAACTTTTATATCAGAATTACAGCAGCTTCCAGATCATACTAGATAACAATAGCTTTGGCCTTTTGATCCATAGCACATTCTGTTAAATAGGAAAATTCAAAGTTTCGAATCCAGCTAAAAGCGCAGATCAATGCTATTAACTGTATTTAGTAAATATTTGATATATAAAAATTATAATTATTTGATATACAGTGTTATGTTAAATTTATAACAATTTTGATAATGTTTAATATGCCTATAATATGAGCATTTTAATAAGTTTCAAATGCTACATTTACAATCATCTTCAACAATCCAGATATGAATGTCAAAAAGATCGTAGTGATCGGGAGTTGTAATACGGATATGGTTATCAAATCAGACCGTTTACCCATCCCCGGAGAAACTGTCATTGGTGGTACTTTCCTCATGAATGCAGGCGGAAAGGGAGCCAACCAGGCTGTCACTGCTGCCCGGCAAGGTGGAAGTGTAGTCTTCATCTCCAAAACCGGAAATGACGTTTTTGGCAAACAATCGATTGAATTGTATAAATCCGAGGGCATCAACACAGATTATATTTTCTCTGATCCGAAACTACCTTCAGGAGTTGCCTTGATTATGGTAGATGGACATGGAGAAAACTGCATAGCCGTGGCATCAGGTGCTAATGGTAGTTTGATACCTGCAGATATCGAAAAGGCCAAAGCTGAAATCGAATCAGCAAACTATGTACTGATGCAATTGGAAATCCCGATTGAAACAGTCGAGTATGCTGCCGCAATGGCTGCCACCAAAGGTATTCCAGTGATTCTCAATCCTGCACCAGCTCGTGCACTTCCGGATACCTTACTGAAAAGCCTTTACCTCGTCACACCCAATGAATCAGAAGCTGAAATCCTTTCCGGTATCAAGGTTCATGATTGGGACAGCGCACGACAGGCTGCCAATGTGATCAGCGCAAAAGGTGTAGATAATGTGGTGATCACGATGGGGTCCATGGGCGCATTTATCAAAGAAAAAGACCAGTATCATATTGTCGAAGCATTCAAGGTTGTTGCTGTCGATACCACTGCAGCCGGCGATTCCTTCAGTGGCGCATTGGTAGTAGGTCTTTCTGAGGGAAAAACTATTCTTGAATCTGTAAAGGCAGCAGCCAAAGTAGCGGCCCTGACCGTTACACGTATGGGTGCACAATCCTCTATTCCTTATCGCAACGAATTATCTCTGCTTGAATCCAAGCTGGCTACTGCCTGATGGATACTCGCTGATTAAAAATGATCATCTCATGTATACAACATCCAATATGAGCAAGACAATACTAAGCAGGACGATCATGATGGGTTTTTTAATGCTTATGCAGATATGGACTTCAGGCCAAGTTTTTGCTCAATCGCCGAGCACTATCACTCTTACGGGTGTTGTAACAGAGGTCTCCGGTGCACCCTTACCGGGCGTCAATGTCTTCGTGAACGAACTGGTTATTGGCACGATCACCGATGTTGATGGAAAGTATATGCTTTCAGTTCCCTCAGATGCCACAATCACCTTTTCATTTACAGGCTTTCAGACGCTTGAAGTTCCAGTGGATGGCAGGTCTTCCATTGATGTACTGATGACCGAATCTGCAGAAGTACTCGGTGAAGTGGTCGTGATTGGTTATGGTATTACGACTAAAAAGGAACTCACCGGAGCTGTAACTTCATTGAAATCAGAAGAGTTCAATCGCGGTACTTACAGTGACCCTATGGGATTGGTGCAGGGAAAGGTAGCAGGGTTGTCAATCACTAAACCAAATGGAGCAGATCCGCTTGCAGGGTATCAAATCTTGTTACGTGGAACAAATACGCTCACTTCTGGCCAGGCACCTTTGATCATCATTGATGGAGTCATTGGCGCAGATTTGAGAAATATAAATTTTCAGGATGTTGAATCATTCGATGTATTGAAAGATGGATCTGCTGCTGCCATATACGGTACTCGGGGAACTAATGGAGTCATCATCATCACTACTAAAGCCGCCAGATCAGGTAAATCAACTTTTGAATTTTCCTCACAGATTTCTACTCAGGTGGCTCCGAGAGGTGTTCGCAATTTGACGGCTACTGAATTTGAAGATGCTATCCTCACCTACGCACCTTCGAAGGCAGGGAGCCTTTTCGGCAGCGACACCGATTGGTTTGACGAGATCACCCGTGAAAATCCAATCAGTCAACAACAACATATGGCACTGTCCGGAGGCACTGAAAAATTTTCGCACAGGACATCTTTGACATTTAGTACGGACCAGGGTTTATTGCAGGACAATTTCTCGCAGCGGATTCTCTTTAAAACCAACCTTGTCCAGAAGGTTTTGAAGGACAGGTTGACCCTTGATTTCAATCTGGCGACCAATCTCAGGGATTATAGGCCAGCTAACTATGAGTTGTTCAGACAGGCGTTTATTCAGAATCCAACACAACCCGTATATGACGATTCAGATCCGCTGACAGGTGGTTATTCCTTTAAACAAGGTCTTGAATATTATAATCCTGTTGCCTTGTTAAATGAACGCACACGGGAAGGAAGCACCAATGATATCGTCCAGAACCTGAGGGCAACATTCAAAATACTTGACAATCTATCGTGGGATAATTTTATTTCTTCTCAAAAATCTGATTGGGAAGAAGGTTCTTATAAGACCAGTTTCTACCCGACTATACTTGGTGTAGGTGGAGAAGCTGAAATTGCTAACGGCCGGTTTAATAACTCCCAATTTGAATCTATCCTTAATTACCGGACTTCTGTTAAGGAACATAATTTCCAGGCTGTTGCTGGATACTCTTACCAGAAATTTGAACAAAATAGTTCTTACATAGGTAATTCTGATTTTGATACGGATATATTCCTTTATAACAATATTGGTGCTGGTGCCTTCTTAGCAGAAGGTAAAGCGGATGCCGGCTCTTACAAGGAGTCAAGTACCCTGATCGCATTGTTTGGTCGCGTCATGTATAACTTCAATGAAAAGTACCTGGCTTCCGCATCACTTCGAAGAGAAGGGTCTTCAAAATTCGGCGACAATAACAAATGGGGATTGTTCCCTGCCCTGAGTGTTGGTTGGCGTATACATGAAGAAGCATTTATGCAAAAGGTGTCATGGATTGATGACCTTAAGTTGCGCGTGGGTTATGGTGTGACGGGTAACCAGGATTTTTCACCTTATAGATCGCTGATTTTACTGGAGCAGGTCGGAAGTCTCTATTATAATCAGCAATGGATCAACTCCTATGGGCCTGGTCAAAACCCCAATCCGAACCTGCGATGGGAGAAGAAGAAAGAACTGAATATCGGTTTGGACTTTACGATTTCAAATAGAAGACTGAGCGGTAGCCTTGAATACTATGTCCGTAAGAGTGAAGATCTGCTCTGGGAGTTTCAGGTATCTGTTCCTCCTTACCTCTATCCATATCTCTTTACCAATGTGGGGACGATCAGCAACCGGGGTGTGGAACTTACGTTAAATTTCCAACTCATGAAGCGTAGTAATTTCCAATGGAATACCATCTTCACAGCAAGTCACAATAAGAATGTATTAGATAAAATCACAAATGACGAATTCACACAGTCATCTTATGAAACTGCCTTTATCGGAGGAGCGATAGGTGTCTGGACACAACGTATTCAGGAAGGCGAGGAAATAGGAACATTTTATGGGCCCGTTTGGTTAGGCGTCGACGAAGAAGGATACGATGAGTTTAAAAACCAGAACCCGATTGGCGAAGTAGATAAGAGTGATTGGGAGAAAATTGGTACCGCTAGTCCGATTGCAATGTTAGGTTGGAGCAATACGCTGACCTTTAAGAATTTTGATTTCAGTTTCAATTTTCGCGCAGGCATTGGAGGTAATGTGCTGAATACGTATCGCTTGTACTACGAGTCCTGGAAGAGTATCGGGTTGAGGAATATCGTGCATACACAATACGAGAACCCTGAGTTTATTGGAGATATAACCTACTCTTCTAAGTACGTTGAAGATGCTACGTTCCTGAAGCTTGACAATCTGACCCTCAATTATAATTTCAATATCAAGTCAGGCTATATTTCGAAGTTGAGTGCTTTTGTGTCCGCGCAAAATGTATTGTGGATTGCAGGATATCAGGGAATAGATCCTGAAGTCAATCTTTCCGGATTGGAACCAGGCATCGATCGTTTATCTTATTACCCGAGGACGACATCTATCACCCTCGGTGTAAATGCTTCATTTTAAACGCCAAATGAAAGACAATATGAAAAAGTTTATCATCGCTTTAGCTACAGGATGCGTTTTGGTTTTCTCTATTTCCTCCTGTTTTGATCTTTCAGAAACAGTGTATTCTGAGATTCCGGTTAATAATTTCTTTAAGACCGAAAAGGATATCATCGCATACGCCGGACGTGCTTATGTTGGATTACAACCATATCCGGAAGAACAACGGCTATGGTCGCTCACAGAAAATGCATCGGATGAATTGGTCATTCCTGAAAAACACAACGGAGAGTGGTATGAGCAAGGCCGTTGGGAAGACATGCAGAAGCATAAACTGGCCCCCAATAATAAAATCCTTACAAAATCATGGGACATGGTATTTGCCGGGATTACTGCCTGTAATGAAATCCTTGCTGTGATAACACCTATTGAGTTTACAGGCAAGGAAAGAGTGCTGGCGGAAATTCGGATACTACGTGCATACTATTACTACTGGGCACTTGACAATTGGGGAAATATTCCTTTCACGATTGATTTCAGTAATCAGGAGTTACCTGAGCAGAAAAACCGGCAGTTTGTATATGACTTTATCATCCAGGAGATACTTGACAATATTGACCTTGTTCAGGATCTGCCGACACCAGAATATTATGGTAGGGTGACAAAAGGCATGGCGTATACCTTCCTGGCCAAGATGTATATGAATGCTCAGGAATGGGTAGGCCAGAATAAATTTGCGGAGGCAGTTGCTGCATGCGATGAAGTGATCGCCTTAGGTGCATATGAAATCGAGGATGATTACTTCGCTAACTTTATAGTGCACAATGAAGGATCACGAGAAAATATCTTCGTGATACCTTACCATCCTCAACTTACAGATGAACACTTTTATTGGTCTCATCTGACACTCAATTCTGCAAGTCGGGCTACTTTTAATATGGTTGGGATTCCATGGGATGGTTTTGTGCTTCAGCCTGATTTCTTTACAAAATATGCCGAGCAAGATCTACGCAGAAATTCCTGGCTCTTTGGTCAGCAGTACGATATCGATGGAAATCCAATCATCCTGGATGGCGAGCCATTTATTTACACACCAACCATTGCCAATTATCATTCCCGTGCTGAATGGGAAGGCGCCCGATGTGCTAAATATGAATACCAGGAAGAGTTGAATTATGATGTGATCGATATGGAAAATGATTTTGTGCTCTTCCGTTATGCAGATGTACTCTACACCAAACTTGAGGCACTCCATTGGCTGGGTCGTGCGGGTGAATTTATTAATGATGCTGATTTACAAAAAATCAGGACACGGACAGGCTTGCCATCGTACGCACTTACAGAGATTACTAACGAAGAATTATTGGATGAACTAGGCAGAGAATTTGCCTGGGAAGGCCACAGACGACAAGACCAGATTCGATTTGGTGTTTGGGGAAATGCCTGGTGGGAAAAACCAGTTACTGGCCCGAATACAAAGTTGTTTCCGATCCCACAAAGTGCTTTAAATACGAATCCTAACTTAGTCCAGAATCCACAATGAGGTATTTCCATTTTAAAATATTCCTTTGCCTGATTATCATACAAAGTTTGACGTTGATGTCTGCCGATCATTGTGTCGGGCAGACACAATCCATTACCGTCACTGAGTTAAGAGATAAAATTGCCGGCGCATGGATCGGACAGATGATAGGCAATATCTATGGCCTGCCTCACGAGAATAAATACGTCAATGCACCCGGGGCTGAGAATTGGCCCTATGGCTACACTAAAAATCTTGACAAGCTCAAAAAATACAGTGGCGCTTTTTCAGATGATGATACAGATCTTGAATACATGTACTTGTTGCAAATGGAAAAGTTCGGGCCTGAACCTACTTATGAGCAATTAAGAGACGCTTGGTTGTTTCATATCCGGGATCGTGTTTGGCTGGCTAATCGAGGAGCGCTGGGTCTGATGAAGTTTGGGTACACACCACCATTCAGCGGAAGTAAGAACATCAATCCTCACTGGTTTCAGATCGACCCACAGTTGATCAATGAGATATGGGCGTATACAGCTCCGGGTATGGTGGATTATGCAGCGCAAAAGTCAGATTGGGCCGCCCGCATCACGAGTGATAGCTGGGGTGTCGAACCAACCATTCACTATGGTGCCATGTATGCTGCTGCTTTTTTTGAAACAGATATCAATAAACTGATTCAGATAGGTTTGAACGAATTGCCTGCTGATGGAAGATATGCCCAAACCATTCGCGACATGATCGCCCTGCATCAAAAGTATCCTGACAAATGGCAGGATGCATGGAAAGACATGGCTGAGAAATATTATGTCACGGAACCGGATATGACTAAGACGATCTGGAATGCTAATCTCAACGGTGCATGCGGTATCCTGGCTATGCTGTATGGAAATGGTGATTTCCAGCGTACGCTTGATTTATCTTGTGCGATGGGTTTCGATGCAGATAATCAGGCCGCAACAGTAGCTGGTTTGTTGGGGATCATGTATGGCTTCAAGGCTTTGCCAAAAGATTTGTACCTGCCTATCGAAGGCTGGACACAACCTTTCAACGATACCTATATCAACATCACACGTCATGAATTACCAGATGCAAGCATACAGTCTATGATCGATCGTACACTCAAAACAACGCTAGATCTGATTGTTGCTAAAGGTGGTAAGCTTTCAGGTAAAGGATCAAAGCAAAAAGCAGTCATCAATACGACAGCTTCGTTTGCTGCTCCACTTGAATTTTACATCGGTCCGATGCCAGTGATGGAAGTCAATCGCACTATCGATTATGCCTTCTACGGTGATGCTAATAAAAACTATAATTGGTCTATGATCGGCGGCACCATTCCTCCTGGTACAACATTTACTAAAGGAAGGCTCGCTGGTATCCCAACAGTGCCCGGAGCTTATCAAATAAAGATTCAATTAGACAATAGCGTTCAGAAACTCACAAAAGATTTTGATCTGCTGGTTCGCAATACGAACATAGCATCTACCGCTGATAGTGTGCTTGCAAATGTAAGGATGGTCAATGAACTGGTCCGTGATTCCTGCTGGTGCACCTTTGGAAGATCTATGTATGCTAAGGAAGTTGATGTCATCAGAGATGGAGTAGTGGATGGTGCAGGTTCTGTTTTTTATAGCCTTGCTGCTAAAACCAAAATTCCGAAAGTGGATTATTACGGCTATGAATGGTCCGAACCACAAACGATGGATATGATTGCTTTTCACGCAGGTGGGATGGAAGAGTTCGGGGGTTGGTTTACATCCCTTAACGTCCAATATAAAAATGAAGCAGGTAAATGGGTGCCGGTGACCGGAACAACTATCAATCCGCCAATGCCGGAGACGGGTTACCTGATTTATCAACCGCATTTTGCAGAATACGTAATCAGTTTTGATAAGGTCACTACTAAAGCCATACGAATCATAGGCGATGCGATGATACAGGATCATTGGAATAAGTATACAAAGCAGGTATCCGGATTTACCTCAATTACAGAGCTAAGCGTTTATCAAGCCGGAATGAAATAATGTATATGCAAACAAAATTCACAACAATATTATTTCTACTACTTTGCTTAATTAGCATAGTGATTATCGGATGCAATTCCGATAAAGTCCCTGCTGACGATGTGCTTGCTAAAGGATCGGTCACCATATCTAAGAAGGTTTTACAAGATAAGATCAAAGGTGGATGGGCAGGCCAGACCATTGGCGTGGTATATGGTGCCCCGGTGGAGTTCAAGTATAATGGCTCCTTGATTGATGAACACCACATCATACCTTGGGACGAACACTATGTCAAATACTGGTGGGACAAAAAGCCAGGTTTATTTGATGATATCTACACCGATCTCAACTTCGTGAATGCCTTTGAAAAACATGGCCTTGATGTAAGTTCAGATTCGATAGCTCACCATTGGTCAAACACGGCGTACCATCTCGCGCATGCCAACCAGGCTTCACGATATAATATCCTCAATGGGATAATGCCACCAGCCTCCGGACACTGGAAAAACAATCCGCATGCGGATGATATTGATTTTCAGATCGAGGCAGACTTTATAGGATTGATGGCTCCGGGGATGGTCAACAAGGCAACAGATATAGCTGACCGTGTCGGCCACGTCATGAATAGTGGCGATGGCTGGTATGGCGGTGTATTCGTATCTGCACTATATTCACTTGCATTTGTTTCGGATGATCCGGTATACATCACGACACAAGCATTAAAGACCATTCCAGAAGGTACAAAATTTCATGGATGTATTTCAACCGTGATTGATGCCCATAAAAAATTCCCGGATGACTGGAAGCAAGCCTGGTTTGAAGTCCAGAAGAAATGGAACGGTGATGTGGGCTGCCCTAAAGGTGTATTTCTCGGTTTTAATATCGATGCTAAAATTAATTCAGCATATGTCGCTATTGGACTCCTGTACGGCAAAGGTGATTTTACGAAATCAGTTGACATCGCTGCACGTTGTGGCCAGGATGCTGATTGTAATCCGGCAACCGTTGGAGGCGTACTTGGTGTTATGGTTGGATACGAAAAAATCCCAGAATTCTGGCTCAAACCTCTTCAGGAAATAGAGAAAAGTAATTTCGAAAGCACAGAAATATCTCTTGAAAAGGCCTACGGCTGGAGTATGAATCACGCACTCGGTATCATCGCTCAGGCAGGTGGAAAGACAGAGGGCGATGAAGTGACAATACCTTTGACGGCACCTAAAGCTGTTGCGTTTGAACAGAACTTTGAAAACACCTATCCGATTGACCGGATGAAAATAGACAAGTCCTTTACCGATGAAATCTCTTTTGAATTTTCTGGTAATGGATATCTGTTGTATGGCAATATGGCTAAACGATCAAAGATTGATGTTGATTACATCGACCGGATTTCAAAACGAACCTATGGCTCAGAACCACTCGGGTTAGCAGAGCGTGAAGATCCGTATGTAGCCCTCATGGAAGTGTATGTTGATGATGCTTTAACAGAAACTGTTAAACTTCCGATGAAGAATACATCAAGAAGGCTTGAACCTTCCTGGAAATACCAGATGGCGGAAGGCAAACATTCGCTGAGACTGAAGTGGTTAAATCCAGATCCGTCGTACGAGTATAGAATCAATGACCTGATCGTCTATTCTCAAAATCCACCAAAAAGTAATCTGCCAACCGATGCACATTGATATGAAAGGACGACTTCGACATATCATCATTTTAGCAATTTCATGCGGATTCACTTTAGGGTGCAAAGAAGATAAGGCGACATCTGCTGCAATTCCTGGTGAGGTTACCATGTCAAAAGCTGGATTAAGAGATAGAATACGGGGCGGATGGGCAGGACAAACCATTGGTGTTACATTCGGAGGGCCGACAGAATTTAGATTTAAAGGCACGATGATCCAGGATTATCAACCGATGGTTTGGCACGATCACTATATTAAGGAGACTTACGAAATAGATCCGGGATTGTATGATGATGTGTATCTCGACCTCACATTTGTCAATATCCTTGAGAAGGTAGGACTCAATGCTCCGGCTGATTCATTCGCGCTGGAGTTTGCACACGAGGATTATAAACTATGGCATGCTAACCAGGCAGCTCGTTACAACATCCTCAATGGTATCATGCCTCCTGCGTCAGGACATTGGATGAACAATCCGCATGCTGATGATATTGATTTCCAAATCGAAGCTGATTTTGCAGGGATGATGACACCTGGCATGACCAATACCGGTTCTGAATTCTGTGATCGTATCGGCCACATCATGAATTATGGAGATGGTTGGTATGGTGGCGTATTTATTTCCGCGCTTTATTCCATAGCCTATACTTCCGATGACATTCATTTTGTGATCGCAGAAGCATTAAGTACCATCCCTGAAGAAAGCCAGTTTTACAAGACAATAGCTGATGTCATTCGTTGGCATAAGCAATATCCGGATGATTGGAAGAAGACCTGGTTTGAAGTAGAAAAAACGCATTCTTCAGAGAAGGGTTGTCCTGAAGGTGTATTCAATTCTTTTAATATAGATGCCAGGCTCAATGCTGCTTATGTGGTGATTGGTTTGTTATATGGGGACAAAGATTTTTATAAAACCATGGATATTGCCACCCGCTGTGGTCAGGATTCCGATTGTAATCCGGCTTCTGCAGCAGGGGTACTTGGTGTGATGTATGGATATTCAGGCATTCCGGATTATTGGAAACCAGCATTGGAGGAAGCAGAAGGCCTCAAGTTTCCCTACATGGACATCACATTAAATGATGTCTACGCATTGACCTACAAGCACACACTTGAGCTTATTGAAAAGCAGGATGGCAAGGTCGAGGCTGATTCCGTTACGATTATGATACAGGAGCCAACCACAGTTCGCTTCGAACAGTGCTTTGAAGGAATGTTTCCAAAGGAAGAGCGTTACCTGCGGCAGGAATTTACAGATAAAAACATTGTAGTAGATTTTACGGGTAATGGAGTCGTTGTGCTGGGCAATGTTAAAAGCAGATGTGGTGTTTCAAAGAGTGATTATGTTGCGCTTTTGGATATCATGCTTGATGGCGAGAAGATTGAACAGGTGAAGATGCCATTTAATTATATCGTTCGCAAATATGATATCTACCATAAGTATCTCCGGAAGGAAGGTCCACATCATCTTGAGATCGTCTGGACTAATAAAGACCCTGAATTCAGCATGTATATGAAGTCGATTGTGATCTACAGTGATTCACCCGCGAAAGATCTTAACCCAAATTATAATTGATATATTCAATGAAGAGAAGTTATAGCCATATTGCATTTTATCGATCTCTTCCTCTTTGGGTAGGTTTGCTATCCTTGATCTTTTTAGGCTGCAAAGATGATGAGCCTGTAACGCCATTTGTCCGACTGTTGGAAAATCAAAAAATGTACAGCACCCTTTTTGACAATGACATTACCTATGCTGTGCTTTTACCTGATGGATATGATCAATCCACAGATTCCTACCCGGTAGTGTATTTACTTCACGGATATGGAGATACCGAACGGGCATGGTATACCAGTGGAGGATTGCAATATTATGTGGATCAATATGCGAACGATATTGTTCCTATGATTTATGTGATGCCGGCTGCCTATTATTCGTATTACGTCAATAAGTTTTCAGGGGACTATCCTTATATGGATATGATGACGAATGAATTGGTCCCAACGATTGACAGTTTGTTTCGGACGGTAAAGAATAAATCTGCAAGGGCTGTTATGGGATATTCCATGGGTGGCTATGGTGCACTGATTCTTCCCTCACTCAATCCGGATGTGTTTACGGTTGGGGTACCGCTCAGTATGTCATTTCGGACAGACGAACAGTATATGGCCGAACCTCAGGATGTCTTCAATAGCCAGTGGGGAAATTTATTTGGAGGATTTGGTACAACGGGCACGGCCAGGTTGACGGATTACTTCATTCAACACAGTCCGTTTCATTTCTTTGGTACGGGTGATCTTTCACGATTATATGGTTTGAAGATCCTCGTGGATTGTGGAGACAATGAAGAGTCACTGTCCATCACCAGCGATGAAATGCATACGTTCATGCGGGACAATCATATCGACCATGAATACCGGGTCAGAAATGGTGGCCATTCTTTTGAGTATTGGAAAAAATCCTATCCCGAAGCTTTTAAGTTCATCAGTAATGCATTCGAAGACTTACCTCATCCTTCTGAACCTGTTCCAGCGGCTATAGGTTCATTGATAGATATTTCAGTCATTCAAACATACCAGGTGCAAGGTTTGGCCATCAATGTCATGACACCTGTGGACTATGTAATCAGTTCTGCAAATTTCCCTGTTCTTTACATTCTTCATGATTATGAGGATGGTAAGCGTGATGAAAATCTAATTTCAACATTTTCACTTCTTCGGAACAATATGATTTCAGGAAAACTGACCAAATCTATTGTCGTTGAGATTCCGGTCGAAGGCACTGATATCACGAATGAACTGGTGATTGAAATTGTTGGTTTAATGGATTCCGGCTATCATACCATCACCAGTCCGCTGGGTAGAGTGCTCCTTGGTAATGAGGGTGGTGGAGTCATGGCGGCTGCGCTTGTATTGAATAGCCCGCAAGACTTTGCATCCTGTTATTTATTTAATGCATTACTACCAGATGAGTCTGTAGGCGCCACAGAGGAGGTTTTCTACTATCAAGACGTGACCGATGATTGTACGCATTACAGAGGCAATCATCAATTATATGCCGAAATCAGGAATGAAAATATAGATTACGAATACCGTGTGCGTCAGGGAAGTCAAAACTACCAGGCGTTCTTAAATGGTCTTTCTGAATCGATAACGTCCATCAAGGAAACACTTATGAATTGATATGAGACATTTAAACCTGCTTCTGATTTTATGTTTGCTCCCTTTGGCGACAATGTTCGCTGAAGAGCCCAAGCGCATTATGGAAGGTTTGTCCATGACCAGTGTTATTCTTGGACAAGAGGTTAACTATTCTGTTGTACTTCCTCTGGATTATTATAGATCGAATAGGGCTTATCCTGTAGTGTATTTACTGCATGGTTTAGGCGACAATGAATCCTCCTGGTTGGAATATGGTCGTATTGCTCAGATTGCTGATAAGGCGAACGCCGGCAAGGAAATTGTTCCTATGATTTTTATCATACCTCAAGGCTTTAGAAATTACTATGTCAACGATTTTGCAGGTACATTCCTGTATGAAGATATGTTTGTAAAAGAATTAGTTCCGTTCATTGATAAAACATATCGTACCATCCCTGACAACCTACATCGTGCAACGATGGGCTATTCCATGGGAGGCTTCGGTGCACTCATGCTTCCCGTGCGCCATTTAGATGTCTTTTCGGTCAGTGTTCCTTTGAGTATTTCTGTCAGAACAGATGAGCAATATATGGTTGAGGATGCCTCGGAATGGAACGATCAGTGGGGTAGGCTGTTTGGGGGCGTGGGAAAGGCTGGGACAGAACGGATTACTGATTATTACAAGCAATATTCACCATTCCATTATTTCAACAGTGGAAATGCGCAATCGTTTTCAGGACTAAGGCTTTTCATCGACAATGGAGATGACGAGCATACACTTTGCCGCAGCAATGAGGAACTCCATATACTGCTTCGTGATCTTCATATCCAACATGAATACAGAGTTAGAAATGGTGGGCATGAGTTTTCTTATTGGAGAGAAGCACTACCCAATGCACTCCATTTTATAAGTGATAGTTTTGAAGGCAGGGTATATAGAGGTGAAGTATCACTTCATACAAAGAAGCGTAAGTCACCTAAGGTAACCATTTATGAAAACTACGGGTATGCTATTGCATTGCCTCCCGGTTATATTGATGCCTCCAGGCTATACCCTGTCTTATATATGTTTGGAGACTTGTCTTCTACCCGAAAACAGGAATTGGCTGGCCTCGCACTAAAAGGAATGCTGGATGGAACATTGCCTTCCATGTTATTAGTATTTCTGAAGGATAATGAAACAAACTTAGTAGATTCGATTATTCCTCAATTGGAATCTCATTATAGTGCACGAATGGGGTACCGTTTTCGCGCTTTAGTTGGATTTGAAGAGGGTGGGATAGCTGCTTTGCAAAATGCGTTGGTGCCTGAGACTTTTACGTCTTGTGTCCTGTTCGATGCACCGATAGCTACTGAGTTATTGAAGGAAGCTATCGCTGCTGACAAGTCTGCTTTCAAGCGTACATGGTTTTTGATCAGTAATACAGATACAGATATGGATTATGAAACCAATGGTATGGCCCACATCCTGTTGCGCGATGAGGATATCTATCATGAATACCGGGTGGTGGAAGGGGGCCGCAGTGTGCAGGTTTCCAATGACAGACTGACAGAAGCATTTCATTTTACAAGCGAAAAAATCCACAGATAAAACAAACCAACTAAATAGCTGTCTATGTATATTATCGAAAGTTACTCTCTTGCCGTTGTCTTTACGATCGTCACCATGCTTTGCTGGGGATCGTGGGGTAATACACAGAAACTTGCTGCTAAAAACTGGCGGTATGAACTCTTTTACTGGGATTATGTCATTGGTGTTGTATTGCTTGGCCTGATTGTAGGGTTGACCTTAGGCAGCACTGGAGACCAGGGCAGAAGTTTTATCACTGATCTTGGGCAAATCTCCAGTGCCAACATATGGAGTGCGATTCTGGGAGGTATCATTTTCAACGCCTCCAACATATTGTTGTCGGCTTCGATATCCATAGCAGGCATGGCAGTGGCATTTCCTCTAGGTGTCGGATTAGCGCTGGTGCTGGGCGTGATCATCAATTATATGAGTTCTCCTAAAGGAGATCCGATGATCTTGTTTGCCGGCGTTGCCCTGATCATGATCGCGATCATTTTCAATGGTATTGCCTCAGGTAAAATGAAGAAGGCAGATAAGGCTGCATCTTCAAAAGGTATCTGGCTGGCCATCGTGGCGGGTATCCTGATGTCTGTTTTCTATCGTTTTGTCGCCGCCGCTATGGATGTCAACAATTTTGAATCACCTACCCCCGGCATGGCAACACCATATTCAGCATTTTTCATTTTTACGCTGGGGATGTTGGCCAGCAATTTTGTATTCAATACGTTTATCATGAACAAACCCTTTGTGGGGGAGCCAGTCACCTACAGCCAATACTTCAAAGGAAATTTTCCAACGCACCTGGTGGGTATCGCCGGTGGTTTGATCTGGGGGCTTGGTACAGTGTTGAGCTTTATGGCTGCCGGTAAAGCAGGGGCGGCTATCTCGTATGGACTGGGTCAGGGGGCTACAATGGTCGCAGCGCTATGGGGTGTTTTTATCTGGAAGGAATTTAAAGGAGGAGGACGAAGTGTTAACTTGCTGCTCTTCCTGATGTTTCTGCTGTTTATTTCAGGTTTGGCATTGATCATTCTTTCGGGCGGGAACTAGCTACCAAATAATACTAAATTGATTATAGTCTAAATACTATATACTGACGTTCACTATTCACATATCATCTAACTAAATCCATTTAAAAATGAAAAAGAATCTATTTTTTTACTTGTGCATGGCTGTATTCATGTCCATCACAATTTCCTGCAAGGATGATGATGATGACAATCCTCCTGTGGTTGAAGCTTCATTGATCAAGACGATCAGCCTGGACTATGATGGCACCGGAGCTGATGTTGAAGGCTGGGAGTTTATCTATAATGCTTCGGATAAAGTAACCAGTATAATCAATACCTATAATGGCACTGTAGAGGATACCATCTTGTATGATTATACCCAGGCAGGCAAACTGATCATCACGAAAGGAGGCAACCCGACAACGTATGAACTTGACGCTAACGGTCGTGTCAGTAAAGAATTGTGGGTTGCTGATGGTAGCGAGTATGAAGGCTATACCTACAATGCAGATGGTATTCTGACAAAGATTATTGAACGGTACGGAGGAGCAGATCATTTGAAATATGATCTGACAGTGGTCAACAACAATGTAACTAACCGAATTCGCTATGAAGATGATTTGACAGTTCGGGAGGACCGAGAATTTTCCTATACCACAGGAGATAACGCCAGCAATATTCAGCAAATCTATGCTGTTGACTCTGAATGGAAGCCAGTTGGTGGACTGTTCGGAGAGGCATCAGCGAAATTAGCTTCAGGTTTTCTGCGTAATCTCACCGCAGACCCATTGTCTAACTATGGTGTAACATTTACATACACCTTTGATGCAAAAAACCGTCCGGCCACCATCACCAAGGATGGTACCAGCAGTGGCGGGCCGTACACAGAAAAACTTTCGTATACCTATTACGAATAGTAGTTACAACTTTATTCAGTTAGTTATCGTCCGGCTAAGGAGTCCCATTGGGTTCCTTAGCCGGATTTTTTTAATCTAAATCTAAAACGCTAAGCGTAGGTTAACCTACGTTTGTGTGTCTCCAAAGCTGTGCTTTGAGAATCCGTCCCGTTTACTACGCTCCAACTACCTATAACTCATTTCTCCAGGGTAATCACCATCCGAATAGTTTTCTTTGATTCAAATATGAAAAGGATGAAAAACTATTATCCCCTTGCTTTAAACAACGAATGGCATTACCGGCAAAAAGACGGTAGTACGTATACCAACAAAGTGACTGCTGTGAATGGCCATGAATTTACCATGCACAATAGTGCGGCGAATACAAGT
>JANNSS010000203.1:0-4168 GCA_031402955.1 Saprospiraceae bacterium
ACGGAATTATCCGAATGGCACGCTTTGGAATTTATTGCCACGGCTATTGTCTAACGCTAAGACGTGGGCAATTCTGCCTGAACCGGATCTTACATACCCCGGATGGTACAATTGGTACGATAATCGTTTTGATGCCGGGGACTTTTTTAATCCTCAGCCGTATAATGGAAAGGTCATCATCCTTGTCAATGCGGAGACACAGAGCCAGGCAGAATATACAGTCATGGGTTTGCAAACACACCCAAATGTATTCACCATCGGTAGCCAGACAGCAGGGGCGGATGGTAATATTAGCAGTATTGTGTTGCCAGGCGGACTCTACTCGTCCTGGAGTTCACTTGGTGTTTTTTACCCGGATACAACCGATACACAGAGAATTGGTATTCACATTGATTCTGTGGTCACACCTACTATTGACGATATTCGCCAAAGCAAGGATAGGGTTTTATTAGCCGCACTTGATTGTCTTACAAAAACAACGGATCTGCACATTGTGGGTAAAATTAGTTTGCATCCTAACCCGGTCACAGACGTCCTGTATATTTCTTTGGACAATGAGCAATACGCTGAATTGGAATTACAAGTGACCAATGCAATAGGCCGGATAGTGATGAGTCAAAAAATTCATTCATCGCCGGACGAACAATATGAGATAAATGTGGCTGAATGGAACCACGGCGTTTATTTTATTCAATTAATGACGGAAGGAAAGATTATTTCAATGGACAAATTCGTTAAACAATAAAACAGGCCATTTGAAAGCAACCCATGTTTTAAATATTCCCTGCAGGACTAGTTTGATAGTAATATTCCTTTTCGTTAGTGGTATGTTGTTGAGTCAACAGCCTGGTTCACTCTATTCAACAATAAAAAGTGAAATATATACATCACGTTCGAATCAAAGTCAGGTTCAATTTAATATTGACTCCCTTTCAAATCTCTTCACACATCTCTTAGTATATAAAATCATCCCCCCCTGGATCGGCACCCCCTGGTCCTTCGAAGGCCATACCTCCATACCGGGACAAGGAGAAATCGCCTGCGGCTATTTCGTATCCACGACATTGAAGGATGTTGGATTCAACCTGGACCGCTACAAGTTTGCCCAACAACTTCCCATCCACGAAGCAAAGACTTTAGCCCTTGGAAAACCCCTTCTGGAGATCAACAACAATTCAACAGATGAAAGAATCACCATCCTCCGCGATACTTTGAAAGAAGGAATCTACTTCCTCGGTTTCGACCAAAGCCACGTAGGCTATATCCAAAAGAAGAATGACGATTTATTCGTGATCCACTCCAATTACATCGGTGCCAAAGGGGTAGTCATCGAAAGGATTAAAGACTCACAGGTGTTTTCTTACTACACCCGTATTTATATTGCGGACATCAGCCGTAACAGAAAACTCCTTACTAAGTGGATGAGGAATGAAGTGGTGCAAGTAGTAGCACAATGATAAAAAAAGTCTGAATCACGGATTACTCGGATTATAGGATTACACGGATCATAATCCAACAGCATTATCATTAGATATAGTAATCCGTGAAATCAGTGCAATCGGTGTCAATCCGTGATTCAGACAGAAGAGGCATTTGAGCATGGATAGTCAAGGAATTTATTTGTATTTCTGTCAGCGTTCCTCCCCTCTCTTCAGACAATCATCTTCTTACTACATATCTCATCACAGAAAGAGAGGGGAAGAGGGTGAGTTATACAAAGGGCATTAAGCGTGGGAGGATCCAAGCGAGCTGTTACTACCTGACGTCCCAGACGTCTTAAAGTGAAGATTACATTGAGAATATCTGAAGATCCTGCACGACGTAGATACAATCTACGCCGAACAATAATTTTTTAAAAAAAATTATTGAGAGGGTAAAAATGAAATAGGTCCCCAATAGGGGATTTAGGGGTAAAACGGGAAACTGCCTCGTGGTATTCCAGCGAAGTTGCAAACTTCGCAGAGCGAGGAAAAACAAATAATTATAAAAGGAATCGAAGTAAGATTTAGGTGTAGTTCGCTTATCAAGTCCCCGGTTGCTGAGCTGTAGCACAAGGTTGAGGGTAAGCAGGTCGAAGCATCAGGGGATTTAGGGGCAAGACGGAGCATCAGGGGATTTAGGGGTGCAACGGGGCATGGGATTTAAGGGCAAAACGAAGTCAACCATCTTAAATCCTCAACTCCCCCCTTTACATTTTCTTTACACTTCCCATTTTTCCGTATATTAGGTGATCCACCCACAGCCCGGTCTTCGTAGATCCTGATAGCGAGACCCTGATGGCCATGTCTGTTCGCGGCCCATGATGATAATTCCATCGAGCAACTACATCCTTCATGTATGCAGGATGTGATTTTCTAACATTTAATCAGGTAGAAATGAAAAGTTATTACAACAAAAAGGCAATTACGTTTTTCGTCCTCCTCATTGCCTTTAACTTCTCCCCGGAAATGCTTTTGGGGCAATTCCAGCGTTCGTTCGGTGACAACCTTGACAATACGTTTTCAAAAGTGATCCAAGATGGTTCATTCTATTACGTTTTAGGACAAGATGAATCCATCAATGGCAATCCACTTAATGCTACAGTAACCCGCCTCGATGCCAACGGTATCCATCAGTGGACCCTGACTCTTGATATTCCTTCGATATGGAATGATGCAGTACTTACCCCTTCAGGCGATTTATTGGTCGTTGGCGGGACTTTGCCCGGTGACGCATCTAGCCAGAGCCTGATGGGCCTTGTCACTCCTTCAGGCGGAGGAAACTTTACCTGGGTCCGATCCTATGATGTGCCGGGAAGGGAAAGCAATACAAAGATTGTTCGTAATCTGGTTCCGGAGAATTCCGCCTTTCCTTATTATGTATTAGGAGCGCAATGGGATCCAACCGGCGGTGCAATATGGGATGATATCATCCTGATGAATATTGATGAAGCCGGCACCTTCAGCTGGAAAAAACGATATGCAAGTTTAAATGATGATGAATTTGCACGGGATCTCGAAGCTTTACCAAATGGGGACCTGATCCTTGCCGGCAATCTGGGAACGCAGGGCGTGGTTTTTTTGGCAAATAGTTCAGGTACATTGATGAATGGGCTTACACCCGGTGGTCTGTCATTCTCTTTTGCCGATGTCACTCCTTCTTCAGGCGGTGGTTACTATGCCGTCGGTGGTATTTTTCCTTCATTCACAGCTTACCTGATGAAGTATGACAATAACCTCATCAATGTATGGGAAGCTACTATTTCTGACCTTACATCGGTCACCAATGTATGGGAGGAGCCGGGCAGTGGTAAAATATACGTTACCGGCAGGGCTTTATACAACGGAATAAACCGGGGTGTGGTCATGCGTTTCACGGATACAGGCACTGGGGCTTCTCTTGATTGGGTCAAGTATCCGGACAACGCAGAGTCTGCATATGCGTCCGGGCGATCAACCTATCTTCTATCAAATCAAATTGCCTTTGTCGATGGACGAATGTCAACCACGGCTGGGTTTGGACAACTGGATGCCTTCATGCAAGTCACTGATCTGGAGCTCACCAATTGTATGACCTCAGCGGATGTGGCTGATGTGACACCGACAGTGATAACCTATAATGGCCCTGAGTTGCCTGACAACTTTTTCGATGACGTACCAAATGGAGTTGATAAATTGGTTGCAGCACCAGACTGGCAGCAGGAGACAGTGTGCAGTGAGGATACATGCACTGCAGATTTTACTTTTCAGATTGACTGCGGAGTCGTTACGTTTTCAAGCCAAACGAATATTTTAAATCCTTCCTGGCAATGGACTTTCATAGGGGGTAATCCCGGCAGTTCAACAAATCAAAACCCCGTTATCTCTTTTCCGCTTTGTGATGTCTATGATGTTTGTTTGACTGTCACAGGAAATTTTGCAGGAAGCATCTGCGAAGTAACGATCTGTCATCAGGTAAACATTATTGATAATACTCCTCCGGTCGCATTATGCCTGGGGATAGGTGTTGAATTAGATGGAAATTGTGAAGCCTTTATTACGCCACAGTTGATTGACGGTGGTTCATTCGACGACTGTCAGATTCAGTCGATGAGTGTTAGCCCTGCTGTGCTCACTGGCTGTGGTGTTTTCCCGGTCACATTGACCGTCACAGATTGGTGCGGAAATTCAAGTACCTGTATGACAGCCGT
>JANNSS010000204.1:0-17462 GCA_031402955.1 Saprospiraceae bacterium
CCTTGAAATCACTTAACCATCCATTAAAAACGTAGTTAATGTTCTCTAAGACATGTGAATACGGGATCAAAGCGATGATTTTTGTAGCCCAGAAATCAAAGGAAGGCTCGCGTGTCGGCATCAAGGAAATCGCTAAAGGGACCGATGCACCGGAGCATTTTGTCGCTAAAATCATGCAGGAACTGGGACGCAAAAAACTAGTTCATTCAGTAAAAGGGCCAAATGGAGGCTTTTATATGGACCAGTTTGACCTCCAGACTTCGCTGGCGGATATTGTCCGGGCATTGGATGGCAATTCTATCTATAGTGATTGCGTCCTTGGTCTTAAAACCTGCAATGAAAAAAAACCTTGCCCTGTGCATGACCAATACAGAGACATCAAGAAAAACCTGATCAAAATGATCGAAGAAAATACCATTGGTGACTTCAACACTAAGTTGGATTCAGGTAAATTCTTCCTTGTAAACTGATTTTTTTAAAGCAATAATAGAAGACAAAAAGATATTATATTCTTTATAAGCCATGATTCCTGAGAAAACAAATACCATCACCCTCTGCGACCATTGTGGCGACTCCTGCTATCAAAAGCCTGTCAGACTCGGAGAGAAGATTTTTTGTTGCGATGGATGCCGAAGTGTCTACCAGATACTCAACGACTATAATCTCTGCACATACTACGATCTCAACAACCATCCCGGGATCACCCAGAAATCGAATGTGCGTAAAGACAAGTATGCTTTCCTGGATAATGTGGATATAGCCTGGAAACTTATCCAATATGCAGACAGCAGCCAAACCCACGTTACTTTTTACCTTCCTCAAATCCACTGCAGCAGTTGCCTGTGGCTCCTTGAAAACATACGTAGGATCAACCCTGCCATTCTTTCGTCCAGAGTTAATTTTACTAAGAAAGAAGTCTTCCTCACCTTTGATCCTTCCCTGATAACTCTCCGGGAAGTTGTTGAGACCCTTACCCACATCGGTTACGAACCGCACCTGAGCCTGGAAGAAATATCCACCTCACAACTCCGAAAAATCGACCGTACCAGGTGGTATAAAATAGGACTTGCTGGGTTCTGTTTTGCAAATATTATGATGCTGAGTTTCCCTGAATATTTCGCTGACGGAGAAATGCTGGAACCTATCATCAAGAGTACACTCACGGCTATCATTGCAGTGCTCTCATTGCCGGTGATTACATACTGTGCCAGTGAATTCTTTATAAACGCATGGAATGGCCTTAAAAATAAACATCTCAATATAGATGCCCCGATCGCTCTTGCCCTGGTGATTACATTCGGACGCAGCATGTTTGAACTCTACACAGGGACAGGATCTGGTTACCTGGACAGCATGAGTGGTATTGTATTTTTTATGCTGGTCGGCAGATGGCTGCAGGACAGGACATACCAGACTATTTCTTTCGACCGGGATTTCAGGGCGTTTTTTCCAATAGCGGTTAATATGCTCAAAGATGGTGTCGTAAAAGCAGTTCCGGTAGACCAGATCAAAGCAAATGATGTCATTCAGATTCATCACGAAGAACTCATTCCGGTAGATGCAATGCTTTCAAAAGGCAGTGCGGAGATCGACTACAGTTTTGTCACGGGTGAAAGCCTTCCCGTACAAATCAATAAGGGTGAACTCATCTATGCCGGTGGCAAACAGACAGGTGGAATCATCGAACTCGTGGTCGTCAAGGAGGTCTCACAATCGTACCTCACCAACCTGTGGAACAAAGAAAGTGCTGCTGACGCCAGCACAACATCCTATTCATTTATAGATGCCTTGAGTAAATATTTCACATATATCGTGCTCGGGATTGGTGCTATTGCCGGAGGCTATTGGCTCTGGCGAGGTCAACCTCATCTCATGTGGAATGCGCTCACGACCATCCTCATCGTGGCCTGCCCTTGCGCCCTGCTATTGTCAGCCAACTTTACCAGAGGGAATATCCTGCGCATCTTATCCAATAATAAATTCTATCTACGGAATGCGGGTGTCATCGAAACGCTGTCCCGCATCAATACGATCGTATTTGACAAGACAGGCACACTCACGCAGAACAATAAAATGAAAGTGCGCTACGAAGGAGAGGTACTCAGCCTGGAAAAAAAGAGCCAGATAGCTTCCCTTCTTGTACATTCCAGCCATCCTTTAAGCAAAGCTGTATTAAGCTATCTGGCTACTCCTGCCATCAAAGATCCTGACAGCTTTAAGATCATAGACAACAAAGGGATAGAAGGCTGGATCGATGAACATCATTTCCGGATTGGCTCCCCATCCTTTACTGGCAGTGAAGATGCAGACCAAAAGGAAAGCGCGGTAGTCGTCAGCATGGACAATCGGACTATCGGAATCTTCAAGATCACCAATGCGTATCGCATAGGAATCTTTGACCTGTTCAAATCCCTCAGGCCTCAATATAAACTGGCGCTGATATCCGGTGACAATCCTGCAGAAGAAAAAACACTGCGTGAAAAAATGGGCATGGAAAGTGAATTGTTGTTTGAACAATCCCCGCACGACAAGCTTGCTTACATCACCTATCTCAAAGAAAATCAAAAAGCGAATGTATTGATGATCGGGGATGGGCTCAATGATGCAGGCGCGTTGAAGGAAAGTCATGTCGGCCTGGCGGTCTGCGATGATGACAATAATTTCACTCCTGCTGCTGATGGTATCATCCATGCCTCTAAAGTATCTGTGCTGGATAAGATCCTGGCGTATGTACGATCTGGCAGATCCATTATCATGTTCAGCTTCGGAATCTCCATCCTCTATAATATCATCGGCTTATATTTTGCTGTGCAGGGCACCTTGTCTCCCGTTATTGCCGCGATACTCATGCCTTGCAGTTCGATTTCGATTATACTGATTACCTATGGATTGAGCGAGGTGATGGCGAAGAAATACAAATTAGCAAGGAGCAAGGAGCAAGGAGCAAATGAAAAGTGAAGAGTGAAAAGTGAAAAATGTAGGCTGAGGCTGAGGCGAAGGCGAAGTAATAATAGCTACTGAATACTGATTACCGGATACTGACAACTGATTACTGAATACTGACAATTCACAATTCACAACTCACAATTCACAACTCACAATTCACATAAAATGAGTGCAATCATCCTACTACTTCTCGTCAGCCTCTTTCTCGCTGGTGGTTTCCTGGTGGCTTTTTTCTGGAGTGTCCGGGATGGTCAGTTCGATGATGATTTCTCGCCGGCGAGGAGGATTCTTTTTGAGGACGACAAGAAAGTGAAGAGTGAAGAGTGAAAAGTGATTCTTCGGCTACGCTCAGCAACCGAAAATTCCAACCTGGAAAATGAAAAAGCAAATAAGCTACTAACCTACTAAGCACATAAACAATCAACTCATCAACCTATAAACCACTAAGCTACTCAACCAATAAACACATCAACGCATCAACCAATAAACAATAAACATCATAACAAACACGGAATAGAAAACATGGAATTACAGAAATTTACTTACGACAACAGGCTCCCAAAGTTGTTTGCAATAGCAACCATCACCTGGGGTGCAGTGGGAATGTTATTAGGTGTCATAGCCGCCTTTCAGTTGGCATTCCCGGTGCTGAACTTCAGCGAGTATTTTCCTCACCTGGCGTTTGGCAGACTCAGGCCGGTGCATACCAATGCAGTCATATTTGCATTTGTAGGCAACGGTATTTTCACCGCGGTATATTATTCCCTTCCCCGGTTGTTGAAAACATCGATGTGGAGTAACCTGCTCGGCCGGATTCACTTCTGGGGCTGGCAGACCATCATCGTGCTGGCGGCAGTGACCTTGCTTTTCGGAATGACGACCGGCAAAGAGTATGCGGAGCTGGAATGGCCGATTGATATTCTGATTACGATCATCTGGGTGGTGTTTGGTATCAATATGTTTGGCACCATTTTGGCCAGGCGTGAACGTCACTTGTATGTTGCGATTTGGTTTTATATTGCTTCCTGGGTGACCGTTGCCATGCTGCACATTGTCAATTCCATGGAATTTCCGGTTTCATTATTCAAGAGTTATTCCATGTATGCAGGTGTGCAGGATGCCCTGGTGCAATGGTGGTATGGACACAATGCCGTTGCATTTTTCCTTACGACTCCCTATCTGGGACTGATGTATTACTTCCTGCCAAAAGCAGCAGACCGGCCTATTTATTCATACCGTCTGAGTATTATACATTTCTGGAGTCTTATCTTTCTATATATCTGGGCAGGTCCTCACCATCTGTTATACACCGCGCTCCCTGAATGGGCACAATCCTTAGGAACCGCCTTCTCCATCATGCTGATTCTCCCTAGCTGGGGAGGTATGATCAATGGACTTTTCACGTTGAGAGGTGCATGGGACAAAGTAAGGGAAGACCCCGTATTGAAGTTTTTTGTTGTCGCTGTGACAGCATATGGCATGAGCACTTTCGAAGGCCCGATGCTCTCGTTGAAAAATGTAAATGCAATTTCACATTACAGCGACTGGACAGTAGCGCACGTGCACATTGGTGCACTAGGTTGGAATGGCTTTTTAACTTTTGGTATGCTATACTGGCTGATCCCTAAATTGTTTAATACCACACTCCACTCGCGTAAGATGGCAGGCACCCACTTCTGGATCGGCACGCTAGGAATCGTTCTCTATGCGATTCCGATGTATTGGAGTGCGTTCCGCACGTATTTCATGATGAAAGCGTTTACGCCGGAAGGGCAATTGCAATACCAGTTTATTGACGTAGTCCAGACGATTATTCCTTTCTATATACTTAGGGCAGTTGGTGGCACTATATTCCTCATCGGTGTCATCCTCATGATCATCAACCTCTGGAAAACTGCTAAAAACGGTTCTTTTCTCAAAGAAGAATATGGTGAAGCACCTGCACTGGAGAAAAAATATGTAGCCCCTAAAAGTAGCTTTTGGCATAGTGTCATCGAGCGTAAACCGCTCTTACTATTGGTGCTTAGTCTTATCGTGGTTGCGATCGGTGGTCTCTTTGAACTCGTGCCGACGTTCCTTGTCAAATCCAATATCCCGACCATAGCTTCTGTAAAACCTTACACTCCATTAGAGCTGCAGGGTCGTGATCTCTATCTGCGTGAAGGCTGTTACAATTGTCACTCCCAGATGATCCGTCCGTTCAGGTATGAGGTGACCAGATATGGTGAATACTCGAAAGCAGGTGAATTTGTGTACGACCATCCATTCCAATGGGGTAGTAAACGAACAGGACCTGACCTCGCGAGAATCGGTGGTAAATATCCGGACAGCTGGCATTTCAATCACATGTATGATCCGACCTCGATGGTGCCTGGAACTATCATGCCGGCTTATCCATTCATGTTTGAAAATGAATTGAATATCGGTACTACCAATTCGAAGATACACGCCATGCGCAAGATGGGGGTTCCCTACCCGGATGGTTACGAAGCGATTGCTAACGACGACCTGAAGAAGCAGGCAGAGGCGATTACCGCAGGCCTGAAGAATGATAAGATAGACATACCGGCTGACCGCGAGATCATAGCGTTGATCGCTTATCTCCAACGCCTCGGAACGGATATTAAAGTTAAAACTGCCACTACTAAATAACAGAACATGAAATTTTCAACTTATCTCGAACAAATCATGGGGGTCAGTATTTTTCCTGTCATCTCCCTGCTGCTTTTTGTCGCCTTCTTTACCGGTGTGGTCGTATGGATCTATACCATCGATAAAAAAACGATTGATCACATGGAAAACCTTCCACTAAACGACTAATCCTACATCATGAATCGTATAGCAAAACAAATGAAAACGATATTTAGCGCCGCTATGATGCTGGTATGTGCGGCCTTGTATGGACAAGGAGTACCTGCCACAGCGACCCAGAAGGGTTTCACGATTGATACCAATACCTTATTGATCGTTTTTGCCATCTTCCTTCTCCTGCCGATCTGGATATTATCCAATGCATTTATCACCTCTGCAAACAGATATTATGCAAACCGGATTAAATCTGGATCTGCAAAGCTGCTGATCCCGTTGGGGCTGTTAATGATGAGTACATCACTCATGGCCCAGGGTACAACACCAGTGAATACACCTGGTTTGTCAGCAACAGCAATGACCATCCTGTTGATCTGTGTGATCAGTGCTGAAATGCTCCTCATCCTGTTTTTCGCTTCCAAGACGAATGACTTCATCCAGAAAATGGAAATCAAAGATGTCGTTGAAGCAAAACCAGATACACTGATGGAATGGCTGAAGGCAAAATGGGCAGCCATGAACTTCAAACCCATCGAGGAAGAGTATAAAATTGATACAGGTCACAGCTATGATGGCATCCGTGAACTCGACAATATCATTCCACCATGGTTTACGACAGCCTTTTTGTTGACTATCGTATTTGGTGTTGGCTATCTCTACAGATATCATATCGCCAAATCAGCTCCGATGCAGATCGAAGAATACCAGAATGAAGTTTCCATGGCAAACCTCAAGCATGATGAATATCTGAAGACACAGGCAAGCAGTATCGATGAAAACAATGTAGTGCTCTTGACCGGTGCTGATCTGGAGGCCGGCAAGAAGACATTCGTTACCTTATGTGCTGCCTGTCACAAATCAGATGGAGGAGGTATGGTGGGGCCAAACCTAACAGATGATTACTGGATCCATGGTGGCTCAATTAAAAACCTCTTTACCATCATCAAATATGGGGTTCCGGACAAGGGGATGATTTCATGGAAAGAGCAGCTCAACCCGCAGCAAATGGCGCAGGTAGCAAGCTATATCCTGACACTAAAGGGTACCAATCCTCCTGATGCCAAGGAAAAACAAGGCACATTATATGTGCCTGATACAGTCACTACTGCTGATTCCACAGCCGCTAAAGTTATGCAGCCTGATACCACGGCTACAAAAACTACGCAGCCGGATTCAATGATGAACAAGTAAAATGACAGAAGAGGAACTATTACACGCAGAAACCTTTCGTGACCGGGTCAGCACCGTGACAGAATCCGGAAAACGTAACTGGATCTATGCGCTCAAACCATCAGGTAGATTTTATAACTATAGGAATATTGTTTCTTATCTCTACCTGATTGTTTTTTTTGTATTGCCGTTTATCAAAGTCGATGACAATCCGTTGTTCCTGGTCAACATTATTGATAGCAAGTTTATCCTCTTTGGTAAAATATTCTGGCCACAGGATTTTTTCATTTTTGCGGTAGGGATGATTGCGTTTATTGTTTTTATCGTTTTGTTCACTGTCATCTATGGAAGGTTGTTTTGCGGATGGGTATGTCCGCAGACGGTCTTTCTCGAATTTGTGTTCCGCAGGATTGAGTGGTTGATCGAGGGCTCGCCCGGAAGGCAAAAAGCACTCCGCGACGGATCATGGACGACTGAAAAGATCTGGAAAATGACCTTAAAGCATTCGTTGTTCCTTGTCTTTTCCTTCCTCATCGCTCATACCTTTCTGGCTTACATTCTGGGCATCGATGAAGTCGTTAAAATGCTAGGTGAACCTTTGTCGCAACACATTGGCTTGCTGGTAGGGTTGATGGTATTTACGTTTCTCTTTTACGCTGTGTTTGCATTTGTACGGGAAATCATTTGTACCACTGTATGTCCTTATGGTCGCCTGCAGGGTGTGATGTTTGACAAAGACACCATGCAGATATCCTATGATTACAAACGGGGTGAGGAAAGAGGTAAACTCAAAAAAGCGGAAACCCGTACGCAGGGTGATTGTATCGATTGCCATAAATGCGTGATGGTTTGTCCTACAGGCATTGATATCAGGGATGGTGTGCAACTGGATTGTGTTGGATGTAGTGCCTGTATTGATGCCTGCGATGAAGTCATGGACAAGGTTGGATTTCCGAAAGGTCTCATACGCTATGCTTCTGAAAACCAGATCGCCAATGGTACAGCCTTCCGGTTTAATACAAAGATGAAAGCGTATACCGCCCTTCTCTTTATCCTCCTCGTGGCGATGTCAGTGATGATTGTGACCCGTAAGACCGTAGACACTTATATTTCGAGGGTCAAAGGGCAGTTGTACCAGGAAGTGGAAGGTGGAAAACTAAGTAATCTCTTTGAAGCTAAGATTCTGAACAAGACCAATAAAGAGATTCCCGTCGAGTTGAAAGTTGAAGGACTATCCGGAGAAATAAAGCTGGTCGGTGGACAGCAATTCCTGTTGAAGAAGGAGGCCATCAATGATTATAATTTTTTCGTGGAGATTCCAAAAAGTGAAATACGGGAACGTAGCAGCAATATCACTATCGGTGTGTATTCGGAAGGGAGAAAGATACAGTCAGTGAAGACTAAATTTTTGGGTCCTTTTAAATAGCAAGGAGCAAGTGAAAAGTGAAGAGTGAAGAGTGAAGAGTGAAGAGTGAAAAGCGATGTGCTGAGCGTAGTCGAAGTATAAAGAGTGAAGCACAAATATTTAATTTAATAGCCACTGAAAGCTGATAGCTGAAAGCTAAAAATATGAACTGGGGACATAAAATAACAATCATCATCATACTATTCGTGGCAGGGATGCTGGGTATGGTGACTTATGCCATGATGCAGGACAATGAGATGATCGATGACCACTACTATCAGAAGGAGTTGGAGTACCAGGATGTGATTGATGCCAGCCAGAACCTGGCCAATCTGTCAAGTGACAACCTGGTCAGTCAGACATTGACGGAGGTAATGGTAACACTGCCGGTAGGCACCTTTGAAAAACTCGAAAAGGGAAGTATTGAATTACTCAGAATTGATTCGAAAAGTAAGGACGTGAAATTGCCTATTGAAGTAAATGGTTGGAATGTCAGGACTATCTCCAAAAGCAGCTTGATCAAGGGAATGTATAAAGCAAGGATAAGGTGGACGAGTGCCGGGAAGGAGTTTTATAAGGAGGAGAGTGTTTTTGTGGAGTAAGAAGCGTGAGAACGTGAGAGAGTGAGAACGTGAGAGGCGAAAGAAAGTTAGCAGTTATAAGTTAGAGGTCCCCTTTAGGGGATTTAGGGGTAAAAGGAAGTGAAAAGTGAGAAGTGAGTAATAATTGAAATGCAAACTGGTAGCTGATAGCTGACGTCTGGAAGCTGATAGCTGAAAACTGATAGCTAAGAAAATGAACGAACTATATATAAGCATACTGACGGGGCTTTCGATAGGATTCTTAGGGAGCTTTCATTGTATCGGGATGTGCGGACCGATTGCATTGGCATTGCCGGTGAATCGTTTTTCGGGGATGCAGAAGTATGCGGGGATACTGTTGTACAATCTCGGACGTGCGGTCACATACAGTTTGTTGGGATTTGCATTTGGATTTGTGGGCAGCCAGTTTCGGTTGTGGGGATTACAGCAGGTGATTTCGATTGGTGCAGGGGTCATGATCCTTTTATTCATATTATCCCGTTTTTCCTTTACGTCAAAAATCCCCGGCATGAACAGATTAAACCTGTGGGTGCAACAAGGGCTCGGCAAGTTGCTGACGACTGTTAAAAATCCAACTTCTTTGTGTCCTGTCGGGCTGTTGAATGGTCTCCTTCCATGCGGTCTGGTGTATGTTGCCATTGCTGCGGCCCTGGCGACTATGAGTTCGCTGAATGCTATGCTCCTCATGTTTTCATTTGGCATCGGCACGATACCCGTGATGGCAGGTTTGATGATGTTTGGGCATTTGATATCGATCAACATCAGGCAAAAAATAAACCGTAGCGTACCCTATTTTGTCGGCATCATGGCAGTCATGCTCATCCTTCGGGGAATGAATCTGGGCATACCCTATCTCAGTCCTAAACTGGAAAAAGAATCAACTGAGGTCAGTTGTTGTCATAAGCCTCAGTAGTGCATTTGAAAACATACCACCTGCTTTCATAGCGGAGCTGCAAAGGCAAAGATCCGTCATCCATTCAACCTTTAAATGCCATCGGTATGTCTACTGATAAAAAATGAAACCCGAAAGCCTGATCGGGAAGTCTTGCTTGCTGTAGACAATACTTATATGGGGCCCGTATGGCAGCATCCATTAAAACATGGTGCTGACCTCATCCTGTATTCCGCCACTAAATATATCGGTGGGCATAGTGATGTCATTGCAGGTGCTTGTCTTGGTTCATCGGAACTGATCAAAAGAGTAAAGGGCTTACAGACATTCCTGGGAAACATGGCCGGGCCATGGACGGGATGGCTTCTCTTACGTAGTCTCGAAACCTTAAAAGCCAGAATGGATATCCAGGCTTTCAATGCTGAACGCATCGCTGCCCATCTGAATGAACATCCAAAGATTGAGAAAGTCTATTACCTCGGCAACCTCACGGAAGCAGATGGTGAATCCTTCCACATCCGTAACAGGCAGTGTCTCACGAATGGCGGTATGATTTCATTCGATGTTAAAGGTGGCGAAAAGGAGGCTTTTATATTTCTCAATTCCTTGAAACTCATCAAACTGGCGGTGAGTCTCGGGAGTACTGAAAGCCTCGCCGAACATCCGGCTACAATGACGCATGCAGATGTAGAACCTAAGCATAAAGAAGCACTTTCCATTACTGAAAAAATGATCAGGCTCTCTATTGGTGTAGAAAACTTTCATGACATCCTGAGTGATATAGATCAGGCCCTCGGAAAAATTCCTATCCCTGTCGAATCAACGCAGGAGGAAAAGTTGTTGCATTTGGTATAACCATACCTTGAACGGAACATGCTATGACCAAGTGGATCAAAAAGACCATTGTGGAACTGGTGTGTTATTCCCACCATCCACGACCCACTTCCATGTACCGTCAGCACCTTTCTTCCATGCTGTAAAATAGTTACCATAGTACGATGTATCAGGGGTTACCAACTTCCAGATACCGAACGTGTAACCAAGCTCACCGGATCGGGCAGCTTCGGCGCTGATTGGCTTCCAGGAAATCTCTTTTGAACCGGGTGCACTACCCCATTCTTTCTCCAGAGCCTCTTTACCCAGGATAGGCAGTCTGCCTTCGTCAGGTTTGATAAGACTATCATGTGCAAAAGAAAGGAGGGCTTGATAGAAGCCTTCTTTACCCGCCAATGCACTCATTGTGCTATCGGCACTGATCATTTCAGAACGTGCCGGCTCACTCAGATCGGGAGGTGTCTGCATACATGCGGTGAAGAGCAGAACGATTGGCAACAGGATTTTCATGTACAATAATATTTAGTTCTCGTCAAATTGACCACCTTGACAATTAGTCCATAGCATGTAGCTGGTTCACGTGCAAAATGAAAGGTAGCCGTCATTTCCAGGTATAACGTTTGAAATGATGGTCATGCTTCTGAGTACAAGTGAAATCTAATTGCCTCCTACTTGAATCAGGATCACTAAATTTAGCTTTCCCATTTCATTTAAGCGAAATAACAACATCTAATGCAAAAGTTTCTCACCCTTTGCCTGCTATTGTGGATCACCCATATGTATTCCCAAAGCCTCCCTACAGAGATGTACCTATCCCCAGATGGTAAAATCCTGTACACCGGTGGAAAGGCTCCTTTGGGACTTTATGAAAAAACCGTTATCAGGGATATACATCTTGATTTTCAACAACCCAACTATTGGGCCCTGCTGACCAGTAACTATGAAAGTGAAACAGAAATTCCCGCCACGATGACGGTGGACAATGAGACATACGATAGCGTGGGGGTAAGGTTCCGGGGAAACACTTCATACTTTACGATTGGCAATTCACCCAAAAAGTCGTTTGCGATCAGTACAGACCTCATCCATGAAGATCAGGTATTGATGGGTTACAAGAATCTCAAGTTTAATAATGCTCACCAGGACGCCTCCTTTATGCGCGAGGTGCTGTATTGCCAGATGGCAGCACGTCACACACCAATCGCCAAAGCAAACTATATCCATCTCTTCCTGAATAATGAAGACTGGGGAATCTACCCTAATATACAGGCCATTGATAAAACCTTTCTGGATGGCTATTTTATGAGTAATGACGGTGCCCGTTTCAGAGCCACCACCGAAGAAACAGGCATGGGCGGTGGAGGCCCGAGCTGGGGTGATGGTACCGCCGGAATGAATTACCTCGGTGCTGACACTACCATATACCAGGAATACTATGAACTAAAATCAAGTGACATCGAGGATCCGTGGCAAAAACTGATAGATGCCTGCCAGATCCTGGGCACAGCCACTACCACCAATATGGAAACAGTCAGTGCAAAGATTGATATTGACAAAGCACTCTGGTTTCTGGCTGTAGAAAATATATTTTCGGATGATGATAGCTATATCATGAAAGGCAAGATGGACTACTACGTCTATTATGAGCCCGAGACGGATCGGACAACACCGCTTGAATATGATGGCAATTCCACCTTTCAGACGAATGCAGCAACCAGCAATAACTGGGGACCGTTTAAAAATGTAACCAATGTAAATTATCCCCTGCTCAATAAACTTCTCAATATACCTCAATGGAGGCAGCGGTACCTCGCCCATTACAGGACCATCCTTCAGGAAACATTTACGACTGAAAAAGCAAATGCTATGATTGACTCGCTCCATCTGCAAATCAAAGACCTGGTCAATGCCGATACAAAAAAACTATATTCCTATGCGCAGTATAACAGTGGAATACCAGCGCTGAAAACCTTTGTGGCAAACCGTCGCAACTTCCTGCTCTCCAATGCAGAAGTTGCCCAGGTAGCACCGGAGATCCAATCTGCTCCCTATTACAACAGTGATCAGGTTGAATATCAACCCCCTGTTGCAGATGAAACTGTCTATGTTAAAACAACTGTGACTTCCACAAACGGAATCAACAAAGTCAATTTGTATTATGCCACCGGCGTAGTGGGAAATTTTACAGCCACCTCTATGTTTGACGATGGAGCGCATGAAGATGGCCTGGCTGATGATGGTGTTTATGGCGCTTCCATTCCAGGCTATGCATCCGGCACTATGGTGAGATACTACATCGAGGCGATTGCTGAAAATGCATCTCTTTCTGCATCCTATCTGCCGACAGGTGCTGAGCATGATGTCTACATATACACTGTCACCGAAAACCATAGTGCCAATGGTATAGTGATCAATGAAATACTTGCCAGCAATGATGCAGGTGCTACTGATGAAGCGGGTGACCATGAAGATTGGATTGAATTATACAATACGAATGACTTTGAAGTTGACCTCAGCGGTTTTTATCTGACAGATAATGGGGAATCCTTGCAAAAATGGACTATACCTGCAGGGACTATCCTGCCAGCGAAAAGTTATCTGATCATCTGGGCGGATGAAGACCAAGAAGAAGGTGCACTGCACACTAACTTTAAATTATCTGCCGGAGGTGAGGAGGTGGTCCTATCTGATATGCTTTCAAATGTACTTGACAGCGTTGTCTATGGTGCTCAAATCTCAGACATGGCGTATGCAAGAATCCCGAATGGAACGGGGGATTTTGTCATTCAACAACCAACCTTTAATGACAACAATGAAAGCACGACCGGCTCTGAGGAGCCCGAAATATTAAGCAGCATCAGCGTTTTTCCAAATCCATTTACAGAAGAATTGTGGATCACTGGCAAAGAACTGGAGGAAGGAACTGAATATACTATCTCGGACCAAACCGGCCGAATCATCAAATCGGGTAAACTGACCGGCAATATTACTGCTATGCCTGTGAGTGAACTATCATCTGGTTTATACTATATCCGGTTGGGCTATGGCTCCCTGAATATCACAAAAGTCATCAAACTATAGAGAGGCAAAACAAGAGCCCAATCCTCCTTGCATCACATCCATATATTAGACCGGCCCATATCCAGGGCCGGTTTTGTTTTGAACATATCCCGGAAAGGAAAATTTGAAACCAGAAGATGTCTTTATATATTCACTCCCGCATTTAAACCACACCAATCCGATTCCAAATGACCCGACTGCTATTTGCGCTCACCTTTCTCCTGGGAATCTACACAGCAGGCCAATCCCAAACGCGGCCAATCCTATGTGGCAACGAACTTTTCTCAGACATCGTCCGGAGAAATTATCCTGCATTGCAGGAGTCCATTGACAATACTTTTGCAACCGCCCAGGCAGCTACACCGCAACGTGGCCAGGATCCCCTGACAGTCAATGTGGTCGTCCATATCGTATGGAAGGAAGAGGCCGAAAACCTGGATGAGAGTATCATCCTGGATCAGCTCCGCATCTTAAATGAAGATTTCAATCAACTCAATGCAGACCAGGTTAATCTTCGCTCCCAGTTTCAACCCGAGGCAGGATCAGCTGGTATAAACTTCCAGCTTGCACAGATCATCAGGGTACAGACAGAAGTTGAATTTGCTGTCGACATACTAGGCACCAATCTACTCCCGGAGGTTAAGTCAGATTTTCTCGGAGGAAGTACTGCATGGGATCCTGAACAATTTCTCAATTTCTGGGTCTGCAAAATACAGCCTATCGAAATTTTTGGAATTGAAGTTGGACAGATCCTGGGATTCGCTTTTCCTCCAAACAACCTTCCTAACTGGCCTGAAAATTCTGGTGCACCGGATCCTTTTGAAGATGGTGTGGTCGTTGATTTCAGGGTATTTGGCAGCAACAATCCAAACACAATTGACATACCGGGTGGTGGTGGCCAGCTTCCTGTCAAAGGGCGGACACCTGTGCATGAAGTAGGTCACTATTTTGGTTTGAGACATATATGGGGAGATGGAGGCACCTTTGGCCCGAATGATTGCGCCCAGAGTGACGGCATCAACGATACCCCATTTGCCAATACACAATCAGCTTTTGACTGCGATACCGCTAAGAACACGTGTGTTCAGGTTGAATCACACTATAATGAAGACGTGCCTGACCTGGTTGAAAACTATATGGACTATGCCAGTGAGGAATGTATGAATATGTTTACCAACGGTCAGGTAGCATTGATGCGCAATGTCCTGGAAGGCCCCAGGAGTGGATTACTGATGCCTTTTTCTGCGGTTACAGAAGCAGAAAGGAGTGTATCATTTGATATAGTGCCTAATCCTGCTGGCGACTTTTTTGCTGTTGTGATGAACATAAGTGAAACTTTTGAAGGAACCGTACGCATCCTTGATGCTAATGGACGAAGCTTGCAGACGATTGCGAACCAGCAGTTTTTATCAGGCCGACACAGGATCAGCATTGATGACCTCTTCCTCGCCCCCGGAATGTATTTCGTAGAAATACGAAATGAAAAAGGAGCGTTTGCTAAAAAACTGATCATTTATTAGCCAACTATCGCCTCTGCATCCGATAACTTGGCTGCCTTAAAGAAGGAATTATTCGATGGAGGAAGATACCCCGGACAAATCAGTAAATAAATTACCTGTATTGATAAACCTGCAAAAAACGGATTCATCCAATCCCGATTTCCTGATGCTGGTCGACATGCTTGATCATGAACTGCAGATCCGGGATGGTGAGGATCATCCGTTCTATGCACAATTCAATTCCCTCACCAATATCAAGCATGTGATCGTGGCCTATACGGACAACCATGCTGTAGGATGCGGTGCATTCAGACCCTACGAAACTCAATCTGTTGAAATAAAAAGGATGTTTGTCCATCTCGACCATCGCAGCCGTGGCATGGCTACTATGATCCTTGAAACGCTTGAAGGATGGGCAAAAGAGTCCGGTTTTCATGAAAGCATTCTTGAAACAGGCTTCAACCAGCCAGAAGCCATAGCGCTTTATACGAAAGCAGGGTATAGCGTGATTCCAAACTATGGACCGTATGAAGATGTAGCCACAAGTGTATGTATGCGCAAAAGCTTTATCCATACGTCCGACGGAATTATATAAGCACTATTCCTCCAGCAATTCCTGCCTTGCATATATTTTCTGGTCAAAAGACACATATACCAGCTAAAATCGTTAATTTTCGTATTGACTCTTCTCACACCCATTGGATAAACTAAAGGAAATAATTGATTCCACTTACCCGCTCACGCCAAAAGCTTACGAAGCTTTGTCAGCGGTTTGCACACCTATGACCATCAAGAAAAATATGGATTTACAGGCTATAGGTCAAACCTGCAAATCCATTTACTTCATCAAAAAGGGGGCACTCCGGGTATATTATTACAAAGGTGAAACAGACATCACAGACAGTCTTGAATTTGAAGGTGCCTTTGTAGCCCGCGTGGAAAGCCTGGTAACTGGTCAACCTTCTAAAAAAGGAATCCAGGCCATAGAAGATTGCGAACTTTTGGTGATCAATCTTGACAAATTGCACGCCCTTTATGATTCTTACCTGGAAATCGAACGGTTATTCAAGCAATTATTTCTCAAAGCATTCATTGGTATTCTCAACCGAATTGAAAGTATCCAGTTTCATTCTGCGGAGGTCCGATATGCGAACTTTGTGAAAGAATATCCCGATGCCATTAAACGGGTTCCTTTGAAATATATCGCTTCTTTCCTCGGGATTACCCAAGTCAGTCTCAGCCGCATCAGAGCGAAATACTGATTATTTATCTATTGTATAGGATACCTCTCTCCTGACGACCCTACCTTTATCAAACCGACATAATGTGGTTTGAAACTAACTATTCAGCTTTCAAATTGGAATACGTCAAATATTATAAGATCTGCTTCATTGGAAAAAATACGCCTGGGGTTAAAAGAAAACTGGAAGCAATTCACCCTGCTTGTAGTCATCAATGGTTTTGTTGGCGGAATGGTAGGATTAGAGCGCTCCATACTTCCTCAAATCGCTGAACAGGAGTTTGCCATTGCGGCACGAACGGCTATTCTCTCCTTCATTGTCGTTTTCGGGATCACCAAAGCCATCACCAATTATTATACCGGCACCCTCGCCAACAGATTTGGTAGAAAGAATTTATTGGTCGCTGGCTGGATTGTTGGATTTCCTGTGCCTTTCATGTTAATGTTCGCTCCGGATTGGAACTGGATTATCGCAGCCAATGTACTGCTCGGCATCAACCAGGGACTTACCTGGTCGAGTACGGTGGTCATGAAGATCGACCTGGTTGGAGAAAAGAAGCGCGGATTGGCGATGGGCATCAATGAATCGGCAGGGTATATTTCCGTGGCGCTGGTTGCATTTCTGACAGGGTGGATAGCTGGTGAATATGGATTGAGGCCTTATCCATTTATCATCGGTATCGTATTAGTATTGCTTGGCTTTCTCCTGAGTGTCTTTTTTATTAAAGACACAAGGCAGCATGTAAACCTGGAGACCACCACCAGCAGCCTTCCCCGCCTAAAAAACATTTTCCGTGAAACAACCTGGACCAATAAGAACCTGGGGTCAGTAACCCAGGCTGGTCTGATCAATAATCTCAATGACGGGATGGCTTGGGGTATATTTCCTATACTCCTCGCTACCAAAGGATTTTCGTTGCCCCAGATAGGCATAGTGACCGCTGTCTATCCGGCAGTCTGGGGCATTGGCCAATTGGTAACCGGGAAATTGTCAGACATCCTTTGC
>JANNSS010000205.1:0-20125 GCA_031402955.1 Saprospiraceae bacterium
CATCACGAGTCCGACAACATCCGCTATTTTTTCATCATCCATCCACCTGGTCACAATCACAAGATCATGCTCCTGATCAATGACGATATAATTTCCTCCGAAACCAATGGCCGAAAAAACATCTTTTGATGCACCCGGAAATCGGTTGTCCACATTTGTCCACCATAGATAACCATAGGATGGATTGACCGTACCCGGCTGTCTGGCTTCAGCAATCCACGAAGAGGAAATGAGTTGATGATCTTTCCACTTTCCATTTCTTGCAAATAATAATCCGAAACGAGCTTGATCCACTGTATTGATAAATAACCCTCCACCAAAGTGTCCTCCTCCACTCACGGTTTGCATCATCATTCCATCAATATTGACAAATGCATCATCATAGCCATACCATCTCCACGTGGTGGACGCACCGATAGGATCCATGATGTTTTCTTTCAGCACCACCGGCAATGGCTTGCGGAAAACCTGCAACAGAGAATACGCAAGGAGATTGACCCTTGTATCATTGTATTCATATGTAGTGCCCGGCTCCAGTAACGTTCTGTTTTTCCAATCATCGATGGTGCCTTCTTTGGGTGGACGATCCGCCCAGTCGCACGTGCCAAATTGGCAGCCTGACCAATCAGAAGTCTGCTGAAGTAAATGTTTCCAGGTTACTTTTCCGTTATGTGCCCCGTCATACGTGCCATCCCATACATACCGACCTACAGGGTCATCGACATTTTTAATGAATCCATGATCCACCGCCAGTCCTGCAACAGTTGACAAGTAACTTTTGGTTACACTGAAAGTCATGTCGACTCTCTCAATGTCACCCCATTGTGCCACGATATAACCATCTTTGATGATCATGCCTGCGGGCCCGCCTCTTTCCTTCATCGGACCGAGGATGGTATAATTTGGTTCCCTCGCATAGGCTTTCAGATTCGCAATACGAAGGTTGCGTTCCACCGTATTTTCAGCGCGAAGTGCGAGAGCAACAGCGCTATCCAAAAGTATTTTATCAATACCCATCTCCGATGGTGTTTTATTCTCCCATGTTTTACCAGGGTAGTAGGGTGTCTGGCTAAAAGCATATTCCTGAAGAAACAAGAATTGCGTCAATAGCAAGGAGTACAAGATCCTACAGGTAATGCGAGCAAAGGCCATCATGTATTACTTATAACTGAAGAAATCAATAGGATTATAAATATGCTTATAAAATGACAAGAGCTCTCTGAATTCGATGATCACTATTTTCCAAAGAAAGCAGATATATTCCTGCCGGAATGTCGCCTAAACTTAGTTCTAATTCATGTTGACCTGCTTCAAGCAATCCAAAATCGGTTGATTGAACTACCCCTCCATCTATGCCGCTGATGGTCACGTGGATATTGTTGGTTGTTGTAAGGCCAAAAACAATCCGTGTTCCCTTATCAGCTGGATTAGGAGCTATCGCAAGGTTTTCAAAAGCATATGTAGGATCATCTGTTGCAGAGGGTATGGTGTAATTTAAATAGGTATCCAGTAGCGCAAGGCTCAGATAAAAGATATCAAAAGGTGCACCGGTTGTTCCTGGCTCAGCGAGCCGGTCATCATTCTGCTGTACAGCAAGCGACATGTCTTCTGAAGGGAAGTGCAATGCAAAGGATTTATAGATCAGGCTACCATCATGACCATGGTTTTCAAGTGAACCTCCTAATGGATACATGGCTGTACCGAGGCCATATTCAAAGCCCGAACCATCCTGCACATAGTCCGTCAGCATTTCATCGAGTGTTGAATCCCGGAGCAAATGGCCGCCGTATACCAGACGGCTGAATTGAACGAGATCTTCAGGTGTGGAAAGCAAGTTTCCAGCACTCCCGGCCATACTGAACAATCCTTCGTCAGGCAGGCCCAACCCTTGTAAATCCTCTACTGTACCATTGCCATCAAAATCAGCCCATGCATGTGAGAAAGGCTGGGCTCCGTAGGATTCCCATGGATGTGCAAAGGTGTGTGTCAATTGAAATGGATCGAGGATACGGGCTCTCACCACTTCATACCAGGGCTGGCCTGTAATTTGCTCAATGATCCTGCCAGCCAGCAGATAATTAGTATTGGAATACGACCAGTTGGTTCCTACAGGAAAATTTGGGGCAAGAACATAATGATGGAGTATCGTATCGGCCACCCAGATGCTATCCAGGTGAGTGAGCCAGGCTTCAGACATGGCGGGGTTTTCATTGAGGTAATCATTGATCCCCGAGCGATGACTTAGCAACTGCCTGATAGTTGTATGGCCAGGCACATTTACGTAGGGTTCAAGGTACTGACCAATACTATCATCGAGGGAAAGGAGTCCATCTTCAGACATCAGGAGGAGTGTTGCGGAAACAAATGACTTAGAAATACTGCCCATGCCCATGAGGTGATCCGTCGTGAGGTCAATCTGTGTTGGAATTTGTTCTGCTAAACCACTGGCGCGTTTCCATAGCGTACTGTCCGGCAATAACATCGCTGCATTGAAACCCTTGATCGACGAAATGGAGGTCAGGCTATCGAAGACATGATCAAGCAATTCGGGAAGTGAGCCAGCTGCAACAAAGGAGCTTGGTGCAGGAGTTTGAGCATTGAGTCTTTCAGCTGTTTTGCCCGGTTGGTCATTGAGTAAGAAGGACTGTCCTGCAAGGTGATAATGGTTGAAAAATAGCGCAACGCTGACAGCCAGAAATATTTTTTTCATAGTAGCAGTATGATTTAGATGCCTAAAATAGACAATTTAATTTTCTGCATATTGCCTCATTGCGATTTGGCAGGTCCTTCTATTTTCCTATACGGGTTTTTAAAAAATTCCTTCACCGTCATATTAAAGACTTCGCGATTGTAAATGACGGTTGCATGTCCCGAATTGGGCAATATCCATAAATAGGATTTTGGAATGGATTGAGCGATCAGCATGGTATGCTGTGGCAGGATGATGTCATGGTCACCACCGATCACCAGCGTCGGGCATTTTATTTTGGTGAGTTGCGCCGTGGTGATATGAGGTTGGTGAGCGAGGAGGTGATATAGTTTTAAGTTCCGTAAATTATTTGTTGTTTTTTCAAGAAGAGCAGTTGAGTCATAGGCATGCGAGACCATCGTAAAATAATAAGGATCTATTGCGCTGCTGTCCGGCCAAAGGTTGGCTCCGGTGACTGCCAGTTTTTTAACCTTTTCAGGGTGCCGCATGGCTAGCAGTAATCCATTGATGCCGCCATCACTCCATCCGATTACATAACAGGAATCCAGTTTAAGCATATCCAGCAACGCATCGAGATCATCCGCCATCATTTCATAGGTCAATGAGTCACTGGAGTCTACCGACTTACCTTGTGCCCGGCTGTCGGCGAGGATCACTTTGTATTTCTTTTCAAAATAAGGTATCTGGAAGCTAAAATCGCCAATCGATCCGCCATTCCCATGAATGATCAGCAGTGGTTCCCCTGTCCCATAGGTCTCATAATACATCTGGAACCCACGTATGTCCGCAAATTTGCCTGCCTTTGCATTCTTGCCATAGGCGATCACTTCAGATTGCGCACTGGCAATACCCGTCATCATCAGGAATGAAAGAGCAAAAAGATATCGTATTCGCATAGTCAGATAGCAACGGTTGAAAAACAATTTACGATAAATCACACAAAACTTTTTCCATCCCACAACAGGATGCCGTTGCAGGAGCTCCGCAGATAGCAAAGCCGAACTGTTTGCTCCTGCAACGGCCGATGGCCGACTATATATGGTATTCCGATAGGTATCGCGGTGGTTGGCGGCGATAACGCCATCCAACGGCAAGTCGGTTTGACTGCCTACTGCTCACTGCTCACTTCCAACTGCTCACTCTTCCTTCTTCTTCTTACTCTTATGCTTCAGTACTTTAGCCTCGATGTTGAAGATGATTTCTTCTGCGATGTTTTTGCAATGATCACCTACCCGTTCGAGTTTGCGGATCATGGAGATGAGGTACAGGCCTTCTTCAATTTTTTCTGGATGAGACCGCATAAAATCGGCGACGACCGCATTGGCTTTTATGTTGATTTCATCGACGATTTCATCTCGTTTAAAAATGCTGCGGGCCAGTCGGGTGTCTTCTGTTTCAAAGGCTTTCAATACATCTTCCAGGATGTTGTTGGTTTCGTCATACATCCGGATGATTTGAGTTTTTTCCAATAACGCTTCATTGAAGGGTTGCTCAGCAGAAATGATATACTTGGCAATGCCTTCAGCGATATCCCCTGTGCGTTCAAGATTGTTGTTGATTTTCAGGACAGCCAGTACAGTCCGCAAGTCCACGGCAACAGGATTAAAGAGTGCAAAAATATTTTCGCAATCACGGTCTATTTTAAGTTCGAGCGAATTCACTCGTTTTTCAGCTACGACCACCTGGCGGGCTAGATCCTTATCCGATTGCAGGAGTGCTTCCCGGGTTTTAGATAATTGAGATATTACCATATGCCACATCACCGTGATCTCGGATTTCAGCATGGTCAATTGTTCCTCTAAATGAGTCATTGTATCGGATTTTATTGCATTAGATTCGATAGGTTTGTCTGGTGCTTCCATAACAAGGTACAAAGGTTATCCAAAGCGTCCCGTGATGTAGTTTTGAGTAAGCTCCTTTTTCGGGTTGATAAATATTTCTTTGGTATCCGAATATTCAACCAGTTCACCGATATAAAAGAAGGCGACCTTATCGCTCACTCGGCCGGCTTGCTGCATATTATGTGTGACGATGATGATCGTGTATTGTGTCTTCAACTCGTAGATGAGCTCTTCGATTTTGGCCGTCGAGATTGGGTCCAGCGCTGAAGCAGGTTCGTCCATCAAAACAATGGAAGGCTCCACTGCCAGCGTACGTGCGATGCATATGCGCTGCTGCTGACCACCGGACAGCGAAAGAGCAGATTTGTTGAGATTGTCTTTGACCTCATCCCATATGGCTGCACGGCGGAGTGATCGCTCTACCGTCTCGTCAAGTATCGATTTTTTATTGATGCCCTGTATCCGGAGTCCATAGATGACATTCTCATAAATGGATTTTGGAAAGGGATTGGGTTTTTGAAAAACCATGCCGATTTTTTTGCGCAGTTCCTCCACCCTTACTTTCTTGTCATAAATGTCTTCGCCATCGATCAGGAGCGCTCCGGTCTTGCGAAATCCATCAATGTAGTCATTCATCCGGTTGATCAGCCTGAGGAAAGTTGATTTACCGCAGCCGGAAGGACCGATAAACGCTGTGACGGAATTGGCTTCGATCGTCAGACTCACGTCTTTGATGACATGGGCCTGATCGTAATATACGTTTACATTTTCAGCAGAGAGTTTATGTGTTGTCATGTCTTTTACCATTTTACTTTTTTCTGCCAGCGGTTGCGCAGGTAGATGGCTATTCCGTTCAAGATAAAGGTAATCGCCAACAGCACAATAATGGCTGCAGTCGCATTGATAATAAATCCTTTCTGAGGACGGGACAGCCAGTTGAATATTTGGATCGGTAAAACTGAAAAATCATCCATCGGACTGGAAGGGAGCGTGGTGATATACAGCATCGCACCGATGACAATCAAAGGAGCAGTTTCCCCGATTGCTCTCGAGATCGCCAGGATCACCCCGGTGACAATACCCCCTGCTGATGCCGGCAATACCTGGAACCAGATGGTCTGCCATTTAGTTGCCCCTAAAGCAAAGGATGCTTCACGAATGGTTTTTGGCACAGCCTTTAAAGCTTCGCGGGTCGCTACGATGATAATGGGTAATATCAGTAATGCGAGCGTCAGACTCCCTGATAGCAGACTTTTTCCTAATCCCAGGATGCGTACAAATATTTCCAGTGCCAGCAAGCCGTAAATGATCGATGGTACGCCTGCGAGGTTGGTGATGTTGATTTCGATCAGGGAAGCAAGCCTGTTTTTCTTGCCATACTCTTCGAGATAAATACCTGATGCCACTCCAAGCGGTATCGAAATGAGTGAGGTCAGTACCATGACCCAGATAGTACCAAACAAGGGTATCAGGATGCCGGCCTCGTCTGGTTTGCGGGAAGGCAGTGACGAAAAGAACTGCGCATTTAACCGGGGCAAACCTTCACGAAGCACACTGTACAGGAAAAACCCTAACATCAATAAGCCGAAGAGAGTACAGCCTATCCCGACGTAGCGGAACAGGTTGTCCTTGATTCGATTGATGTCCACCCGTTTACTCATATTTTTCCTGGAATTTCTTCTTGATATAAAAACTAATGTTGTTGAGTATAAACGTTAGTGCAAATAAGGCAATTCCAGCTGCAAAAATAGTTTGATATTCAATAGATCCCTGTACCACGTCTCCGAGACTTACCTGCACGATATAGGTAGTGATGGTTTCCACAGGCACCAGTGGATTGAACGTCAGTCGGGGTTGTTGACCCGCTGCAATAGCTACAATCATCGTTTCCCCCACCGCACGAGAAATCCCAAGGATCACGGATACGATGATGCCGGACGAAGCGGCAGGAACTAATACTTTGAATGAAGTTTGAAATCTTGTAGCACCGATTCCATAGGATGCTTCCCGAAGAGATTTAGGCACAGCATATAATGCATCTTCACTCAGCGAAGAGATCATAGGGATGATCATGATCCCCATCACGATGCCTGGAGACAATGCATTGAAGCCTGCCATCTGCGGAAAGATCTGTTGCAAAAATGGGGTGATGACCATCAAGGCAAAAAAACCGTAGACGACGGTCGGGATGGCGGCAAGAATTTCAAGGACCGGCTTAATTGTTTTCCGGAAACTTTTAGGCGCATATTCATTCAGATATACGGCTATCGATAATCCGAGCGGGAGAGCAACGGCAATGGCAATGAATGAGGTAAGCAGCGTTCCGGTAACAAGCGGGAGAATGCCAAAATGTTTGTCGGCAAACAAAGGTGTCCACTGCGTATCAAATAAAAATTCACTCAGGGGTACCCTGGCAAAGAAAACCGAGGATTCTGAAATCAGAACCCAAAGGATGCCGGCCGTGGTAAGGATACTGACAGCTGCACAGAGAAGCAAGACGCCTTCAATGATTTTTTCTTTTACACTCATCAGCTGTGCATTTCTGGTAGGAGAGGTTCAAACATGCGGGGTGAAGGTATATCCATCCCTCAGGTTTATGCTATTGGGCTGCTGTTAGTGAAGTGATAAATGCTTCCCATTTGGCCTTTCCATCCGCTGACTCCTGGTCAGTCAAAGCGATAAAGCCTACTTCTGCGGTGAGTGTGTTTGTATTGTTGAGATAGAACCTGACAAATTCCTGTACTTCCTTGCGTTGTGCCGCTTTACTGTTTACATAGATATATAAAGGCCTCCCTAACGGAGCGTACGATTTATTTTTCACCGTCTCTATGCTCGGAAGGATCGGCCCTTCCCCATTCTCAGCAATGCCATCATCTACGCCGACTACCTTGAGTTTGTCCTGGTTTTCTTCAAAATAGGCAAGTCCGAAAAAGCCAAGGGCATATTTATCGGAGGCAACACCTTGCACGAGTACATTATCATCTTCACTCGCCGTAAAATCACCACGACTGGAATGACTCTCGCCCACAATCACTTCTGTGAAATAATCATACGTTCCACTTTCTACACCTGCGCCGAAAAGATGAATTTCTTCATCCGGCCATTCTGGACGAACTTGATTCCATTTTTTGATCTTAGCCTGAGCTTCAGGTTCCCATAGCATTTTTAGTTCGGCCACAGTCATGTCGTTACACCAGTCATTTTTTGGATTGACGATGATTGCCATTCCATCAAAGGCAACCGTTAGTTCCACATAGCTCACATTATGTGATTTAGCAAGGCTGTCTTCTGCTGGTTTGATCGGTCGTGAAGCATCATTGATGTCCGTTTCAGCCCTTCCAAATTTTTTAAAGCCACCACCTGTGCCGGATAAAGCTACAGAAACTTTCACTCTGGGTTGTATTTTCTGGAATTCTTCGGCTACCGCCTCCGTTATCGGATATACGGTACTCGAACCATCAATATTGATGTTCCCGCTCAGGCCATCTCCGGAGCCATCGCTCGTAGTTTTAGCACCACATGCAGTCAGCAGAAGGAAGGTAATCGGGATAAGGATTGATCGTGTATACATTTCGAATTTGTTTCGGTTGAATGGTTTGAAATACGCTTTATGAAATATCCTGTCTTTTGAACTTTACCTTCAGCGTAAAATGATATTAGATCATCTAAATTAGATTGATTTTACAGTCCATTTGTTTGAAGACAGGAAATAATCTGTAGAAATTTTCATTTTCCGTTACACCAGCAGGATTTTACTCAGGTCAACATACACTCTCCTCGTTTGAGAGAATGTTTGGTGGATAGGGAATATAGTGCGAGGATCAAGGTCGTTTTTTGATGGCGCAAAACTACCCTTTAAAGACTAGCTCATAGTTGATACTGCGTTAATTCATGGTAAACTCTTTGCGATTTTTTTGAACGGCTTGAAGGCAGGTACATGCATATCCCTTAACATGGGAAGATTAGGCTTTTTGTGGCTTTCAATCTTTGATCGTGTAGTTTCTTTTTACTTCCCCGGCTTGGCAAAAGAAAAAAAATGCAATTTATTTGCTAAGTGCTTTAAAACAATATTTTACACATGGCTGATGTCTTTAATATTATTCCTTTTTGATTTAACTCCGCACTTCAGGTTTATGAGCACGGGCTTAGATGCACTGGCCTGAGTGCTGATTTTAGCTATAATTCTATCGGAAATCTGGTTTGCCAGGCTTCATCTCCCGGACAGAAAAGGTGGTAGTCATCTTTGTCTAAACGTAATTGTAAATTTATTGTAAATAAAATATTGAACATAGAGATACAGTATTCAAGAGGTTTTTGTTAATTTAGTAGCCTTGCCGGACATAAGTCATGGTCTGTTTTCGGTAAGTATGTAAACAAAACGAAAAATATCGCATCATGAAAAGAGTCTTCAAGATTCTGGGCATCCTTATAGGTCTGGGTGTCCTTGTCCTCGCCGGAGGAGCTACCTATATCCATACTGCTGGCATTCCTTCATATGAAGTCAAAGCGCCTGAGCTGAAAGTGACCGCTGACAGCGCCATGCTGGCTGAAGGAAAACGCCTCGCTACGATGGTCTGCAATCAATGCCACATGGCCGCAAACGGGAAGTTGGAAGGTCAGGAGATGCTGGATCTCCCTGCAGCATTTGGCAAGGCATGGTCAGCCAATATCACCAGAGATGAAAAATATGGAACAGGTCGTTATACGGACGGCGAACTGGCCTATCTGATCCGCACAGGTGTTAAACGGGATGGTAATTATGCTCCTCCCTGGATGCCTAAGTTTCCTCATCTTTCAGACTATGACCTTCATAGTGTCATTGCTTATCTGCGGTCAGACGCTCCTGAGCTGGCCCCGGTAGCTAAGGCACAACCGTCATGCCAGCCATCTTTTCTGGCTAAATTCCTGAGCTATGTTGCCTTTAAACCATTGCCTTATCCTACAGCACTAATTACTGCACCACCTGCTACTGATAAAGTTGCTTTTGGAAAGTACGTTGCAACCAGTAAAGTCGAATGTTATGGTTGCCATAGCCCTAGTTTTGAAACGCAGAATATCATGGAACCTGAAAAGACACCCGGTTATTTCAGCGGAGGTAATGCCATGCCGAAAAAGGAAGGTGAAATCATCCTGACCCGAAATCTAACCCCTGACAAAGCAACAGGCATTGGTAACTGGACAGAAGAGCAGTTTATCAAAGCAGTTCGTTTCGGTCAGCGTGATGGCAAGCCAGCCTTGCGCTACCCGATGGTCCCTTATGCTGCAATGACAGATGAAGAAGCTTCGGCTGTATGGGCCTACCTGCAGACGATTCCATCGATTTCACATGATGTGGATGCTTTGCCATCAAAGTAAAACATGGATCCTTCAAGCACACAGCTTGTTATTTCAAAACACTATTTGTTTAAAAACCAAATCGCTGCATTCAACACTGACGCAAAACTAACCCACAACAAATAAGGTGCCTGTAGGTAGGATGCCAAAGGGGAGATTGTATGAAAGTAAATCATCATCATCAGGATGGTAATCCATAAGATGACTATGATGACCAGTGCCGCAAATGGTGATTGCGCATTGAAGAATATAAAACTCCAACTGAGATTGAGGATGAGTTGGACGGCAAATAGCATAATCGATTTCGAGCGCATAGCAGACTTTGGTGTCTGAAGGATGAGATACAAACCGATACCCATGAGGATGTACAATACACTCCATACCGGACCGAACAGATAATCAGGTGGATTGAAGGAAGGCTTATTGAGTGTAGTGTACCAGCTGTTTATGTTATCCGCAATGGCAAGTCCTGAAAGGGAGCCTGAGACAAGGGGGATGGCAATGCAAATCAAGAGTGAAGGCCACTTTATTTCTTTCATGATCTTTATTTTTTAAAGTTAGACCTTTAATCTGGTGATGCCTCCATCCACATGCATCACCTGTCCGGTGATCCAGCCTGACTTTTCAGTTAGAAGGAACTCAGCCATGTGGGCCATATCAGTTGCCGTACCTATTCGTTTCAATGGATGACGTAAAGCATTCGCATTTCTTTTTTCTTCTGTGTTCAGAAGCGAGGCAGCCATTGGTGTATCCGTGAGTGAAGGGGCAATACAGTTGACCCTGATGGTTGGAGCAAACTCTGCGGCAAGCGCCCGGGTAAGACCCTCTATCGCCCCCTTAGAAGCAGAGACCAGTGTATGAAAATTTAATCCGGTCTGTACCGCTGCCGTGGAAAAAAGAACGATAGCTGCTTGGTTCCCTTTCTTCAATGCTGGCAAAGTAGCCTGGATGGTTTTTATCGCTCCAATGACTTGTAACTGGTAATCACCCAGAAAGTCAGCAGGCTTTATCCTGTGAAAGGGCTTCAGGTTAATGCTCCCGGGACAATACACCAACCCATCAATTGCTTCAGGCAGAAAGCTGAAATCAGGCTGTTCATCAAGGACATTGCAATGATGATATGTAAGTGAAAGGATTTCAGAAGCTGTTGGCTTCGAATGATACGTACCAAAGACCTTGTGACCTGAAGATGCAAGTTGTGTAGCAAGTTCTTGACCGATCCCTGATGAAGCTCCGATGATGAGTATAGCAGACATGCTCTCCTTAACACCAGGGCATCCCGCTTTGTTGGAGACAATTTTTCATAATGTGTAGAATCTCCGTTGAAATCAAAGACAATGGCCGTTGCAGGAGTGCCGCGCTGAGCGAAGTCGAGGTGTTTGCTCCTGCAACTATGAGAACTCCATTTTAGACCCTCCGTAGGAATTTCGATGAGTATCCAGGTGGTTGCAGGAGCAAACTCCTGCAACGGCGTTTTATTTTTGCCCTTCAGCCTTCAGCCTTCAGCCTTAGCCTTAGCCTCCGCCTTAGCCTTAGTTTTAGCTTTTCACTTTCTTCGGCTTGACCGTCCTTAATTGGATAAAATCAACAAAGAAGGAGAATGCCATAGAGAAATAGATATATCCCTTTGGAATATGGAAATCAAGCCCTTCCCCGATGAGCGATATACCAATAATCAGCAGGAAGCATAAAGCCAGGATCTTAAACGAAGGGTGCCTGGAAATAAAATCGCTAATAGGCTTGGCGGCGAAGAGCATGATGCTCACAGATACAATCACAGCAGTGTACATAATCCATAGCTGGTCGACCATTCCGACTGCCGTGATGATGGAGTCAATCGAAAACACAATATCAAGGATCAATATCTGAAGCAACATGTCTTTGAAAGACACCTTCTTTTTAAGAGCTGCATCTTCGTAGCCATGATGCTCCTCTTCCGATTTGAGGTAGATTTCCCTGGTACTTTTATACAGAAGAAATGTACCTCCAGCAAGCAAGATGAGGTCCTTGCCGGAGATGCTGACGTCCATGATATTGAACAGTTCATTGTCAAGTTTCATGATCCATGAGATGACGGTCAGCAGGATCAGGCGCATGATCATGGCCAGGCCGATCCCAAGTTGGCGCAGTTTCTGGCGCTGCTCAGGTGGGAGTTTATCGGCAAGAATGGAAATGAAGATGATATTGTCTATACCCAGGATGACCTCAAGTGCAATCAAGGTAAGGAGAGGCATGATAACTTCAGTGAAATCCATGGTGGGTGGTTGTCGTGTTGAGTGATTTCGGTTTCTCCGTTTTTCGGCGGTGAAATATACGATAGTTTATAAATTCAGGATAACCCTCCAATAGGGCTGAAACAATTGAGCCTTGTCCAATAAACTATTGTCTTTTAAAGATGAACTTAGGAGCGTCAACACCCACTACACGTTTGCGATCCAGATCAAGGTTGAAAAGGGTATCACCCGCTATCTCAAAATAGGAGGAGAAATAGCTGGCTATATCAAGACTGAATAGTTTATCAGGTTCATTCCATATCACTCTTCCTGTTGTATCAGGGATGATGATATCTGCCCCGAGAAAATTAATTTTCAACAGGAACGTGGTATCCTCCTTTAGTGTCAGCGTAGCTTCAAGCCCTTCACAATTGACGCATGGTAGCTTTGCTTTGTACGTTCCAATCCAGTTGGTCTCCTTTTGAGCACAAGAGGTCAGTACAAAAATCACCATGATGGGAATCAGAAATCGAATTCTTGCCAGTTTCATTTTTATAGAATTTGTTTGGTAATGGTTTATTGTTTTGCCAGAATATATTTATCAGCCAGGTTTCCCGTGATCGGATTGCCTTCCATATCAAGTTGAGTGAGTTTATTTTCGCCCACTGCAAACTTATTAGGGGCATTTTCGAGGCCGCCGAGAACGATAAAGCTTTTCTCGGGATTCCATCTCATGATGCCGGTGTTCTCTGTCGCTGTAGCATCAGCTTTGCCGAGGTAGGTTGTTTTAAGCAGGTAGGTATTGTCTGTATTGAGTACAAGGACGGTCTCAATGCCTTCACAATCTGCACATGGTAATACACCTTTATACATGCCAGCCAGTTCGGCGGACACATTCTCGTATCCTGGAGGAGCGGTCATGGTGGTGTCTGCAGTCTGGGTCGTTGCTTCTTCTGTGGCAGCATCTTTTGGCTTACAGGAGACCAGACCGATCAGGACGACAAGCGAAAGGAGGAGGATATTTTTCATAGAATGTAAGATTTGATTGATTAGTGAATCTGCCATAAACAGCAAAGAAAACGCTTTGTTCTGACTTTTCAACTTGGCTGGCGGCGAGAACGCCATCCAGCGGCGATTTAGCCGTTGCAGGAGCGATGCGGTGAGCGGAGTCGAACTGTTTGCTCCTGCGACAACCGGGATTCCTTGTTGTAAATCGGCATGCCGTTGCAGGAGTTTGCTCCTGCAACAACGGGGATTCCTACCTGAATTTCATTAGAAATTTTTCCCTGGAATCATCCTAGGGAATTTCTCTGGTTGCAGGAGCAAACTCCTGCAACGGCATTATAACCCTATCTTTGAATCTATTATCCCAGAGCCTTCAAATACCTATGATCAAGGACAGTTTCGGACGTGTACACGATTACCTCAGGATTTCCCTGACAGATGCCTGCAATTTCAGGTGTACCTACTGTATGCCCGATGAGGAAATGCAATTTAAAGCCTCATCCCACCTTATGCAGGTGGATGAGATTGATGCCATTGCAGGTATGTTTGTCCGCATGGGCGTCCGGAAAATCAGGCTCACCGGAGGCGAACCCTTAGTCCGGAAAGAGGCCGCTGAGATCATCAGGGTGCTCTCAAAATATCCGGTCGAACTCACGCTGACTACGAATGGTTACAGGGCTCACGAATTTATTCCGGCTTTTAAGGATGCAGGTATACGCTCAGTCAATGTTAGTCTCGATACCCTCCAGGCAGATAAGTTTTTAGCCATTACCAGAAGGGCTCATTTCGCACAAGTGTGGGACAATATCCAATTGTTGGTCAAGGAGGGTTTTCATGTCAAGGTCAATGTGGTGATGATGCGAGGTATGAATGAAGGCGAGATCATTGATTTTGTGGAATGGACTAAAACGCAGCCGGTACACATCCGTTTTATTGAGTTCATGCCCTTTAGCGGCAACCATTGGGAAAAAGACAAAGTGGTCAGTTACCAGGAAATCCTGGACACCATCGCAGCGCAATACGATTTCATCAAGCTGCGGGACGATGCAAATGCGACCGCTAAAAAATTTAAAGTCTATAACCACGAAGGCACTTTCGCGATCATCAGTACCATGAGCGCTCCGTTCTGTACTACATGCAACCGAATGCGACTGACGGCCGATGGCAAAATGAAAAACTGCCTTTTTTCGAAAGGGGAGGTTGACTTACTGTCTGCTTATCGCAACGGAGAAGATATCATGCCCATGATCGAGCAGTGTGTTTTTGAAAAAGAAGAAGCACTTGGCGGACAATTTACACAACGGTATGAGCAGATCGATGCCGATGCGCTTACCAACCGGAGTATGATCCGGATAGGGGGATAAATATTTACAGCAATCGTGTTTTCCTGATTTACATTGTGGTCAAATAACAAATGATGATACCGGTATCGGAGGCTAGAAAATTAATTGACGAAAACAGTAAGGGAGGCCGCGGTGAGGTTTTGAGGTTGATTGATGCATTGGACAGGGCTTTGTCTGATGACGTAGTCTCTCCAATTGATACACCTCCTTTCCATCAGTCTGCTGTTGATGGGTATGCATTTTCTTTTACGGATTGGGATAGAAAGTCCGGACTTGAGGTTGCTGGTGAAGTGCAGGCAGGTAATGTATATACTTCTGAAATCAAGCGGCAACAGGCCATTCGAATTTTTACAGGTGCGCCGGTTCCTGCAGGATTGGACACCGTGGTGATGCAGGAAAAAGTAGAAGTGCAAGGCAGCCAAATCGAACTTATAGACAATTTGTTGGTTGCTGGTGCAAATGTGAGATTGCAGGGATCGCAGACTAAAGCAGGAGATGTGGTGCTGAAGAAAAGTCATCGGTTGACACCTGCTTCCATTTCATTTCTCGCAAGCCTCGGTATCACGGAAGTTCCTGTTTTTGCACATCCACATATTCGCATTATCGTCACCGGAAAGGAACTGGTGGCGACAGGAGGAATGATCAATGACGGCCAGATTTTTGAATCCAATTCCTTTGCGCTCAAGACAGCATTAAAGGCCATGGGTATTTCACCGGTGTCTGCTGAAATTGTGGAAGATGATGAAACCTTGATTATGGAAGCCATTTCGAGAGCGCTTGATTCTGATATAGTCATCCTCACCGGTGGAGCATCTGTTGGATTATATGATCTCGTTCCATCTTCGCTTGCAAAATGTGGCGTAAAAGAGATATTTCACAAGGTGAAGCAGAAACCGGGTAAGCCGTTTTATTTTGGGACCTATGGGGATGTACTTGTATTTGCATTGCCAGGCAATCCGGCTGCGGTGTTGAGTTGTTTTTATGAGTACATCACTCCAGCGATCGGAAAGTTTACCGGCAGGCAATACCAGAAACGCCTCAAGATGATTCTCGCCCACGATTTCCAGCGGAAGCCTGGGCTCACCCAATTTATGAAAGGGAAGACCAAGGGCAATACGGTGTTCATCCTCGATCACCAGGAGAGTTACCTGATGAATTCGTTTGCGCACGCGGATGCACTCGTTGAGTTGGAAGAAGATCGTGAAATCATTATGAAAGGCGATCTGGTCAATGTGCTGATGATCCTGTTCTGAAATATAACTGAAATACGTACGATCACATGTTGCATTCAGATTTGCTGTTTTACATCTTGTTACCTTTCGTGGCCTTCCTCTATGCAGCCGTGGGGCATGGGGGTGCGAGTGGTTATCTGGCTTTGATGGCTTTCTTTTCTTTTGCACCTGATTTTATGCGGCCTACAGCTTTGCTTTTGAATCTGGCAGTGTCGTTGATTGCTTTTATCCAGTATTATCGGCAGGGGCATTTTGATTGGAAATTGTTTTGGCCATTTGCCCTGGCATCAGTACCTGCTGCTTTTATCGGAGGTATGTTGGTCGTTGATGCCGATGTATATAAAAAAGTGTTGGCGGTTCTCCTGCTCTTCTCCGTCATTAGACTATTAGGATTTAAAACGCAGGCTGCAAAAACAGGATCACATCCTCAAGTATTGATGGCACTCATTATTGGTGCAGTAATTGGTTTCCTATCAGGCATGATTGGCATTGGAGGTGGCATCATCCTGAGTCCCGTGATTTTACTTTTGCATTGGGCGGATATGAAAAAGACAGCCGCGGTCTCTGCATTATTCATTTTTGTCAATTCGCTCGCCGGCCTGGCTGGGTTATTCACTAAGGGAATCCAACTAGAATCTCAGATGATGTGGATGTTGTTGATTGCCTTCACTGGTGGAGCCTTAGGATCCTACTTTGGCGCCGGTCATTTTGAAAACAAGAAATTGAAGTGGATCCTCGCCGTGGTCCTCCTCATCGCTTCTGTGAAGCTGATGACTGTGTGAGTTGTGAGTTGTGAGTGAAATGCGCTCGTTCAAGTCTTCAGACTTGAATGCAATATATGCTCGTCTCCAGACGAGCGAAACTGAAGGACATCTGGTTATTGTATTTACATCTTTTGCTTTTCATACGGCCAAGGGCGTTTGAGTAATCAAGCTGGGAAATATAATTGCCCCGGCTTTCAAGCAAGGATTTCAGTGAGATATGAGTTTGAGTAATGAGGTTGAAATCCATAATTGCCCCGGCTTTCAAGCCGGGGTGTGAATTGCCAGCATGAATTTGGCTTTAGCCAATAGAAAAACCCAACTTGTGGCTAAAGCCGAAGCTCTTATATTCCTGTATTCCCCGGCTAAAGCCGAGGGCAATTGAGTATTTTTCCCTTGTGCCCTCCCGCCTTTCCCCCCTTCTGCCCTTCAGGCACAGGCTCTGAAACTTCACTACCTTCGACCAGGCAACAATCATGGATACAACTAAATCAAAAATAAACCTCCTCGCCTTCGGCCAGCTCACCGACATCACAGGTCAAAGCACCTGGCAGATGGAGGATATTACCGATACGGATCAACTGAAAAAGATTTTGATTGAAAAATATCCTGCCCTGACAAATTCAAAATACCTGGTGGCAGTCAACATGGAAGTCATCCACGGAAATGTGAAATTGAATCCTGGGGATGTAGTGGCGTTGTTGCCGCCGTTTTCGGGGGGATGATAAATGCCTTTTCCAGGTGCAGGTTGGTTATGGCGATCTGGACTATAGTGTTAATTTAATTAACGTATAGAAGCCCATAATAAAAGCATTATTCCTGAGTAAGCATCTGTAGATAGTTAACTTTGATTTGAAAGTTGAGAAATGAATGAGTGAGATTATAATATATCAAACACCGGAAAAACAAACTGAAGTCGAGGTTCGCTTTGATCAAGAGACCCTTTGGTTGAATCAGTACCAGTTGGCGGAGCTATTTGATACTGACAGGACTTCCATCCTTAAGCATTTGCAAAAGATCTATAGTGAAGGTGAGTTGGAGGAAATTTCAACTTGTGCAAAATTTGCACAAGTTCGATTGGAGGGTAAAAGGAAGGTAAACAGGGAGGTTTTGCATTACAATCTGGATGCAATTCTCTCTGTTGGCTATAGAGTGAATTCTAAAAGAGGTACCCAATTCAGGCAATGGGCTACCCAACGACTAAAGGATTATTTGGTGAATGGTGTCGCAATTAACAATAAGCGACTTGAACAGTTGCATAAAGTGGTGGAGATCATAACACAATCTGGCCATACTGATACCTTGCAATTGTCAGAGGCTAAAGGCCTGCTTGATATCCTGAGCAGCTACACACGGAGTTTTATATTGCTCAATCAGTTCGACAGCAGCAAACTCGAGCATCAGAATCTCAATGAGAACATCACCTATGAGATCCAGTATGATGAAGCAAAATCTGCAATCACGCACCTGAAGAGCCAGCTAATAGCAAAAAATGAAGCAACAGGCCTTTTTGGGAACGAAAAGGACAATGGATTTCGCAGTTCTCTGGAGAGCATTATTCAAACTTTTGATGGGAAGTATCTGTATCCGAGTATAGAGGAGCAAGCCGCTCACCTCTTGTATTTTGTGATCAAAAATCACTCTTTCAGTGATGGAAATAAGCGAATAGGGGCCTTTCTCTTTATTTGGTTTCTAGAAAAAAATAAGCATCGTTTTAAGAAGTCGGGGGAACTAAAGATTAATGATAATGGATTAGTTGCATTAGCGTTACTGGTGGCACAAAGCAACCCGGGAGATAAAGAATCTATGATTCAACTTATCATTAATTTGATAAATGAATCTTAAATTGAAAGACTCATTTCCTGGGGGAAATGGATATGCGACATCGAAAAGATCGGTAGTGTTAAAGGTATGCTGCCTGGGCATCCTCCTGAGTTCATTAGTGTCCCAATTGTCAAGTCAGGATTCTTCTTTTACTCCAGAACTGAAACTGAAAGGAAAGTTTGAACTAGCCTTTACACCACGATGGGACGGGTATAGATTTTATAAAACTTCGCCCACGGACTCAGCATTTTATTATACAACAAGTTGGTATAGACTTCAAGGAGGAGTAGAATTCTTAAGATCACAATATCTGCACCTTTTTATTGATTATTATAGAGTGAGAACAGACTTAGATTATGCGGATAAAAGTATAAACTCAGTGGGTTTTGGATTGCAGTATTCCTTCAAATTTGACAACTGCCTGGTCGAACTTAAGCCTTTCCGAATTTGTAAGAAACCTATTCACATACGATGGTATCCAGAGCTAATTGCCTCTGTGGGGGCGATGAATTTGGCCAATGAAAGCTTTAGAATATCCGGTTTGCACCAAACAGAAAAGTTTAATGTTTTTGTCCAGTATGGTATCGGATGGAATTTTTATATCAATAGTTGGCTGCACTTAAGCCTCCTATATTTTCAGGAATATTTTCCAAGTCTGAACAATGATCCCTACAGATTCGGTCCACTTCAAACTAAACTAGTTTTTAAGTTATGAGCAAATGGATTTTTAGATTATTCATATTTATCGGCTGCACAACCCAGCTTTCTGCCCAAGATCAACCTGAGCACAAATATTTTGTAGGGGGGTATTATACTTTTCTGATTGATCCTGTTATTATGGAAAGTACATTGGATACTATACAACTATTCCAAAACTATCTGAATGTCAATTTTCGATATGCGTTTAACCATAAATGGAGAATAGGGGCTGAGTATATCATGATGATTACTGCTACAGAAGGTGTAGATGATCCTTTTTCTACCTTCGGATTGACAGTCGATTATGATATCTTGAGGGCAAAACGATCAAAATTGAATTTAAGGGCTGGAATTAGTTTTGGAAACTTAAGTTTTGCCGGAAATGTGGAGCCGAAGAAAAGGTTTGTTGTAAACCGGGTTATAGGTGGATCGTATGAATTTCGTATTACACCGTTGATTTGGTTGAATGCAGGAATATATAGTCATCTTCCTTTCAACAAAATCGAGTATAAGTATGCCATGGCACAACCTTTCATTGGCGTTTGCATCGGCATGTGATGTATCCGTACTTTTGATCCTGTAATGACAGAAAAGAAGCCTAAAAAAGTCTTCATCGATGGCCCGATCTCTCCGGATTTCGTCGCCAAATCTATCGCCTCCCACAGCACCAAAAAGGATATCGGTGCCCACAGCATCTTCCTTGGCCAGGTCAGAGATGACATGATCGATGGCAAACCTGTCACCGCTATCGAATACACCGCCTATCCCGAAATGGCTGACCTCAAGTTCCATGAAATCCGGGAATCCGCTTTCGAAGCCTATCCGCTGACCTGTCTCCATATCTACCACAGCCTTGGAACAGTGCTAGCCGGAGAGATCAGTTTGTTTGTTTTTACCTCTGCCGTCCACCGCGCCGAAGCCATCAAAGCCTGTGAATATATTGTTGAGCGAATCAAACACGAAATCCCGGTGTGGGGCAAGGAGATTCTGGAAGACGGTAGCACAGCCTGGAAGGTGAATATCTAAATGTGGCGGAACGGCGGAACGGCTGAAGGGGATCTATAACTAAGATGCCAGACGCCAGACTCGCAGACGCCAGACTCATGACGTAAGGGTTGATAACCGCTGGCTTTGCCAGCTCAATGCATTTGTTTTAAAAAAAA
>JANNSS010000206.1:0-11371 GCA_031402955.1 Saprospiraceae bacterium
ATACCCACTATGGTAATTTAGCCACTGCCGGTTACGTAGGGTTTCAATCACGGAATCGATTGGAAGAGAGTACCCTTGCCCTGGAAGTGGGACAATTTAATACGTTTAGGGGTTTAGGTTTGATTAATCTGCTCAACCAAAATGATGAACAAAAAACACAGAACGCATACATTGCTGGTGAATACTTATCAACGGATGGCTATTTCCAAAGTCCGCAAAACTTTGAACGCATCAGTTTATTTGGTAAGTATAATGCTTCACTTGGCAAAAACCATTTTCTGACTGGAACACTATCTACTTTTTCAAGTAACTGGGATGCTTCTGGACAGATTCCGCTACGGGCGGTTGAAAGTGGAGAGATTGGATTTTTTGGAGCCATTGATGACACAGAAGGCGGCTTGACTTCAAGGTCAAATGCAAATCTTCAATTGGTTTCGACCCTCAACAGCAGTAGCTTTTTGAAGAATCAAATCTTCTATAATAAGTACGATTTTGAACTCTATTCCAATTTTACTTTCTTTCTTGAAGACAGTATCAATGGGGATCAGATCAAGCAAAAAGAAAGCAGGAATCTGTTTGGGTACAACGGATCTTATCAACGAAATGATGCCATAGGCCGCATTGGTCTGCAGACGGAAATCGGAATACAATACCGACAGGATATGTCCAATGACAATGAATTATCGCATACAGCCAATAAAACGCTGATCATTGAGCGTCTGGCGTTTGGAGATATCCGGGAAGCAAATGCTAGTCTGTACATCAACGAAACGTTCAGATTTTCTGAAAATGTCAGCATCAATGCTGGTCTTCGGTTTGACCATTTCCAATTTTCATACAAAGATCAACTCACAGATAATACTTTCAAATCTGCCAATGATCATATCATCAGTCCAAAGCTTAATACCTATGTTCGGATATCAAATGCTGTCCAGGTATTTGGAAACATTGGTTATGGCTTTCATTCAAATGACAGTCGTGTCGTAGTAGCCCAACAGGCCACAGAGACATTACCACGGGCACTCGGAATCGATATTGGTACTTTTTGGAAACCGGCTCCCCGACTTATCCTGAGTGGGACGTTATGGCACCTTGACCTTGATCAGGAGTTTGTGTATGTCGGAGATGCTGCGATAGTGGAACCCAGTGGTCGTACACGGCGCATGGGTATTGAATTCTCTGGCCGGTGGCAGATACTTGAATGGTTATACGCAGATGTAGATTTCAATTACACTAAAGCCATAGCTCTTGATGAAGCAGAAGGAGAGAATTATATTCCTCTGGCACCAAGGCTTTCAAGTATTGGTGGCTTAACGGTGCAGACAAAAAATCGCTGGAGTGGAAGTATTAGATACAGGTATTTAGGCGACAGGCCTGCTAATGAAAACAATACAGTTGTTGCTACCGGATACACGGTAGTCGATGCACTCCTTAGCTATAGAATCAACAAATTTGAATTTGGGATTAACATCGATAACATCTTTGACGTCCGCTGGCGTGAAGCACAGTTTGATACAGAAAGCCGTCTGCAGAATGAAATTGAGCCTGTTTCAGAAATCCATTTCACTGCAGGAACCCCTTTCAACTTGAGGGCTCGTGTTGCGTATCATTTTTAAGAAAAAATCGTGGATTGGAATTCAGCAATTGTAAAAAGTAAGTAGGAGAAAAGCCACAGACTATAGCTTAGGAATAATTGATCTACTAAGCGCTAAGCTTCTAAACTACTAAGCCAATAATTTATCGTGTTTGAATTTGTTGTGGAATTGAGGGGCATACGCGGGAGAACGTGTGCCCCATTTTTTTTATGAAAATGCTAAAGTCAATTACTGTTCTGGCTGGCTATTCCTTCATGACCATCACCCTAACATAAGCGACACGACCATCTGGATTAGAAACCGGCTTGATTTGTAGTGTATAAATCCCATTAGGGATGTTCATAGCATCAATGGATGAATTCCCGCTGTTGGTGATGCCTGAGACAACAGTTCCACCCGTCATATCAAGGATTGCATATTGTTGATCTCCGAGAGAAGACGGAATAAATAGATTTAATCTGTCAGAAACTGGGTTGGGATAAAGTGTGATACCAAGTGATTTTCCATCAACATGGGTTACGGAGGTTGTGGTATCAATAATCTCAAAATCGATCAACTGAAAGGAACAGCTATTGATTGGAAGGCAGTTGGTCATGCAACCAAACACAGCTACTGCATACTCTCCTGGTGCGGAGTATTCATGGCTTATAGAACCCGTACTATTTCCAAACTGGCCATCACCAAAATCCCAATCATACGTGTTTGCATTTGGATTGAGGACATTAAAATCGATGGTCACAGTTCCATTCTCACCCAGGTAAAATTCAGTCGCACCTGGATCTACTGTCCAGGTTGGTGCAGGACACGTCGCTTCATATACGTATTCCAGCGCATTGATGATGATGGAGTCGTTAAGGCCAATCATTCCATTAGCGGTCATCACTGGCAGCGAGTAGGCGGTATCAAACCACATATATTCCACCTGGTCTGCAATCAGGGTTATGGTATCCGTGCCATCTTGCACGATGGTATCTATTCTAACGATGTCAGATCGAAGTCTTACAACATTCTCAAAAGTATCATATGGGGTCATCAATGTACCCCAGCCGTCGATCCTGGTCTGTCTGGTTTGAATAGCCTGGTAGAGAATATTTTGACCCGCCGGAGCCAGGTCAAGTCCATAAGTCGTAGAAGAGGTCCATTCATTGCCGTAGACAATTGGAAAATGCAGCACGGTGTCTGGATTCTGATATACTATAACCGCTTGTGTAACTGTCCCGCCGAGATCAACGGTGAATCCAATGAAATTTTCCAGCAGTAAGTTGGAGACTTTTGATTGGTAGCGCTGTAGGTTATACAATTCAAAATCAAGGAGAAATAAAGTGTCCTTGAGTAACACTGCCTGATCGGTGCTGTTCCAAACCGCCAGGCAATCAAAAGTGGAAAGGCCACTTAATGAACATACGGTAAGGAAAGTGAACTGGCTGATACCTTCTCCTGGTTCAACGACCTGATTGATATGTGTTTTCAGGTTGAGATTGGTGCTCAGGTCCCAGGTCACGTTTTCGCCATCCTGGGTGACCACCTGATTAGAGAATCCTAACGGAAGCCGATTGTACAAATACAAGTCACCTGGATCGCCGAAATCGCTTGCTTTATATTCCTGCTGAGCTGTCAGCATTTGGAAACAAATAAGCAGGATGCCGAATGGCAGAAGTAGTTTTTTAGTTTGCATAGCTAAAAATACTTCTTTTCTCCCGTAGCCAGAGGCTACTATGATCAGTCGATCTTGAATTCGTAATAGCCTTGTGGAGCCGTGCGTGGCATCGTGGCGTTGCTACCCCAGTTACTATGTGCGGTCACGTAGTATTGGATGGTCACACCGGCCTGGCCGCCTTGTAAGGAGGCTTTATAGTGATCCGGAAACTCTGTTGGCATGAGCCTGAGTTCTTTCCATTCGTCTTTGCCTTTTATCCGGTACATTACTTTGAGGCTCTCAGGCGATAAGCTGCCTTTACTGTAATCTTTGATGATCACATCAAGGGGATAAGCAGTTGCTTTGGCGACGGAGGCAGGTATACGATTGACACTGATGTAGATCATATTCGGATCCCAGATCGCGCGAGTCCTGCAATGCAATGCATCACCGCCATCCCAACCAATACCTTCATAGATATCCTTCACCTGTGGACGTAAGGCCGGTTCTTTTGCTATCACAAATTCAAATCCCTTCACCTTATACCCCGGCATCGCAGCAGCCCATTGCTTCAATGCGACAGAGTCCTGTGGAATGCCAAACAGCGGCACATAAATATTTTTATTGAGGATCAATGAATTTGAATAAGCAGCTAACTCATCTTCATGATACCTTTCTGTATCCAACCAGAGAATCTGGTATGACCGTCCAAAAGCATTGGTGAGTTTGCTCAATTCATGCGTGACGATTCCTTCATACTGAGCACGGGCCGGATGATCTGCCGGTGGCCGCATCACGAATATCCTTTCTTCATCCAACAATTTCATAAAACAATCAATGTGCTGGATTCCCTTATCTTCAAAATTGGAGATGATGTTATAGTTTTCGATTCCCAGGATCTTTCGTGCATCCTTAAAGAATTTTTCATCAGATACGCCTGTATACCGATTCTCATTGGTGATGACACAAGTGGAGAATGCCGTGCGCTGACCATCCGAGATGACATTGCCACCAGTAAATGAAAACGGCAGGCTGACCATATCGATATCATTGGCCGATGCGATATAGTCCGGTATTTTATCATCCGTTTTGGTTAGTGCGATCTCTTTTTTGTCGTTGTAGTAAAGAAATGTCAGTGAATCATCACACGCCAGTCCTGATTGTGGTGTGGCATACAGGTACTTTCCATCTGCGAGTAACATATTGCCGTCCGGGTTAAAGACTGCATGGGGCCCCCAGTCTCTTGTCCAGCTAACATCAATTCCCTGAGGGGCAGTGATAAATTTGATCCTGTCCGGATAGATGCCCCACTTTGTCAGCCATTTGATTGCATCTTGTTTTGATTTCTGGTCTTCGACTAATATCTGCAGTTTGGTATCCTTTGCGAGTTCAATAACCAATTTGTGCGGTATGCTCAATGGCCATGCTATAAGCACACCGACGGCAGGCTCCCATTCGGCCACCATTCGTGGGTGATTGGTAGGGAAATAAGGCATTTCCGGATCAGATGCCGTCTGACCAAAGGAGATAACAGACTGGGAAAGCAGGAAAAGGGCTATAAAATATCTTGAGTTCATGCGATTTTGGATTGCGGGCTTCAAGATAAGGAGATATGTGGTGAATACGTTCCAAAGGGATAAAATGGGCGTTGCCGTTGCAGGAGTTTGCTCCTGCAACCATGAAAATTCCTATTTAGATTTTCTATTAGAATTTCGGCAGGTATCCAGGTGGTCGCAGGAGCAAACACTTCGGCTCCGCTCAGTGCGACGCTCCTGCAACGGCTATTGACTACATTTCTCAAAAAGCAATCGCATCTGGTCTTCATCCCAATATTTTTTCTTGGTGGCAAGCTTATACTGCTGTATATAGATTCTACCCTTTTCGCAATTGCTCATCATCGTGTGAGCAAAGGCAAGATTCCAGAGTGCTTTAGATGATTTCGGATCATGGTATAATGCTTTACTTGAAGCCTCAATAGACAATTGAAGGTAGTATTGACCATCTTCGCCACCTGACTTTTTCCAATAGTATTGTCCCAGGTCCTCATAATACATGTGCATATTCTTCTTAATCCCGCTGGTATCGAGTGCTAGCAGATTGCGTATCGATGTATTCACCACGCTGGAATCCTGTGTTCCACATGCCTGAACCAAAACGGTTGGTCTTAAATTGGCATAGTCGGTTTTTTGACTGCTTGCCTGGTTGCACAAAATAAAGGGTAGTCCAAGGTATAGCTGTTTTAATAGAGGCGCTATTCGCATATAAATAGATTATGGATGTAACTCAATAACCCTAAAATATAAAATGGCACTCAACTCTCGTCAAGTGCCATTCATTTTCACTTATAACCTTTAATTTCTAACTAACAATGAAAGCTGAAAGCTGACTGCTGATAGCTGATAGCTTTTAATTACCATTTTTCACTTTTCACTATTCGTTTTTCACTTAAGAACCACACATCACACACCCGTCCTCCATCGAACATACAGGCCCTGAAGACACATCCATCGCTGGTGTCATGTTGCTCAGACTATTATTTATTTTCATTTCAGGTGGTCCTATCTCTTCTATAGTCGTATCCAACACAGTCATCTGGTTAGCATTGACATATTTGCGCTGGTGCTTTTCACTGAGGGAGAACTTGATGGGCTCAACTGCTGCTTTCGAACGTAGATAATACATACCTGTCTTGAGGCCTTTCTGCCAAGCGTAGAAGTGCATGCTGGACAATTTGGCCATCGTTGCATTTTCTACAAACAGATTCAGACTCTGGCTCTGGCAGATAAACGCACCCCTGTCTGCAGACATATCGATGATCGCTTTCTGGCTTATCTCCCATACGGTCTTGTAACGCTCTTTCAAATCCTGCGGCAGACCTTCAATATGCTGAACACTACCGTTGCTCACGATGAGTGCTTCTTTCATTTCCTCATCCCATAGGTTGAGACGGATCAGGTCATTGAGCAGGTGTTTATTGACGACGATGTACTCTCCTGAAAGTGTGCGGCGGGTGTAGATATTACTTGTGTATGGCTCGATACACTCATTGTTACCGAGGATCTGGCTGGTAGATGCGGTAGGCATAGGTGCGATCAACAAACTGTTGCGCATTCCATGTTTCTTAATGTTTGATTTGAGTTCAGCCCAGTTCCAGCGATCAGATGGCTCAACACCCCACATGTCATACTGTAGTTCTCCTTTACTTGCTGGTGAGCCTTCAAACGTTTCATAAGCTCCATCTCTTTTTGCAATCGCATTAGACTCTGTAACGGCTGCAAAGTAAATAGTCTCAAATATCTCCTTGTTGAGTTTGCGCGATTCAGGACTATCAAATGCAAATCCCATCATGATGAAGGCATCAGCAAGACCTTGTACACCTATTCCAATTGGACGGTGACGCATATTTGAATTGCGCGCCTCCGGGATCGGATAATAGTTGACATCAATCACCTTGTTTAGATTGCGTGTCACAACACGGGTGATGTTGAAGAGCTGCTCATGGTTGAATACGCCATTGTCCACAAATTTTGGCAAGGCGAGTGAAGCCAGGTTACACACTGCAACTTCATCCGGAGAAGTATATTCCATAATCTCTGTACACAGGTTCGAAGACTTGATGGTACCGAGATTCTTTTGATTGCTCTTTTTATTGGCTGCATCCTTGTACAGCATATATGGTGTGCCGGTTTCGATCTGGCTTTCGGTGATAGCGCTCCAGATTTCTTGTGCTCTTACCACTTTCCGGGCTTTGCCTTCCTGCTCATACTTGTGATAGAGGGCTTCAAATTCTCCACCATAAGTATCACTGAGGCCTGGTGCTTCATTCGGGCAGAAGAGTGACCAGTTTTCATTGTTCTTTACGCGTTCCATGAAAAGATCGCATATCCACAGTGCATAGAACAAGTCGCGTGCGCGCTGCTCTTCCTTACCATGGTTTTTCTTGAGTTCAAGGAACTCCATGATATCAGCATGCCATGGCTCGAGGTATACGGCAAAAGCTCCTTTGCGCTTGCCTCCTCCCTGGTCTACATAGCGTGCTGTATCGTTAAATACTTTGAGCATCGGGATGATACCATTGCTGGTACCTCCTGTGCCTTTGATATAGCTACCGGTAGCACGGATATTGTGTATGCTAAGACCGATACCTCCTGCAGATTGACTGATCTTTGCACAACGGGACAGTGTCTCGAAAATGCCGTCAATGCTATCCCCTACCATGCTCAATAAAAAGCAACTGCTCAACTGGGGTTTTGGTGTGCCTGCATTAAAGAGGGTTGGTGTCGCGTGGATAAACCACTTCTCGGACATCAGGTGATAAGTCTCAATCGCTGACGCGATATCCTCACCATGGATACCTACTGAAGCACGCATCAGCATATGTTGTGGACGCTCTACCACCTGACCGTTCATACGCAATAAGTAGGAACGCTCTAAGGTCTTGAAGCCGAAATAATCGAAAGTGAAATCACGGTCATAGATGATCGCGCTATCCAACTGGTCAGCATTGCGATGAATGATATCCATCGTCATATCACTGATCAGTCCTGCTTTTTGTTTGGTGATCGGATCTACATAATTGTAGAGCGCATCCATCGTTTCGCTAAACGATTTATTCGTGTTTTTATGGAGGTTGGAAATAGCTATCCTGGAAGCCAGGAGCGCATAATCAGGGTGGATGGCCGCCATCGTTGCTGATGTCTCAGCGGCGAGGTTATCTAGGTTGGAGGTGGTGACACCGTCATACAACCCTTCGATAACCTTCATGGATATCTTGATGGGATTGACATGATCGGAGAGACCATACACGAGTTTCTTGACTCGTGCGGTGATTTTGTCGAAACTTACTTCTTCTCGTTTTCCGGTACGTTTGATGACTTGCATGAGGGTATGGTATTATAATGTTAGGGGAGACTGTTTAAGTGAAAAATGAAGAGTGAAAAGTGAAAAGTTATTTCCGCCTTCAACAATTCGTTTGAAATCTTTATTAGTTATTTGTTTAGTATTCTTTATCAGTAAAATCTAAAGGTCCCTGAGCAAAGTCGAAGGGTTCGTTATTCGCTATTCGTTATTCTAAAAATCTTCGTCCATGGAGAACACCTGGTCTTCACGGTTGCCCATGACACCAGCTTTCTGGTAGTCACCGACTCTCTTTTCAAAGAAGTTGGTTTTACCGGCGATAGAGATGAGTTCCATCCATTGGAATGGATTTTCTGCGTTGTAAACTTTAGGTTGACCTAATGATATAAGCAACCTGTCAGCCACATACTCGATATACTGACACATCATGTCAGCGTTCATTCCGATGAGCTTAACCGGAAGAGCATCTGACACAAAGTCTTTTTCAATCAACACCGCATCCATGATGATATCCTTCACGATGGTTGGATCGAGGCGATTGACGATATGGTTATTGTATAGCAGGCAAGCGAAATCACAATGCATGCCTTCATCCCTGGAGATTAATTCATTGGAGAAGGTAAGTCCTGGCATCAGGCCACGCTTCTTGAGCCAGAAGATGGAACAAAAGGAACCGGAGAAGAAAATGCCTTCCACTGCTGCAAAGGCGATAAGTCTTTCCTGGAAATTACCCTTACTGATCCAGCGAAGCGCCCAGTTGGCTTTTTTCTTGACACAATCGAGGGTATCGATGGCATTGAAGAGGTAGTCTTTCTCCTTGGTATCTTTTATATAGGTATCAATGAGCAGGCTGTAGGTTTCAGAGTGGATATTTTCCATCATGATCTGGAAGCCATAGAAAAACTTGGCCTCGGTATATTGAACTTCGCTCACAAAGTGTTCGGCAAGGTTTTCATTGACGATACCATCGCTGGCGGCAAAGAAAGCAAGGACGTGTTTAATAAAATGGCGCTCGTCATCATTGAGCTTATTGGTCCAATCATGAAGGTCCTGCTGTAGGTCGATCTCCTCGGCTGTCCAGAAGTTGGCTTCGGACATCTTATAAAACTTCCAGATGTCGTGATGTTGTATCGGAAATATGACAAAACGGCCAGGATTGTCCGTGAGGATCGGCTCGGTAGTCGTTTCGGTCATTATATTTTCTGCCATTATATTACGTTTTATTAAGGTTCAATAAAAACTCAATTCCCATTCGGACCAGAGGCGTCTATCCCTAGGCTCTCTATGGCGGGCATTCCGCTCAGAGACAGCAATTTCCCGAGGAGGAACCAATTTTAATGGTTTGTCTCAGGTAGGTAATAAATCCCTATAAGTTAAATAGGTACTCAAACCGTGGGAGAAGGCGCTTTTTGGTTGGATACGGATACACCCCCGATTTGATGGCTCTAAATAAATGAAGTTTTTATTTAATATGAAAACATTTTATCCACATCATGTGGAGAAAATGTATAATATGTTGAAATAGTGCCCCCTACACAGATAAAAAAAAGATGCTGGTGTGTAAAACTTTTTGAAAATCCCACGTTACCTGTTTGTAAAGGTGGAAATCGACCATAAAAGTGTGGAAAACCCTTGTTTTTTCGGAAATTTTTTTAAGAATAAGGGCCAGTTAGGCTCCTTTTGCGAAAGTCCCGTTTCAGAAGATATTCTTCCTTCTGAAAAACCAGACCAGCAAAAGGCTGATGGAGGCCGAGATCATCAACACAAAGTAAAATGCCCCCGGGGTAGTTGCAAAAGGTACCTTGACGTTCATCCCAAAAAAACTAGCCACCAGAGTGGGAACCATCAGGATGATCGTGACGACTGTCAGCCGCTGGATAAAGGTGTTGAGGTTGTTGGATACAATCGAAGTATAGGCTTCCATGGTTCCGCTGAGGATATTGGTGTAGATGTTGGCCATACTGAGCGCCTGCCCGTTATCGATAATGATATCCTCGAAAAAATCAGATTCTTCCTCGTTTTCGCCCAGGCGCAGAAAGTCGGTCCGCTTGATCTTGATCTTGAGCAGCTCATTAGATCCAAGGGCATTGACAAAATACACCAGACTCTTTTCGATCCGGAGCAACTGCTTCAACTCTGAGTTCCGGCTGGAATCATAGAGTTCGTTTTCGATCACATTCCGCTTGACATTGAGCTTTTTGAGGCTGTCCATAAACCGGAGCACATTCTGCTCAAATATATGGAGTACAAACATCTGCTCATTGGCTGGGTCAAATCCCTTAATACGTCCTTCAATAATCCTTTGGATAATGGGGTTTTCATATGGTCCTATTGTCAGGACATGGTCCTGGGTCAGTATGATACCGATAGGGGACGTAATGTAGATCGCTTCATTGTCCAGATCGATCTCATTGAGCATAGGGGTATTGACCAGGATAAGGCGCACGTCATCTTCACGTTCATACCGCGAACGCTCATCGATGTCCAATGAGTCAGTCAGAAAATCTATAGGGATGGCAAATTCTTCCGCAAGGGTCTCGAGCTCTTCAGGCTCAAAGGGTGGATGTACATTGACCCAACAGGAAAGTACAGGCTTGTCCAGTTCGGTCAGACGTCCGTCCTCGATGTGATAATACCTGGTCATAACAACTACTGCCTTCCATTTACGAATGAATAATTTAGTTCGGTGGTCAAAGGTAATGAAAAGGATGATAAAAAAAATAAGGCTGAGGCGAAGGCTAAGGCTGAGGAAAAAACAAAAGGCCCAAGAGGCTGAAAGGGCTTAAGAGGTCAAATAGCAAACACTATTAAATGGTTCTAAAAAGATCGATGATTACAAATCATCGATCCAAGTGCCGTAGGCACGACCGATCTTGTAAAGTGGGGTTTTAACCCCGCTAAAAAAGGCTGAGGCGAAGGCTGAGGAAAAAAATAAATGGCTCAAGAGGCCGAAGGGGCTAAAATGGCTAAAAAGCATAGTCATCAAGTATTTATAAAAAGTCCGATGATTACAAATCATCGATCCAAGTGCCGTAGGCACGACCGATCTTATTTAGTGGGGTTTTAACCCCACTAAATAAGGCTGATGCGAAGGCGAAGGCTGAGGAAAAAACAAAAGGCCCAAGAGGCCGAAGGGGCTAAAAAGGCTAAAAAGCATAGTCATCAAATATTTATAAAAAGTCCGATGATTTCAAATCATCGATCCAAGTGCCGTAGGCACGACCGATCTTGTAAAGTGGGGTTTTAACCCCGCTAAAAAAGGCGAAGGCGAAGGCTGAGGAAA
>JANNSS010000207.1:0-21344 GCA_031402955.1 Saprospiraceae bacterium
ACTGATCTATAATGTGACCGTAAAAATATCTCCCAACGTCCGTGATGTATGGGTGACATGGATGAGAGAGGAACACATCCCGGACGTCATGGAAACAGCTTGTTTCCGTTCCTTCCGTTTCCTGCATCTCGAAGGGTATGATGATGAGGAAGGATTTACATACGCTATTCAATATACCTGCCCCAGTCCTGAGCTGTTTGAAATCTATAATCGTGATCACGCCCCCGGATTACAACAAAAACACAAGGTGCTTTTTGAAGGGAAGTATGTTGTTTTCAGGACGATATTGGAGATAATTGAAGAAGGCTAAGGCGGAGGCTAAGGCGAAGGAATGAAAAGGCGGAGGCTAAGGCGAAGGAATGAAAAGGCGGAGGCTAAGGCGAAGGAAAAAGGCTAAGGCTAAGATTGCTTTGGACGGGATTCTACTGTTTTAATAATTTTATCAAGTTCGTTGATGACTTCCTTGTATTCCATGAGTTCATTTTTGTCTTCCGCAGTTATATAACCTAAGTTGTATGATGAATGTGTCTGAGAAATAAGTTCATAACTACTTCCTCTGGAAATTTTGTAAAATCTTGATTTGTCTTTGTTTTCATACCGGCCGAATCCTTCGGCTATATTATCTGGCACTGAATTGGCAGCCCGTCTCATATTTGACACCAAGCCATACTTTTCTGTGTCGGGAAATGTTTCCGTTACCCGATAAACAATCAACAAAAGCCTCGAGGCTCTTTGCCAAACCGATAGACTGGTGAAGTCTTTGTACGCCAAAATTGAATTGTTTTCGAAATAAATAAAGGGTGTGATCAAATACCACGCTTGATTTTTTGGTGGTTGAGGCTTCCTTAGCCTTAGCCTCAGCCTTTCCTCAGCCTTAGCCTTTCCTCAGCCTTAGCCTTTCCTTCGCCTTCACCTCCGTCTTTCCTTCGCCTTCGCCTCCGCCTTAGCCTTTTTTTTATCTTTACATCATGGATTTTATACTGAATGAAGACCAGCAGGCTGTCAAGGAAGCTGCACGTAATTTTGCCCAGAATCAGCTCCTCCCTGGGGTCATCGACCGGGACCGGGACATGATATACCCTACGGAGCAAGTGAAGATGATGGGAGAAATGGGATTCCTGGGGATGATGGTCAGCCCTGAATACGGCGGAGGTGGCATGGATACCATGAGCTACGTCCTGGCCATGGAAGAAATTTCCAAGATCGATGCCAGTTGCTCCGTGATCATGTCGGTCAACAATTCCCTGGTCTGCTGGGGACTTGAAAAGTATGGTAACGAAGATCAGAAACAACGCTATCTCTCAAAACTTGCAACAGGCGAAACGATTGGGGCCTTCTGCCTGTCTGAACCAGAAGCCGGCAGCGATGCCACTAGTCAACAGACAATCGCTGAAGATAAAGGCGACCATTACCTGGTCAATGGTACCAAAAACTGGATCACCAATGGCGGTAAATCAGGAATACACCTGGTGATGGCCCAAAGTCATCGTGAACTAAAACACAAGGGAATCAACACCCTGATCATTGAAAAAGCATTTCCAGGTGTCTCGATCGGTGCTAAGGAGGATAAGTTAGGCATCCGCGCATCAGACACCCACTCCATCATGTACAGTGATGTGAAAGTTGGGAAAGAAAACCGGATCGGTGATGACGGCTTCGGATTCAGGTTTGCGATGTCTACACTGGATGGCGGACGTATCGGTATCGCGGCACAGGCCTTGGGTATCGCAGCAGGCGCTTATGAACTGGCCCTGCAATATGCACAAGAACGAACTACGTTTGGAAAACCCATCATGACTCACCAGGCCATCTCCTTTAAACTGGCTGATATGGCTACAGAAATAGAAGCAGCCAGATTGTTAGTCTACCGTGCTGCACGCATGAAAGATCTTGGGATGGACTTTGGAACTGCTGCTGCCATGGCAAAACTTTTTGCTTCAGAAGTGGCGATGAAAACAACTATTGAAGCTGTGCAGATCCATGGAGGATATGGTTATGTAAAAGAATACCATGTCGAACGTCTCATGCGCGATGCTAAAATTACGCAGATTTATGAAGGCACCAGTGAGATCCAACGCCTGGTGATTTCGAGAGCGGTATTGAAAGGCGATCTCTACCAGCCCATGCAAAGCGAGCTTCAGAAAGCATAGCGCGAAGCTGTTTCATTTCAAATAATTCAGAAGCCTACACCATATGAAGGGATCACTTCATCTTGCAACAGTGACTGGTATCCCCGTAAAGATCCATTGGACTTTTGCATTACTCCTCCTCTGGGTTGCGTATGAAACAAATCAGGCAGGGAATGGGCCAACGTTTGTGCTCATTTCTATTGGTATCGTGCTGAGTGTTTTCCTCTGTGTCATCCTGCACGAATTCGGGCATGCATTGGCAGCGAGAAAGTTTGGTGTCAAAACATTTGACATCATGATGACACCTATCGGTGGTATAGCACGCCTCGAAAGAATGCCCGAAGGTAGAGGACAGGAATTTTGGGTGGCTATCGCTGGCCCTATAGTCAATTTTGTGATCGTTGCATTGATATGGCTTGGCTTCATCATCTTCAAAGGCGAGACCTTTCCGATATTCTCACTGTCCTTCTGGGATTTTGAACAAGCAGATTCCTATTGGAAAGTCATCATGCTGGCCAATGGATACCTGGGGACATTCAATCTCCTTCCAGCTTTCCCGATGGACGGCGGAAGAATGTTACGCAGCCTCTTGTCACTAAAGCTTGACAGGACGAAAGCAACGCAAATAGCGTCGTATGCAGGACAAGCTATTGCCTTGATCATGTTCGGTCTCGGTATCTATCGTAGTCAACCGACGCTGACCTTGATCGGTGTTTTTATCTTTTTTGCTGCACGTCAGGAATATCAAACCCTGGTACGCCAGACTAGGATGAATACGCTCAAAGTGATCAGTATGATGGAGCCTCTGCAGCATCTCTTATTTACCGGCCAGCGCATGGATGCGGCGCGCGAACTTGCAAAAGACCTGCGGGAGGCAGCCTTTATAGTATGGTCAAGACCTGGCATTCCTGCCGGATATATTCCCCGCGAACGATTGCTTGGAAATCCACCTCCGCGACCTGAAAGTCTCATTGATGCTTGGATTATTCCTACACCCTATGCCGTCCCTCCGGAGATGACAGCTGCTCAGATATACAATCTGATGCAACATCATAAGCTTCCGCTGGTCCTGGTTTTTGATCAGGTGAATTATATTGGCGTGGTGTATTGGGAGAAGGTGGTTGCTCTTACGAAAATGTAAAAGGCTAAAGAGGCGGAAGAGGCTAAAGAGGCCTTTAGGCCTGCTTAGGCCAAAAGAGTGAATTTTCCAAACAAAGATTGAAGGTTTTAAATTGTGGGAGGAAATGGGGTGAACTTTCGAAGAGGCTAGGTTCCCAGACCCAACTTCAGTATTAGTCCCCATTTCCAACCACAGTTGCTTAGGCCCATTTAGAATGGTAAGTCCTTCAAGGCTAATTAAAGGTCTTAGGCTACAGCAACTTTTTATTAACTGTTTAAAACAAAGTTATGGAAAATGTTCAAAAAATCGTTGGAGCCGACCTCTCCAAAAAAAGCATTGATCTGGCGATTCACGCCACCCAGGAGCATCTTCGTATTGAAAACAATATAGAAGGGTTCAAGAAGATGATTCATTGGCTGAAATTCCAAAAAATAGATCCCAGCCGATTGACAATTGTAATGGAGCATACTGGGCTTTACAGTTTTTCTTTTGAAGCGTTTTTGCATAAAAAAGGCTACCGCTTTAACAAAGTAAACCCACTGGATATTAAGTATTCTATAGGGCTGACCAGAGGCAAATCTGACAAAATGGATGCTTCAAGAATTGCCACTTATGGGTTTGAAAAGCAAGGAAGACTGAAAGCAGAGACTCCTCTTTCTAAGGCCTTACAAGCCCTGAAATTGCTCAATACTTCCCGGGAAAAACTAGTTAGTACACGAGCTGGTTTAAAGTCTTCAATCGAGGAGTTTCGCAATATTGGATTAAAGGATAGTTCCATGGCTCTTCACTGCCAGCTTCAGGTTGTTGCTCAATTGGACAAACAGATCGAAAAGCTAGACAAGGAAATTAAAGAGGTAATTCAGCAAGAGGAGAAGATCGCCAAGAATTATGCCTTGCTCAATTCGATTAAAGGAGTAGGTCCTGTGGTAGCGACCAACACCATTATAAAAACGCACAATTTTGAGCGATTTGCAAATGCTCGAAAATTTGCCTGTTATTGCGGCATAGCACCCTTTGAGAACTCTTCCGGGACAAGTGTACGGGGAAGGACCAGGGTGAATCATATGGCTGATAAAGGAATGAAAACCATCCTGGATCTAGCCGCCAAATCAGCAATAGGATGCGATAAGGAATTAAAGGAGTTCTATCAAAAGCGGGTTGAAAAGGGGAAATCCAAAATGAGTACTATCAATATAATCAGGAATAAGATTGTAGGCCGTATGTTCGCTGTAATCAACCGGCAGACCCCTTATGAGCAAAACTTTTTGAAGACTTCTTTGAATTAATTTGGAGAATTCAAAACCTTAGAATACTGAAGGGCAGAAAGGAAAAGGGAATTCAAAATGCGGCGTTGCGACGTTGCGCGAGAAATAAATTTGGAGGATTCAAAATCGTAGAATACCAAAGAGGCTTAAAAGGTGAGCAAGGGATGCAGGGATGAAGGGAGTAAGGAGGATTTTGTCGAGAGTCTGGTTTTCCTATTAAATAATACCCAATGAAAAATCCTTATCCAGACAGTTCCTCTGCTCTCTGCACTATGCTCTCCGCCTTTAACAAATTATTTCGCACGTCGCAGATCCCGCCATGATTAAAGACATGTAGCGGGAGAGTACACGGAGTGCACTGAGAGATAAGAAGCGAAAAAATACTTCTCACTTTTCCTTCCTTGCTGGCTATTGATTATTGTATCCTAGAAAGAACCGTTACCAGACAGTCCCTTTGCTCCTTGCTCCTTGCTCCTTGCTTCTAGCTTTTCAGCTTTTCAGCTTCGCCTTTATTGTTTCTGTGAGGTTTTCACTTTCCTGCGTGAAGAGGAGTGCGCCGGTGACGCTGGTATCAAAAATCATCGTGTAACTGCCTTCTTTGCCGATGGCCTGGATGACACTGTCAATTTCCGTGAGGATAGGTTGAAGGAGTTGTTCGCGTTTTTGCAGGATGGCAAATTCGATTTGTTGTTGTTCAGTCTGGAGGTCTTGTTGTTCTTTCTGTAATTCTTCCTGACGAGTTTGTGCGGTTACCTTAGAAAGGGTGCCGGCATTTACTTCTGCCATAAAGAAAGAAGCCTTGGATTCAAACGCTTTTGCTTTTGCTTCAAAAGGGTCCATGACACTTTTGCGGAACGTCTCCAGCTCAGTGTTTGCGCTCACCACTTTAGGATGCGCTTCGATGAGTTGAGCTGAATTGAGGTGACCAAATTTCTGAGCTTGTACGGACTGGAACGAAGTCATCAATAAGGTCAGAAAGAGTATTGCCAAAATGTTTTTCATAGAGGATAATTGTTTGAAAACCAAAAGCAGGATATTATTCTACAGAAGGTATAAAATAGAAGGAAAAGCCCGGTAAGTTAGCGAGAGAAAAAGCAAGAGACCAAAAATGGTACTTAAGCTTCTTTTTTAGTTTCTTCGATGGCTTTGCGCTCAGATTCGCGCATGCCTTCCTTGATTTCGGATTCGATACTGTTGCGGGCGTTGTTAAACTCCCGTATACCTTTACCTAATCCGCGCATCAGTTCGGGGATCTTTTTACCACCAAATAAGAGCAGCACAACGAACAGGATGATGACCCACTCCATGCCACCTGGCAGGCTAAGAAATAAAAAATTCGTCATTATCAGTATGATTTAAGGACTTCAAAGATACGGGAAAAAGTCGCTGGCCGGGGGTATTTATGTGAATGTAATCCAAACATCCTGAACTATTTTCAAGGTAAACCTTAGTCTCTGGAAGGGTTATTTTTTTCCGTTTGACTCTTTCAGGCTGTCGGAATATGACCAGAATAGTTCGTTGACAGATTGCTCAAACATGATCCTCATTTTGGTCAGGTTTTCCTTCCATTCTCCATCCCTGATCAGGGCGAGTTTGGTGTCGGTCACTGTAAAAACAGCGGTATTGTCCTTAATATCAATCTGTAACATATGTTCAAAACGATCAGACCATTTGTCGTCGGCGTAGTCTTGAAAAAATCTGGCAGATATCCTTGCTTCTGTATTCTGCGTGATCACCTGCTCAGCCAGAAAAGTCTTTTCCATCCATTTGGTGGTCCGCTCGTGGATCTCCTTGGCAGACAATTTAGTCTCCTCGGTGGCTTCAAAGGTGGCAACACCATTGACGATTTTGAGCGGTACGTAGATTTGTGCACCGGCGGTGAGGTGAACAAGCAAAAAAGTGGCGATCATCAGTGGTTTCATTCTTTTCAGGTTTATTAGTTTCTTAATGAACGGGGTATATATTTAATTTACTGCAATTTAAAAAAAACTGGAATTTCAGTCATTCATCCAAATATTTTAGAAATGCTGATTTTGCAATAGCCACTTTTGAAAGTTTCCTTTGTTTGCAGGGTCAAATCTAAACATAACTTGAGTGATGCTCAATAGGTTGACCCCGGGGTTATTGATTCCTTAACAAATGGCCGAAGGGTGAGATCGTGAGAACGTGAGATCGTGAGAACAGGGAGAAAAATAAGTTACCTTCAGGTATTCAATAAATTAAACTCTCCTGCCATGGCACTTGTATTTATCGGCATCTTATTATTCGTCATTATCAGGGCTTCCGGAAAGGGGCCATCTCCTTGGTACAAGTATCATGCCATGGGAAAGGCAATTGCAGTCGTGCTGATTCTCATAGGACTTCTTTCCTCCATGATCGTACAGATAGACGCGGGGACAATAGGTGTGCAATCCTTGTTTGGTAAAGTCCAGAGTAATACACTTGAGCCGGGCCTTAATTTTGTTAATCCCCTCGTCAAGGTGACCCATTTTGACACGAAGACACAGAATTATACCATGTCGGGTATTCATGACGAAGGAGAGAAGATGGGAGATGATGCCATCAGGGTACTTTCGCAGGATGGACTAGAAGTGGTGATTGATGTGACTGTATTATATCGTGTCAAACCCGATAAGACGCCACAGATACTAAAGGAAATTGGTACCGACTACAGGAACGTCATTGTACGGCCAATGGTCAGGACCAAGCTTAGAGATAATGCCGTCTACTATGACGCAGTATCCCTGTATTCCTCCAAAAGAGATGAGTTTCAAAACCGGATTTTTGAGGGTGTAAAAAATGAATTTTCCTTGAGAGGATTGGAACTGGAATCTATCCTGGTGCGTAATATTATGTTGCCTGAATCTGTAAAGACCACTATAGAATCAAAGATAAATGCCGAGCAGGATGCTCAAAAAATGACATTCGTCCTTCAAAAGGAAAAGCAGGAAGCTGAACGCAAGCGGGTTGAAGCCCAGGGTATAGCCGACTACCAGCGGATCCTGAGCACAGGTCTCAGTGATAAGCAACTGCAGTATGAAATGATCAAGGCCAATAAGGAGATTGCCCTTTCACCCAATGCCAAGATCATCATCATGCCTGCCGGTAAGAACGTGCCGATAATTCTGAATGAAAAGGATTAGAGCCATTGCAGAAGCGGCGCACTGAGCGAAGTCGAAGTATTGGTTATTCCATATTGAAGCCCGGGTAAATCTGTGTCCTGTTTAGAGTAGGCCAGATTATCTGCCAGAACCCGAACATATAAAAAGCGAATACTTCGATTCCGCGGTTGTTGAGCTGTAGCAAGAGGATGTGGTTAGTATGTCGAAACACAGCCCGACGGTTTGGCTATGCGCAATGAACATATGGAAAGGCGTGCTATCAAACTCTTGAAAATCAGTCAATATGCCTTGTATTGGGTCGCGGATATATCCGTGTTGAGAGTTTTCATCTAAAGATATCTTCCCATTTATTTCCAAGTTTAAAATTTTTTAGTTGCATATTAAGACAACTTACCCTATCTTTACTTCAATGCACCAGTTGAAGGTAAGGACGGTCTCCGCATACAAGACTTACTTCAGCGACTTCTATGACAGACAGAGGCCGAAAGTAAGGGATAAGATCATTTGGACTATCTGGATTATTGAACACTTACTACAGGTGCCGGAAGAATATCTTAAACACCTGGAGGATACTGATGGGCTTTATGAAATGCGTATTCAGCAGGGAAGTGACATCTTCAGAATCTTTTGCTTCTTTGATGAAGGCCAACTTGTTGTATTGGCCAATGGATATCAAAAGAAGACCCAACGAACACCAAAATCTGAAATTGAAAAAGCATTACGGATAAAGAAACAATATGAGCAAGAAAAGTAATCTAAAAAGCATAGGCCAATTTGTAGAGGAACGATATGGTAAGAAGGGTACTCCCAAGCGGGACAAATTGGATAAAGGATATGAGCTGTTTAAGATCGGTGTTCTCCTCCAACAAGCCAGATTGAAGAAGGGCTTGACACAAGAAGAACTCGCTGATCGATGCGGCACCAATAAGGGCAATATTTCAAAGATTGAGAATGACGTAAGAGAGGTGCGTATCTCAACCCTCCAAAAGATTGTGGAGGAAGGGCTGGATGGTGAACTTCAGTTCAAAATTAAGTTGAGACAAACGTCGAAGTAGAATTCCTCATAAAACAATGGCTTCACAATTTGGCGGATAGGACTGACTCTTTTGTCTTCTGACCTGACTTAAATTTTGCTAGCTCAAAGTTGAAAACCTGGAGCACCAGGTCGTGTGGCCCAGCTCATTGAGCTGATATCCCCCTTGCTTCTTTACCATCCCTATACACACATATTTCCCCTTCCCATTTTCAACCCACATTCTTATCTTTAGCGCAGATCCTCGCAACCGAAAAGGAATATCCCGAGTATTCTAAGACTTTGAAACACGACACCTTCAGTCGATTGACTTCATGGACTAAAGGTCGAAGTATGATGTCAAATGAAAGTAGAATAAGTGAAAAGTGAAGAGTGATGGTTCGACTCCGCTCACCAACCGAAAGTGAAGAGTGAAGAATAATTAGGAGACAGGAGACAGGAATTGGGAGACAGAAGAGAGTGTAAGCGAAGATTAATATGTAATTGTAAATGATCATTCTGTAAAAGCACTGAAGAGGCGTGATAGTAGGAATCCCCGTACAGAAAAGTCCTGCGTATCTTTAGATCAGTACTTTAATTCAAGTTGACAAATCATTCTGGTCCCCCGTCTAGGGGGTTGGGGGCAAAACGTGACAGTGAACAATAAGGGATGTATTTACCCGCCGTTAAAAACGGCTGCACAGAATGTTACCTGGGCCATGATTATTTTGATTTTTCGTACGCGAGCTTAAGTCAACTTAAGCTCAACTTTGGATTTAACTCCCCCTTTCAGGGGGTAGGGGGTCAGAGAAAGCCAAACATTGAATTCAAGCCCCCCTTTCAGGGGGTAGGGGGTCCGAGTAAGCTCAACTTTGCAATTTACGCTTATGTTTCCATCGCTTATGGGACCACAACCAGTATTGAGGGTGGGTGATGATTTGTTGCTCCAGTTGTTTTGTGGTCTCTTCTATAATCCAGCCATGCGGTGTTTCCTGTGGTTGGTCTGTGACAAGGAAAAAACGGACTGTATAGTAGCCTCTTTTGATTTTATCAATTTCGCAAAACAGAACCGGATAATTAAACTCTTTTGCATATTTCTCTAAACCAAACAGCACCCCGGTTTCCTGATTCAGAAAACTCATCCAGTGACACCGGTCGGGGTTGCGGGGAGATTGATCTATTCCGAAAATGGTGGCGGTGGCTATATTTTTATTTTCTTCAAAAAAGGCTGAAGTTCTCTTGATGCTGACCATCGTCAATCCGAATTTCCCACGGGTCGATTGCATTTTCGTTTCAAAAAACTTGTTTGAAAGTGGCGTGTAAAGAGCAAACGTTTTATGTTTGATCTGCTGCTCGAGTGAGGTCGCGATCCACTCCCAATTATTATAGTGTCCACCTGCCAATAATATACTCCGCCCTTCGCTGAAATAATGATCAGGCAATTCAGGATTTTCGACCACCATTCTCTTCAGGATTTCCTTTTCGCTGATGGAGTAGGATTTAAAAGTTTCGACGACTACATCACAGAGGTGATGATAGTATGCTTTTTCAATCACCTTGATTTCGGAATCTGATTTTTCGGGAAATGAATGCTCAAGATTATTTCTGACAACAGCCGTCCTGTATCCTGCGATTCGGTACAGCACGACGTATAAAAAATCAGAGACCAGGTACAGCACCCGAAAGGGTAACAGCGATACCGGAATGATAAAAAGATAATAAATGATCAGATTGATTACAATCATATACTTGCCTGCTCCTGGCTACAAGATAGCGATTTCAGAAAAAACAGGTTCGTAGCACTATCGCTACAACCAAGGGCGACAGCATTTGTGTAGTGATTGAACATTTAATTGTCGCTGAAGGAAATATTCGAAGATGAAACCCATTGCTGATGGCTTCCATACGATTGGACGCTTCCGTCTGGTTCAGACTGGGCGTGGTTTGAGGACATGAGAATCTATACCCTCTTTTTTGCGCGTCCATTCGGAAAGTATGAGGAGGATCAGGCCCGCCAGGAAAAATAGGGCGAGTGCAAAAATTGAATTGCGCATATTGCCGGTCATATGTTCTATAAATCCAAACGTAAACAGCCCGAAGACGATCGCGAGTCTTTCGGCCATCGTAAAGAAACTAAAATACGAAGCAGTGTCTTTTGTCGCTGGCATCATCTTCGAAAACGTTGATCTGCTCATGGCCTGAATGCCTCCCATCACCAACCCAACCAATGCCGCCAGAAAGTAAAACTGTGTATCAGTCCGGGTGTAATAGGCGGCAATACAAATACCTATCCAAATCACGACCGTCAGCATGAGGACACGAAGATTGCCTATCCAAATAGAAAGCCTTGCCATCAGCATAGCTCCGGCGATGGCCACCAGCTGAATGATCAGTATGATGATGATCATCTCCGTGTCCCCGAGAGGGACCCAATCACCGTCAACATTTTTCTTTATTTCTTTTCCGGCAAATTCTGCTGCCGCCAGCATGACCGTCTGAACGCCCATGCTATAAAAAAAGAAAGCAGCCAGATATCTCTTCAGCATTGGCATCTGTCTGATCTGTATCCAAACCACGTTGAGTTCGTGAAATCCTTTTTTCCAGACACCTTGATGTATTTCCCCCTTTGACTTAGCGCCGTTCGGAAGGATACGGAATGGGATCTGCGCGAAACCCAACCACCAGATTCCGACTAGTAAGAATGCTAGTCTTGGCGCAAATGTCTTATCCGGGAAGTTCATGAGAATGAATGCAAAACAAATCACCTGCAGGATCACGCTTCCCACATAGCCATAGGCAAATCCTTTCGCACTGAGTTTGTCATGATATTTTTCTTCAGCGATTTCAGGGAGGTAGGCATTGTAAAATACAATGCTGCCACTATAGCCAATGGCCGCCACAATCGCCAGTATGATGCCGAGTTCAATGGCCCCCGGGGTGAAAAAGTACAAACCACAGCATGCCAGTGAACCCAGGTAGCAGAAAATTTTCATAAATTTTTTCTTTGTTCCCTGTACATCCGCTATAGAAGAAAGAATGGGGGACAGAAACGCGACCATGAGGTAGGCAAGGGCAAGCGCATAATTGAGCAGCGCGGTATTGATGATTTTCCAGTTGAAAAAATATACATAGTCCAGATTATCCTGCACTTTATCGCTGGTCACCGCCAGGTAATAAATAGGGAATATCGTGGAGGTAATGACCAGGTTGTATGCTGAATTTGCCCAGTCATACATGCTCCAGGCACGATGTATTTTCTTGACAGCAGGGGAGTGGAGCATGAAAGAGGAGATGATACTGTTTCGCTTATTGGAACACTGTGAAAATAGTTAATTCTCCGGGAATATCCTTGTTGGTGGTGTGTGTCCAATGAAAGTATTCAAAAGTAAAAAGCTACCCCTGGGGATAGCCTTTTACTCTTCTAAATAGGGATTTATTGTGTTTTTATGGCATGTGGATCAGGTTTCCTCATCCGTGGTCATGGCTTGTTTTAGTAACGTTGTGCAAACATAGTCATGGAACAGCCTGCTGTGCTGTATTACTTACTGAACGGCCATGCTAATTGAGTAAGTGGTTGGCGTTGAGCTATGTCAGTCGCGACGGGAAGTCTGAAATTCAATTTGGAAGTGTAAAAAAGGGAATGGACAAGCATCCATTCCCTTTTTTTATTCTATCTGTATCGTCGTAAGATAAGCATTGTGTCAGCTTTTACTACGTGTTATCATCACCAACCCACCCAGGAGGCATACTGCTCCGAGGCCTAAAAGCAGATAGGCAGATTCACTCGAGGTTTTGTTTGAGGCTGATATCTCAAGGTCACCGATTTTGATTCCGGCTTTACTATTCTGCATCTTGTCATAGCCGAGGTAGCCAAGGGCCAGTGCGGCGATGATCAGGATAATTCCGAAGGTTTGTTTCATAATATCAGTTTTAAGTTTTTCGAATAGTTGCATCAATTCAGTTTTGCCGTCAGGATTTCAAAATCCTGCTGATCGGCAATCATCGGCCGGGATAGGGAATTAAGTTGTTGGAAGATCGCCTTTTTTTGCGTCACGTTGTAATTTTTTATCGGCAACAATCACGATTTCTACTCGTCGGTTCAGTTCCCTTCCATCCAGTGTTTCATTGGTTGCGATCGGATCCAGTTCACCATAACCTATATCTGTCAACCTGGTTGAGGCTACACCTTTCGTCACCAGATAATCATTGACAGAAGCGGCTCTTCTCTTGGAGAGTGCTGCATTATATTTTTCAGTTCCGGTGTTGTCTGTATGTCCGAGCACCCTGATTTCGGTTTCGTCATATTTTTTCATGGTTTCCGAAAGTTTAGTCAGGTTATTCCTGGTTTCGGATTTCAAGGAATATGAATCAACGTCAAACAGAATTCCGGAATCAAAGGTGACAAGGATACCTTCTCCTACACGTTCAACAGTTGCGCCTTCAAGGTCATCCTGTATCTTGGCTGCTTGTTGATCCATGTAATTGCCGATAAGGCCTCCTGCTACACCGCCAACTGCGGCGCCGAGGATGATGGCAACGGCTTTGTTGTCTTTGCCCAGGAGTGCTCCGGCAGCTGCTCCTGCTCCGGCGCCAATAACGGCCCCTTTGGTCTGATTGCTTGCTTTACAGGATGGAAAAGCGATGATGCCTACCATGACTGCAATAGATAATAAAAACGACTTACTCATACGAGATCGGATTAATGTGGTTAGAAAATACGTGCCAGACAGGAATAGAGGATATTCAGGCTATTGGCTTCATCAAATATGAAGAAGAGGGTCGTCTTATACACATAACATGGGGACAGCTTAATAGTTTTGAACCAGATGGAATAAAAAAAGCCGGAAGATGTCTCCCGGCCTTTTTTGGTTATGTTCATGTAGCTTTTTAAGCAAGCTTATTTCTAGTTATCGCTGCTCAGATCTGTTCTGAATTTTAGAAATTCATCATAGGTTTTAGTCCTGTCGACACACATGTTGAGATCCTCCAGATACCGTTCATAGGAACCCTCTCCATGCACTTCTTCAAAGTCTTTGACCCAGGTATCTTCGCGATCAAAATACTTGAGACCAGGCATGCTCATTTCAGTGCACACATGAGGTCCCTGTGAAGCACCAAATCTCCAATAGGCCGAAAATCCGGCGCCAAGTTTTTTGGTTTCAAATACTTTCTCCACTTGTGCCAGGAGGCCCTCAAAGCGGTCGCGCTGATCAGGCCGGACTGTAGAGTACCTCCAACGCAATGCTGTAAAAGCTTCGGATCCAGCTGGTGCATAGTAGATATTTTTATCAGCTCTCCAATACACAGACTCGCCTGTCGATTCAACATGTTCCATCACTTTAGCCCAGTCGGCATCATGTTCTTTACCGGCGGGACGGCCTTCCATCTGCGTAAACGTCATTGGGCCCATAGCCAATTCGTATGCGCCGGTGTTAGGCCCGGTAGTAATTTCAAAAATGCCTGTTTTGTAGGGAGCCGAATTATGGAATTTTTTATTGTGTTCGGCAAGACCTTTTTCAAAATCAGCCTCATGGCCTCTCTTGGCAAAGAAACGGTGAGTCTCCCATTGTTTGTAGTCTGTTTGAGCCTGGAGGAAGGAGCTGGCCAAGGTCAAAAGCATCAGGGTAAATAAAAGGTTTTTCATTGTTATGATGGATTTGGTTAAAAAATACAAGGAAGTACCAGGTACTATGGTATTCGGCATAGTATGCCTCTATTTCATAAAACCGTTTAACAAAAAACCTCGGGAGAAAATTAAAGTGATAATCGAAGATAGAAAAATGATTTTGAATATTTAAGGGATAGAAGTCAACAATATGTAAATAAATATAAAATCATCAGAAACAAAGCATTTTGAAATAGTCTGAAACTGAAGGGAATACTGCAGATTACTATGTGTCATAGGGAAGTTGATGACTGCTGCAATCGGTGTTGTGTAAAAAATCACTAAATTGTGCTACAGATTGGATTAAATCAGGCGTTTGACATTGACCTTCGGTGGTTATATAGCGCAAATTAGTACCACATAAAAGGTTAAATCACATCATGAAGTTATTAGGCACCATTACCGATCCACAGTACCAACCCAAAGAAAGTCTTACCGCTTACGAAAAATTCTGGCTCAGGTTCATCAATGATGAAAGAGATCTTCCTTTTGTTCATTTGCTGACGCGGATTCACCTCATTGTGTTCCCATGGGCTATCCTGTTATATACACCGCTTCTGCAAGGCGTGTATTGGTGGCTGGCATTCATACCCTATGCGTATGTGGCGCAATCTTACTTCAAGGGCCGTTTTGGCCTGATGTTTCATTGTATGTGCCATCGCCCGATGTTTAAAAAGGGAAATATGTGGCTGCACAAGTATACGACCTGGATCGTTGCTCCTTTTTTTGGAAACACACCCGAGACATATTTCGCTCACCACATCATTATGCATCACGTTGAAAACAACCAGGAAGATGATGCGAGCAGTACGCTTAAATATCGCCGCGACAGCCCTACGGATTTTATAAAATACCTGTTTCGTTTTTTACTGCTCGGTATCATAGATACCTTTATGTATCTTTTTCAACGAAACAAAAAAAAGGTATACACGAGGTTTACGGTAGGGGAACTTACATTTTATGCGTTTTGCGTGGCGATGTGTTTTGTCAATTTCAAAGCCACGCTCATGATTTTTATCATTCCGGTGATCTATGCCCGTTTTATCATGATGATGGGCAACTGGACACAGCATTGCTTTGTCGATCAGCGTGATCCGGAAGGGCACTTCAGCAGTACCTTCAACTGCATCAACAATGTCTACAATCAGAATTGCTGGAACGATGGATACCATGCTATCCATCACTACAATCCGGGATTGCACTATACCGAAATACCAGGGGTGTTTCTAAAGAACATTGAGAATTTCAAGAAGAACAAGACCTTTATCTTCGATGGTATCCATTACCTGCACATCTTTTTCTGGGTGATGAACAAACGTTATGATAAACTTGCAGCGAATCTGGTCAACATTGACAATACCTTCAGCAGCCAGCAGGAAGCGGAAGCATTGCTCAGGGAGAGGGTTATGCCGGTGGTGTAATAGCTTGCCTGCCTCTGGAGTAGAATCCTCTTTTGCATGAAGTATTGACTTGGTTTAAAACGGAAACCATGACTACACTCATCCTTATTATTTTTTTAGCCGGTTACCTTGCGATCACGGCGGAGCATACTATACGTATTAATAAAGCCGCCATAGCCCTGTTGACCGGTGTATCGTGCTGGACGTTATACACATTCACGCAACAGGATGTACACTTAGTTTCCCATCAGCTTGCGGCGCATGTAGGCGAAATATCCGGAATCCTTTTTTTCCTGATGGGGGCGATGGCTATTGTCGAGCTCATTGATGCCCATGATGGATTTGATATTATCACCTCAAGGATTACTACGCGCAATAAGCGGAAGCTCCTGTGGTTGCTTGCGACCATTACATTTTTTCTTTCGGCAGTGCTTGACAACCTGACGACGACCATTGTGATGGTTTCCCTGGTGAGAAAGCTTTTTCCGGCGAGTGATACGCGGTTACTCTTTGTTTCTGTCGTGGTGATTGCTGCCAATGCAGGTGGTGCATGGTCGCCTATCGGTGATGTGACCACGACGATGCTCTGGATTGGTGGCCAGATCACCTCTACAGCAACCATCACACATTTGATTATTCCTAGTATTGTTTGTACAGTGGTTCCTCTCGCGCTAATTAGTATACGGCTCAAAGGTGAAGTGGAGCATATGCCTGCCGCTGGGGCATTACATCTGCAAACCTCAGGACGGGATCGGAATCTGGTTTTTGCAACGGGGTTACTGTCACTCATGTTTGTTCCTGTATTCAAATCCATCACCCATCTTCCACCCTATATGGGTATCCTTGGCGCCCTGGGAGTGTTGTGGGTCATCACTGAGCTCATACATGCCGGCAAAGATGAAAGAGATAAAGACAGATTTTCGGTACTCTATGCGCTTCGAAAAATTGACATGCCAAGCATCCTTTTCTTCCTTGGAATCCTACTAGCTATCGGGGTACTGCAGCACACCGGCGTCTTGACCGCTACTGCCCAGTGGCTTGATCATCATGTAGGTAATATCAACCTGGTGGTGATCATCATCGGGTTCTTATCAGCCATCGTTGATAATGTACCGCTTGTCGCGGCAGCGATGGGTATGTATGATATAACAGTCTATCCGACAGACAGCTACTTCTGGCAGTTCCTGGCCTATAGTGCCGGTACGGGTGGCAGCATCCTCATCATCGGATCAGCGGCGGGTGTCGCGGCGATGGGGATAGAGAAAATTAATTTTATGTGGTACCTGAAACATATTTCCTGGCTTGCGTTGGTTGGTTTTTTGGCAGGGGCAGGGGTGTTTATATTGCAGGGGCTTTTGTTTTCCTGACGATTCAAGATTGCTTTTAGGTTCATTGCCTGCCTGGGTAAAAGGCATTTTAGTGCTTTTTGCTATTTTCAGATCAGTTCAGGATTTTTTCCTTCTTAATGCAGTAATAAGATTGAAGGGAAACAAAAAGATTTCTGATCTTGAGGTTGATTAGTATAATCACAAAACAAAAACCAATGTCTTCCACACCACTCAAGCGGCCGGCTATTGCCGCGGCATTGCTATTTATCCTGGGGATCCTCGCCTGGGAGGTTTACCAGCGAAAAGAGGGCGTTAATATCTCTTTTGATGATGACGGCCCCCTTTGGGCCTACCATCGCGGAAGGGTATACCAGCCTTCTGACAAATCAACAGTATTTATAGGTTCCTCTCGAATCAAGTTTGATCTTGATACAGATACCTGGAAATCAATGACCGGGGATGACCCTGTTCAACTGGCTTGTGTAGGCAGCACCCCTTTACCAGTCTTATATAATCTGGCAGACGATCCCAATTTTAAAGGAAGGCTGGTCATCGATGTGACGGAAGGGTTGTTTTTCTCTACCAATGAAGGTAACCGGGCCCGACCTGATAAAGCACTTAAGTATTATCATGACATCACGCCGGCACAACGAGCAGGTTTTGTGTTGAATAAAGGGGTTGAGTCAACATTTGTATTCCTAGATAGAGAAGACATTTCTCTCAATGCGATGCTTGATCAATTGGAAATCCCAAGCCGCCCCGGAGTGATGATGGGCCCGATTTTCCCGCGGGATTTTGATCGGGTAAAATTCAGCCGGCAGGAATATATGGGGCCGCTTTTTCTGGCAGATACCAACCAGATCAATAAGCAAAGATCCATTTGGGCATTGTTTGCCAGCTTCAACAAAAAGCCTCCTATCAGTGGAGCCCCGCTTGATTCTTTGCTGCTAACCGTAAAAACAGCAACTGATAAAATTATCGCCAGGGGAGGAAAAGTCATATTTGTGCGTACGCCTTCAAGTGGTCCTATGTTGATAGGGGAGGGAAAAGCATTTCCACGGGACCAGTATTGGGATAAAGTTTTGGCTGTCACCGGATGTGCTGGAATTCACTTCCAGGACTATCCCGAGACCAGTCATTATGTATGCCCCGAATTTTCTCATCTGCAGTTCACAGATGCTATTGATTATACAAAACACCTGATCCGACATCTCAAGGAGAAAGGGTGGACCTTCCAAAACATGAGCAGCATGTAATCTTCCAGTGAGGAAAGTCGGCCCCCCTAAACATTACACATTTAACATTTAACAAAATCTGTAGACCTGTATTTCAGTATTGTTCTAACCTCCTAACCCCCTCATCTCCTAAGCATTTCACTCTACAAACATCTCCTAAATGGTCTTCAATTCATACACCTTCATAGCCTTTTTTCTCATCATGCTTCTCTTGCACAATCTCCCGATATCATGGAGAGCAAAGAAGATCAACCTGCTGCTCGCGAGTTATGTTTTCTATGCGGCATGGAATCCACCTTTCATCCTGTTGCTATGGCTATCCACCGTTGTTGATTTTTTTGTGGGCCGTGCCTTGTATACCCAACAGAATGTCACTAAAAAAAGATTACTCCTTGTCGTGAGCCTGATTGGTAACCTCGGCATGCTTTGTTTTTTTAAATACGGTACCTTCTTGCTGGAAAACTTTGTAACGCTGGTGAACCTCATTGGTATTGATTTTAGTCCTGCTGAACCGAATATCATTCTTCCTGCAGGAATTTCGTTCTACACATTTACCACTTTGTGTTATACGATTGATATGTATCACAAGAAGAGTGAACCGGTGAAGTCAATGCTTGATTTTTCTCTCTTTGTCACATTCTTTCCGCATCTCGTCGCTGGCCCGATTGTAAGACCTCTGCAACTCGTACCTCAGTTTGAAACACCACGTAGTGCGACGATGAAGCAAATGACAGAAGGTCTGTTATTATTGACACTCGGTTTGTTTATGAAAGTGGTACTAGCCGACGGACAACTGGCAGGTACAGCTAATGATGTATTCGGTTATACTGGTCAGCTTTTTGCATTGGATACCTGGATGGGGGTGTTGGCTTTTTCGGGACAGATCTTTTTTGACTTTGCAGGATATTCAACCTGCGCTATCGGTGTGGCGTTGTGTCTTGGATTTATACTGCCGGAAAATTTCAAATATCCCTATGCTGCAGTTGGCTTTTCAGATTTCTGGCGGCGATGGCATATTACCCTTTCGGCATGGCTCAGGGACTATCTCTATATCCCGCTGGGTGGAAACCGTAAAGGCGAATTAAAGACCTATATCAATCTCATGGTCACGATGTTATTAGGTGGTCTTTGGCATGGTGCCAACTGGACCTTTGTGGTTTGGGGTGGATTGCATGGTTTCTATCTGTGGGTCGAAAAATTTATACGTGATAAGTTATCAAAGAAAACAATTCCAGCAGATCAGGATGTTGCAGTAGCCGGAATCACCGGGAGCAATACATCCCTGGCATTTATATATGCGTTGTTTACGTTCTTCCTGATCAATGTAACCTGGGTGTTTTTCAGGGCCGGGACCTTCACACAAGCCTGGACGATGCTTGGCTCGATGTTTGGCATGGCCCATGATGCCAAACCTTTATTGACCACCCTGGCCATCATTAAAGTTTGCGTGATCATTTCGCTGATGGTCATAGCGCACTGGTTGATGCGGAAATCATCCGTTCTTCAACTGGCCCAAAAAATCCCATGGTGGTTTCTGGCTATCGTATGGGCCCTGATGTTGTTTGCACTGGCCCTGAGCCAGGAGAGTAGTAGTTCGTTTATCTACTTCCAGTTTTAAAGAATACCGGCCATGGCCGTTGCAGAAGTTTGCTCCTGCGACCATGAGAATTCCAATGTAGATTCTCCATCGTAATTCCGCTGGGTATCCAGGTGGATGCAGGAGCCAACTCCTGCATCGGCACACCCTAACTGAGTTGGGTTTAAACGGAAGGTTTTAAGGCAGAGGATATGGGTCTGAAATTTTAACATATTACAATTATTTAATATTTGTTACCTTGTGGCCTCGAATGAGGTACCTTACAATAACAACTATATTCTGCCTTTTATTTGTAGTGGCACTGCTACAAGGGCAATGCATTTTTGCACCCGGAGAGGTTTGTCTTAATCAATGCGGTCCGGTATTTTACCTGGTGGATGACCCACAGGGAACCACCTATACCTGGTCGAACAGTGGCGGCACCATCACTAATGAAAATGAGGCGAATCCTCATGTAGCCTGTTTTACTGCTCCCGGAATCTCCACACTTCAGGTCATTGTTCAGATCCCCCTCGAAGAACCGGATACCTGCTTTGTGCTCGTGGATGTAAAGCCTACGTCTTCCGCCTCAGTCACTGAAACCATTTGCGAGGGTGATTCCATAGAAATCAATGGCAGCTACTACACTGAAGGAAATTGGATTGATACGTTATACGGTGATTCTGAAAATGGCTGCGACTCGATCCTTTTTATCACTGTCCTGACCTATGAACCTGTCATTGAGTACGAACTATATACAGGATGCGAAGGTGATGGATATTCAGTCATCGTCAATGGAACCACCTATGATGAGGCCAATCCAATAGGAGTCGAAATCATGGAAACAATACATGGATGTGATTCCACGATCATCGTTGAGCTTGAATTCCACCCCATCACTTTTGGTTCATTTACGTACGAAGGATGTCAGGGAGATGGCTTCCAGGTGGATATTAATGATGGCTGGTATAATGAGTCTAATCCAACTGGTACAGAAGTGATCACCGGTAGTAATGGGTGTGATTCGATCATTACGATCAATCTCGTTTTTCATCCGGTTGCCTACTCACATGAGACGTATATAGGATGTGAAGGCGATGGCTACTTTGTGATGGTAGATTCTGTTCGCTATGATGAGTCTAATCCCTTCGGTACAGAAGTGACCACCGGCAGTAATGGGTGTGATTCGATCATCACTATTACTTTGGTTTTTGATCCTCCTGCGAGGGATACCATTTCCTATTATGGGTGCATGGGTGATGGATATAGTATCGAAGTGCTCGGTTATACCTTCGATGAATCCAACCCAACCGGTACATTTATCATTATTCCTCCCGTAGGATGTGACTCTATCATCACGGTCGATCTTCATTTCCTGGATTGCATCGGCACATTAGAGCTCACAGGTGATCAGATATGCGTATCCGATACTGCTGATCATTATCAATGGTATACATGTGGTGGTGCTTTATTGCCTGATACCACGCAATGT
>JANNSS010000208.1:0-6372 GCA_031402955.1 Saprospiraceae bacterium
GGTTTACAGGTGATCCCGTATTTGGCCTGACAGCTGATTTAGAGGGCACGCCTTTAAAGATAGAAGCAGGAAAAGAAAACTGGACTTCATTACCTCTTGTCGTGCAAAAGGATTCACTAAAGGTTTATACTTCTGTGTTCAGTTTGGATGGCTGTCTTGACCAGTGTACACCATCCTGGACATTCAGTTTTTACCAGGATATTCCGGTTGCGAATGATCCTGCCATGACTTTTTCTAATACAATTCATGTGGGTTCGAAGGGTTTTGTTTTATCAGCCCTTGAGGTTGATAGTTTTGATATTTCATTAACAACCCATCCGGGATTATTTATGAGTGGTTATAGTTACTGGGAAGATCTCAATGGACCTACCACTACCTTTTTTCATGAGTTTGGAAGTGTCATTGGATATCAGGAAAACATCGATGTATGTTTTCAGTCTTTGGCTTATACCGGATGTCAGTATACCCAATGTATTCATTTTGATCCTACCACACTGGTGCCTTGCCTCATTTCCATTGAGCCTAAACTGGAGACACCGAATTATATAAGTTTGAGCGTCAGGCCAGAGGGCACTCCACCATTCCAGATTGAATGGTTTAATGAAGCGACCTCGTCGACTATTGTTATACCTGTGCAGGATAGTACTGCAGAAATCTATGCCGGAGTCACGGTGACGGATGCTTTAGGTAACAGATCTCAGTTATCACAAACGATCAGAGTTCAGGACTTAGCGGTAGATGCCTGTTATTTTCCAATTACGCTACTTAGCACACCTATCGAAAATAGCTCGCCAAATGTCGTAGCCAACAGGGTGGAGATCGCCTATAGAGATGAAGATGGCACGCTGTGGAGTAGCTCTTTTGGTGCTCAGCCCATCCATTCAACAATATTCATAGACAAGGTAACAACATATGGGTTGTCTCCTGAATTTCAGCAGGCCTATCTTGTGGACGTGACGATTTCGGCTATGCTATTTCATGAAAGTACAGGTGAATCCAGGGTATTCCAAACCCAGAGGTTGTCAATTCCACTGAGCCATCCCTGAGTTTAATAACTGATCGCATGTAAGGCTTCTGTTACCAACGTACCATTAATTATTATCTTCCCTGCCTGAAAGATTTCCTTCAGTTACACTAAATCCGCGTAATGTGAATATCAGGCATCGGCTTATTGTCATGAACTTCCTTGAGTTTTTTATCTGGGGTTCCTGGCTCATATCTCTTGGTGGCTATATGTTTAGCGTGCTGCATGCCACAGGGACGCAGATTGGTGCTACATACGGGACGATGGGGATAGCATCCCTTTTTATGCCAGCCTTGCTGGGTATTGTTGCTGACAGATGGGTCAACGCGGAAAGAGTTTTAGGTGCATGCCACCTGATAGGTGCCTTTTTGCTACTCTGGGCATCCCGGGTCGATGATCCCGGGATGATGTATTGGGTGATGTTCTTTAATGCACTCGTGTTTATGCCTACGATTGCCTTGAATAATACAGTATCCTACATCGTGCTTGAAAATAAAGGCTTCAACATAGTCAAGGATTTTCCACCCATCAGGGTGTGGGGCACGGTCGGATTTATCTGTGCCATGTGGCTTGTGGATTTATTCAATTGGACTCAAACCCCCATCCAGTTCCTGGTGAGCGGCGCGGCATCACTTGTGCTCAGCCTGTATTGTTTTACCATGCCAGCCTGCAAACCGGCAGGGGTGAGTAAAACGGCCTCCTGGTTGACCACCCTTGGACTGGATGCTTTGATCCTGTTCCGGAAAAAGCAGATGGCCATCTTTTTTGTTTTTTCCATGTTGCTCGGAGCGGCTTTGCAGATTACGAATGCATTTGGAAAGCCTTTCCTTGATGATTTCGGAGCCAATGATGCATTCAAAGGCACCTTTGCAGTCGAGCATCCTAATATCCTGATTTCTATTTCACAGATATCAGAGACGCTGTTTATCCTGAGTATTCCCTTTTTCCTTCGACGCTTTGGTATCAAACGCGTGATGCTGCTGAGTATCATCGCATGGTTCTTCCGCTTTGCATTATTTGGCATCGGGGATCCGGGCAGTGGATTGGTATTCCTTGTATTATCCATGATTATTTACGGTATGGCCTTTGATTTCTTCAATATCTCAGGATCCTTATATGTCGAAAAGGAAGCTGACATCAAGATCAGGGCGAGCGCACAAGGTCTGTTCATGCTGATGACCAATGGCCTCGGTGCTTTTTTTGGCGGTTGGTTGAGTGGTTGGGTCGTTGACTATTTTACAACTGATGGCATCAAGGACTGGCCGAATATCTGGTTTACGTTTGCAGCCTATGCGCTGGTGCTGGGGATTGTGTTTCAGTTTGTTTTCAAATACAAGCACGGGGCGGAGAGCATAGAGCATAGGGCATAGGGCGCATAGAGCAAGTCGTAGCACAGCGAATACTTCCACTCAGCTCAGCACGAGGATCCCGCCTCGTACGGGTGGCGGGAGAACAAGAGTCGAGGGAGGAAGAGAGAAAGGTGATATCCCGCTCGTCTGGAGACGAGATTATATTGCGTTCAAGTCTGAAGACTTGAACGAGCGTTAATGATACTCACGACTCACGACTCACCACTCACTGCTCACCACTCACATTTAAATATTATTTTCGCTCCCACATGGCAGACAAACCTTACTTGATCGGCATTACCGGGGGCAGTGGCTCAGGTAAGACACGCATCATTCATGAATTGCGTCGTAAATTTCCTGAGGATCAGCTCTGTATTATCTCTCAGGATGAATATTACCGTCCGAGAGAGGTTCAGGTCTGGGATGATGCCGGGTACCAGAATTTTGACTTACCGCAGTCTATCGATGACGAAGCCTTTGCACGTGATATCAAATCATTAATCAATGGAAATGAAGTTAAAAAAGTCCAGTATGTGTTTAATAACCCTAAGCAGGAACCTGTCGTCCTAACTTTCAAACCTGCTCCAGTGGTCCTGGTAGAGGGATTGTTTGTATTTTATTTTGATGAGATCCGCACATTGCTTGATCTGAAGGTATTCATAGATGCCGAAGATGTGATCAAGCTCAAACGACGTATCATCAGGGATGCGGGGGAAAGAAATTATCCACTGGAAGATGTCTTGCACCGATATGAATATCACGTTTTACCATCTTATAGATCATTTATCCTCCCATTTAAGTATGATGCCGACCTGGTGATTAATAATCACACGCATTATGATTGCGCACTGGATGTGATTTCTGCTTTGATCAAGATTAAGAGCAGAGAGCATAGCGCATAGAGCCGTGAAAAGTGAAAAGTGAAAAGTGAAAAGTGGAAAGTGAAAAGTGAAAAGCGTTGTGCTGTGCTGATGCTTGGTGAGCTGTCTTACTTGAAGGCAGATAAGCAGGTCGAACCAACTATTTAATTTTAGGCCTGAAAGGCCGTAATCTATCAACCCAGGGTGATAGCCCTGGGGCGAACCAAGAGCGGCCGTAATCTATCAACCCAGGGTGATAGCCCAGGGACGAACCAAGAGCGGCCGCAATCTGTCAACCCGGGATGATATCCCAGGGACTAACTAACAGCTCTAGTAATGAAACCGATGAGATGAGCGAAGACGAAGTATGAAGAGCTATGAGCTGAGCTACATTGAAGCAGGAGAATCCGAAAGAACGAAAGGGCCTAACTAGTTTGAGCGTAAGCTAAAACATTTCCCCCGAGCGCTTCGTTATTTAACCAGTCAGGATTTAACGTTCCTGTTAAACTAGTGTGAAAACAACCTGATTTGGCCCCTGGTCGTTTCATTTTACTTTTAATCCGCCTATATTTACCCAGTATAACACCCATGACAGGATTGTCATATAATCACTAAATACCACAAACGATGAATACCCGACACATCATTCTTTCTCTTTTATTCTTTCTGCCATCCTTCGTGTTTGCTGGTGAGATTTTTGGAACGATCAAAAAAGACGGACAACCATTAATAGCCCAATCTGTCCAGATCACCCAAAACGGCAAGGTCGTAGCCACAACACTAACCGACAAAAATGGATATTTCTCCATGACCATCAAGGAAGTTGGAAAATATAAACTCGAAGTAGTGGACCATGCAGGCGCCACATTTGATGTTTTTTCAACCAACAACTCTACAGGGTATACTTTATCCCTGGTCAAAGCAGGTGAAGTATGGCAACTAAAAAAACAGTAGAACGCCCCGAAGGCGAGAAAGATATCTGGGATAAGGCTGAGATTGTTTTGCATCCACTGGGTGGATTGATTACCGCGATCACGATTGCCATGGTCAGTTATTACGCCTCTGACTACATCAACAGAAACCAGGAGAACGAAGCCAAGACCAGGTTGTACACGGAGCTGATGAGCCGACGTGAAGAATCAGAGAGCGCATTACGAAAGGATATGTTTACTTCCATCATCGGGACCATCCTTCAGAATTCCAATACGATTGATGAAAAAATCCTTCAGCTTGAACTGCTGGCCTATAACTTCCACGAATCACTTAACCTGACTCCACTGTTTACGTACCTCAACCGTCGTAATAATACAGAAACCAAGGACAGGGGGCTACATACAAAGTTTAAAAACAGGATCTATGATATGTCTAAGGAGGTGACCACGAAACAACTGGCCAGTCTCGAGGGTGTAGCTACGGTGGAAAAGTTTGTGTATTTCTATGATTCCTTGGCTTTCAGTTCTAACGACACCTTTAGCTGTATGTTCATCGACTCTTTCCTGAGCAATGAGAAATTGATACCCATTAAGCACTTTATACATCTCACCATTCAGGCAAAGGATACTATCAACTCCACCGTAACTGTTGATTTGAAAGTAGGTACACGTATTCCGGAAAAGGAAGACAAAGTCCTCAATCCGGTTTTTGTTGTCGACTTCTTTGAGTTTCCGATGATCGACAATACCCGGCTTATCAATGACAAACGAGTTGCAGTAGTTCTTCGTGATTTTGACGCCAAGAATCAGTTTATTGAACTCGATTTAATCTTCTTCCCCGGATCGCATTCCAGTCTCAAGGAACGACCTTACTATGATGACATCGTAGCGAAACTGTTGCCGAGTAGGGATTAAATTAGCTTCCAGCTATCAGCTACCAGCTTCCAGTGAGATTGTGAAGCGCTAGATGATTTTTAAGCTTCCAGCTATCAGCTCCCAGCCTCCAGGTTGATTGTGATGTGCGAGTTGATTTTCCGCACGCATTGGTGGAGGATTGTCGTTTTACACAGTAAACATCAGTGAGTATTTGAACTGGTAGCTGGAAGCTGGAAACTGGTAGCTCGAAATTGATAGCTCAAAGATGTCAACTCAAATCTCGGAGTTAGACTATACTCTTCTTAATACTCTCCGTCACCACCCTGTATACATTTCTCAGTGCCGGATGATTATCTAACAAGCTAAGGTGTTTCAGAATCGTCTTTTCATCGCCACGTACGGCTGGGCCTGTCTGGCTTTCGCGGGGTCCTGAAAGGATAGCTTTGCTAAATGTCTCGAGAATCAGGGGCTTTAATATTTCAAATGGTAGCTGATGTTCATTGCAGATAGATTCGGCAAGAGTCAGCATGTGGTTTGAAAAGTTATTTGCAAAAACAGCTGCAACATGCAGGTTTGATTTTTGCTCCTCGGTCATCCTGTATACTGACGATGACAATTGTCCTGCAATCGTATCCAACAGTTCCCAAATGTCTTCATCAGGGGTGGTAATGATCAATGGGATCCATCGCCAGGAGACTTCATGATTGGCAGAGAAACTCTGCAGTGGATAGAATCCAGCTTTTCTTGCAAACGGTAATACATCAAGTCCGAGACTACCTGAGCAATGAACACCTATAGCATCATCTGATAGCAAGTCATATAGCTGTGATGATATAAGCGTGATAGCATCATCAGACACCGTAAAAAAATACAAGTCAGCGTCACGTGCTATCGATTCAATAGCTGATGTAAAGGAAGAACCTTTAAGCTTTTCGGCAAGTGCCAATGCAGCTTCAGGAGTTCTGTTGTACACTTGAACGATGTGACAACCTGCTTCTTCTAAAGCCGGCATCAGCTGTTGGGCGAGCCGTCCGGCACCAATGCAGACAACTTTTAACATGGGATGATGGTAGTCGCTATCATGATTTACGGAGTCTCTTATACAAGCCGATAAACATCCCCATCAGCATGATGAGGCTGCCTGCCCAGAATAAATTGATCCCCGGAAAAAGGATCGCTTCCAGGACGATGTAATCATTTCTCGGTGCTTCCTGGGCAATCTCTAAAGGAAGCAAAGGCTTATCTGATAATCTTGCCAGATAGAGATGAAATTCTTCCTTTTCAGGATCTATACGCTCCAGTTTCATGTGCAAACCGATATCGGGCACATA
>JANNSS010000209.1:0-5727 GCA_031402955.1 Saprospiraceae bacterium
CCAATAATATGTTCCTCCGCCTACATGCGGATGAGGTCGAAAATTTTGCGCCGGAATGGACTGTTGTCTGCGCTCCGGGCTTCCTGGCGGATCCGGCTAAGCATGGCACACGTCAATCGAATTTTGCCATTATCAATTTTACAGATCGGGCTATCCTGATCGGTGGCACCGGTTATACAGGAGAAATCAAGAAAGGGATCTTCAGCGTCCTGAATTTTCTCCTGCCCCACGATGAGAAAATCCTATCCATGCATTGCTCCGCCAATGTGGGCAAGCAGGGAGATACCGCTATTTTCTTCGGATTATCGGGCACAGGTAAGACTACGCTGAGCGCTGATCCCCAGCGATCACTTATCGGGGATGATGAGCATGGCTGGTCTGAAGAGGGCGTATTTAATTTTGAAGGCGGGTGTTATGCCAAATGCGTTGATCTCACCGAAGAAAAAGAACCGGATATTTTCAGGGCAATCCGTCACGGAGCATTGCTTGAAAACATCCGTTTTTATCCCGGTACGCGTACAGTCGATTATGTAGACATCTCCGTCACCGAAAATACCCGGGTATCCTATCCGCTGGATCATATCGAAAATATGATGCCGGGTTCTGTAGCCGGGCACCCGCGTAATATCTTCTTCCTTACTGCTGATGCATTTGGCGTATTGCCTCCGATCAGCAAGCTAAACCCAGCGCAAGCGATGTATCATTTCATTTCAGGGTATACCGCAAAAGTGGCAGGAACAGAGGCCGGAGTCACTGAACCCCAGGCTACTTTTTCTGCTTGCTTTGGCGCACCGTTTTTCCCGCTGCATCCTACAACGTATGCCTCTATGCTTGGGGACCTGATGCGTCGTCACAAAGTCAACGTTTGGCTGGTCAATACCGGATGGTCAGGTGGGCCGTATGGAGTGGGCAGTCGTATCAAACTAACCAATACACGCGCTATGATCACTGCTGCATTGGAAGGCAACCTCAGTCATGTGCGGTATAAGACACATGAAGTCTTCAATCTGGCGATGCCTATGTCATGTCCGGGCATCAGTGATCAGAATATCCTCAATCCTGTGCAGACCTGGAAAGACCAGGACGCTTACAAAGAAAAAGCAATCGTTCTTGCGCAGGCGTTTCATCGCAACTTCTTCAAATATGCGGATCAGGCTTCAGCGGAAATACTTTCAGGTGGGCCGGATAAGTTTGGGGAGATTGATATGAGTGTGGGGGGGAGTGATGATATCCCAGGGTAGTGTGAGAGCGTGAGAACGTGAGAACGTGAGAACGTGAGAGCGTGAGGCGTGGCGTGAGACGTGAGGCGTGAGGCTAATGTAATCGGTATTATGCATAGATTGAGCTACCAATAGCTTTATATGTCTATCTGTAGAACCCACTTTCATGCATGCTTTGTATGTCTGCTTATACTGTTTAATATTTCATCTGCCACCAGCCAGTCCTTTTCTCTTAGGGCCGCTGGCGATTCGCTTGCAGGATTCCATGTGGATACTTACTATGGCCCCCAAAAGGTGTTAGCCAACAAAGAAGAATTCTCAATCCAGCTGTTTAACCTGGACTTAAGCACCGAAGCCATCCTGGAATGGACGGGACAAACATGGTCAGGAAATGAAAAGCGCATCACGTTGAAACGAGATTCCTATGTAAAAGAGTTTGATGCAAACCTTTCGGTCAGTGTCACCTACGAGGTCATCAATGATCATGTCATCAAGAAAACGGTTGAGTTGTTTCAGCCCTCTATGCCTGGCATGTATTACATTTTAAAAGAAACCAACAGGCCCGCGGAAAAACCACAACGATATGTCACATTTGAATATGATAGTTTCCCGGGAGGTTTTATCCACGAAATATATCCAGCGGCAGGTTTTGTGACATCAAATAATAATGTAGTAGGGTTATTAACAGATGCAGGTTATAAAAATCACTATACCCGAAATACACGCAGGCGGTTTAGCGGACGCGGTGGCGGCTTTGTAGGAATGCGCAGGTTGCCGGATGTGAATTTATTTTCTGTCGCTACAGGTCAAGAACAATTACTAGACAATGATTACATCAGGCAGACCTTTGGGGAAATGTACAATCTAGATGCCGGGAGTGAAACGGCTATAAACATGCCGACTGACTATAAAAAGGAAGGCAATGCAGACGTGACTATAGCAGATGGGCTCATTTCGATTACCGGTCATCCCGGAAGCAGAGCTGGAATAGAATTTATAACTCCGTTTGAGGATCAAAAAATATATACCATTTCGTTTTGGTGCAAAGGGAATACGCCAGTAGCCTTAAAGTTGTTCAGGACAAGGAATGGCATAAAGACTATTGAGTTGGAACAAGGCGTTAAATATATCGATCAATTTCCTGCTACAGAAAACGAATGGACCCTTTTTGAAGGAAGTATTCTGGTACCCTATATCGAAGATGATAGCGTCTTGATGTTTATCGGCACACAGTCCGGCAAAGAATGCAATTTGCAGATAAAAGATCTTCAGTTCATTGAACATCTACCTGCATCAGAGCCATATAACATCCTGCCCATTGGTGAAAAAGTGCAGAAGACAACCTATGTTTTTGCAGAACCCTGGATATCACATCAGCAATTTATGATCTCGGCACAATCGCGGCTTGCAGAAGCAAAGGGGTTTAAAGGATCGTTGATTGAAAAAATGTTGTATGCCAATTTCAATATGTTGACATGGATCACGGACACAAAAGACTTTACCCCATTCAATGTGCCTAACATGAATTATGCACCGGATATGTACAACCGGGATTGCTTTTTTGCAGCGGTGTCTACTTACAATAAAGAACTCAACCTTTCTCTCTGGGAGCAATGGGGAAAGACACAAACACCCAAAGGTGGTATTGGTACGATCATCACCCCGATGATGGGATCAGTCGAAGCAAAAGATAATGAAGCTACCATTGAATGGCTGATATGGGCTCTGCTGAACAAGCGTCGTTTTGGTGTCACGCCTTCGCAGGATAAAATAGAGAAGGCTGTTGAGTATGTATTAAACGAATTTGATGATGATGGGGATGGAAAATGCCAATCCCATTTTTCCTTAAGCCAGGTGGATATCGTAGACTTTAATCCTAAAACAGATCGCCTGAGTGTGAACCAGGGGATGTTGGCTATCGTATTGAGGACGATTAAAGAACTGGGTTTTGATATTTCTGAATCCTATATTCAAAAAGCAGAAGAGGAGTACAGGAAGTTTTATGATGCTGAAAGAAAACATATGCTGTTTGATCGGAACTATCCTGATATCATCACCTTGACTGATCTAGAGCCGGAGTTCTTTTCATTATGGTTGTTTGACAAACCCTTACTAACAGATGAAATGGTGCGAACTCATCTAGACCAAATACCACTGCTCAACAAAGTACCCGATTCTCCTCATCCGGAATATGGGACTACTGCACCTATTTGCGTGAGACTGATCAAAGAGTCACCCGGATATGCATATCTCAGCGGCGAGTATCAGCCTTTCGAGAAGTTTGGCGAAGAGAATTATAGCAACGGCAAAAGTGATGGCTACTATTACAACGGGGGTAGCTGGTTCAGAGCTGAGTATTGCGCTTATGTAGTTGGGTTGAAACATGGCTGGGCCAAAGCCAGCACCTTGATGGAAAACAGGGTATGGGCAGAGATCTACCTTAATCCTGAATGGCCATTCAGCAAGGAATTCATCCCTACAAAATGGACTTCAACAGATACCTGGTGGGTCTCCACTCGCGGTTTGTGCTGGAATGTTTTCATCCTCATGGCAAATGAGGTGGCTGGATTCCGCACATCGGAGATGGATCCGGATTACAAATGAATGAAATCGAGATTATCGAAACGGATTACATTTCAATATATCGTGTAGGATATCCTAATTGAAATGGCAATCCTAAAAAAGTCAACAGACCAATCCCTTAGTCATAGAGTAGGTGTGCACTGATCTGACTTCTGTCAACTTAACATAAAGCGGGCATCCCGAAACCCGTAATTGCTTCGTTTAATCTTACATCCGGAAGAAGTAAAATAATATTTGTCATCCTGAAATGATTATATTTCGAAATCATCGCCTCAAATAAAAATACTAGATGGAAAAAATATTATCTCCGGAAAACGTCCTGGTCGACCCCTCCCTTTCCCATGAGGAAAGGATTTCGATTGTGAATCGTGAACTGCAAATGTTACTTGACCATTTCGGCAGGAAAGCGGATAAGGCTAAAAACAGCTTTCATCTTTACAAATACACTAGTATTCTTTTAGCCGGGGCTACTTCGATCATTTCATCCTTTGAATTAATCTATGAAGGCCGGTTTCCTGGATGGATATTGCCTGTGATCAGTGCAGCAGCTACCATAGCGGTGGCAATGCTTGGCGCATCAAGTGCTCAACGATTATGGATCAATTCAAGAACCACCGGTCAACAGTTGCAGGTAGAGAAATTTCTATTCAATCAGCAAGCCGGTAAATACTACAATCTATCTAATGAGGATCGTGTTCGAATATTTTCGGAGCGGATGATCCAAATCTGGAATGAGGGGCATGGGAAGTGGGAGCAGACGGTGAATGAGGGGTAGTTAAATGCTTCAATGTTATAGTTTGTTCTGCTTAAAACAGATCACTATTCATATTAAGATTAAAAATATAAATAAAAAGACTTGCTTTATTCTGAAGAGTATCTTACTTTGACATCATTAAAGATGTTAGTACCTCAATATGATTACAGGTACTAATCTTAAAAATGGCTTTTTATTTCTTCCCCATCAAATCACAGTTCCTCCTGGGACTGAAAGGGCGAAGCTGTATATTCAATTACTAATTTACGCACGGCATTCATTCCTGAATCAGAAATGAAATTTCCAGGCAAAGGAAAACTAACGCCCAGTGCCTCTTTAATCCAATCACGCATACACACTAATCTGACCGCATGATTGCACATGCAATTCATATCATTCGTACAGAACTAAATCAACACATCGTATCCGGGTATACAAACGTTCCATCGACGGCCGAAAGAGTAACCATCGGTAATATTTCATTGGGCGTCGAAGGCACCCAGGGAGGTACGCTACCAGCAGGACGTATCATCATGACCCTTGTTAATTATAAGGAAGAAAAAACACTAAAGAATTTGTCTTCTTATACACGGGATGACACCAATTTAAAAGTGATACAGGAAAACCCACCCGTATTTCTAAATTTCTTTCTCTTGTTTGCAGCTACCCATACAGAATACCGCAATGCACTTATAGATTTATCCAGGACTTTCCGGTTTTTCCAGTCTAAAAATGTTTTTACACCGGACAATACGTCTCCAGCGTCACTTTCTCCACACCTTCAGGATGTAAATACCCTGGATCATCTGGAGTCCTTCAAGTTGATCATGGAACTTTATTCTCCTACTCTTGAAGAAGTAAACCATCTATGGGGAACACTTGGTGGTCGCCAATTCCCTTTTGCCTTGTACACCTTGCGAATGTTGGATCTGAAGTACAAATTTATCCAGGAGGAAACAGGGGTCATCACCAGCATTGACAAAATATTTCGACATAAAGATCCAATCGGATAACTTGCATGGAACGGATCTCCCATCAGTTTACTAGCCTATTTCAGGTTCACATCCTTCACCATTACTGGCTTGATGAGGGGGCTACTGTTTTTGATCAGATAGATGATACGCAACTAAAAGAACAAAGGCTGCTTAGATACAATGTGCAAAACATACT